>NZ_CP128361.1:2758590-3065100 GCF_030345075.1 Solwaraspora sp. WMMA2065
GTTGTCGTTACCGTCGTTGTTGTTGCCCTCGTCTCCGCCACCGTCGTTGTCGTTACCGTCGTTGTCGTTACCGTCGTTGTCGTTACCGTCGTTGTCGTTACCGTCGTTGTTGTCCGGGCGGTTGACGAGTTCGCAGGTGGCCAGCTCGTCGAGCCCGCGCGGACGCGGCGCGACCCGGCCGATGGCGATCTCGATCCGGTCCAGGGTGGCGGCCCGCTTACTGGCCAGCGGGCCGAGGATGGCGTTGTTGATGAAGTTCGGCCCACCCTCGCCTACGCTACTTGCGAGCCGGTTGTTAGCCTCCTCGATCTGGTTCTCCAGCAGGCCGAGGTTGCGCTCCACCTCGGTACGCGCCGCAGCGGGGACCTCCGGCAGACTGTCCACTACGGATGGGCACTCGATGGTCGGAGCCGCGACGAGGGTCGTACCGCTTTCACACTCCTCGAGCGTGATCTGTCCGTCACCCCAGTGGTGCCGCACCTCGCGGCCGTTCTCCTGGGTCACCGTGGTGGTCACGCCGCCTTCAGCAGTGGAGCCAGGGCTCGGGGCCACACACTCCGAGGCGGTACGCAGCTGGTCGTTGGCAGATGAGACCTGAGTGACCGCGACGATGCCCGCGAACACCGTGACCGTACCGAGGACAGCGATGATGCGTTTGTTGCGGCCACTGACAGTGCGCTGGTTTCGGCCACGCGGGGTCGAACTGCGCCGTTGTGCCGACCTGTACATGGGGGTTACCTACTCCTTCTCGTCGAGGGCGGCGCGGTTGACAGGCGTCGTCCGGTGGGGCAGCCGTGTTCTGCTGGCTGGTCAAACGGGTGCCTTCAAACGCCCACTTCCATTGCCGGAACGAGTTCGCACCACGTTTACGGGAAGCCACGCTAAAAGTGAGATCTCTGGGCTGTCAAGCAGCCCGATCCCGTATCCGGGGTGTCTCACGGTTAGTGGAAAATTGGCGGGCATCCCTCAACCCGCCGACATCATACTTTCGGTCAATGGGCCGGGTTCAACATCGGCTCAAGAATCTTGTTTCGGCAGCTCAGGGTCGTCCGGCGGGCACGGGCCGTATTCACCTCGTTCGACCGACAAGACGGATCACGTACCGCAAGCGACCACCTGGGAACTCAGTGGAATCGCGCCGGGTCGAGCCGATCCCGCAGTGAGAAAATCCACCCGCCGGGCGATCGCAGGGGTGCGCCGCACCGGCGGACCGGTGCGGCGCACGAAAGGGTAGGGGATCAGGCTGGTACGGGTCAGGCAGGCAGTCCGCCCACCTGGGTGTCGATCCAGGAGCGGATCGACGGCAGGTCGCCGTAGATTGACGGGCCGGTGGCACAGGTGGAGTTGTTGTTGCCGGCGCGGCTGGTGGCCCCGATCAGGTACCACCGGCCGGAGACCATCCGGACCTGCGGACCGCCAGAGTCGCCGTAGCAGGCACCGGCGTTTCCGTTGGTGTTGTTGGTGCAGATCTCATAGCCGGCGTCGATGCCGAGACACCGGCTGTCCGCCACGATCGAAGTGTCCAACTCGTGGGCGACGGTCGGGGCCGAGCCGCAGCCACGGGGAGCGCAGGTCTGGCCCCAGCCGATGATCCGGGTGGCGGTGCCGACCGCCCCGGAGGCGGTCGGGATCGGTGCCGGAGCATAGCTGACCGAGCTGGCCAGCTGCATCAGCTTGACGTCGATCCGCGGGTGGTTGACCGCGCGGATCACCCGGACCACCGTGCCGCCGCTGGTCCGGTTGACGCTGCCCACCCGTACGGAGCTCGGGGTCGGGCAGTGCCTGGCGGTGACCACCCAGTTCGACTTGATCAGGGAGCCGGTGCAGCCAGAGGTGTAGACCATGAACGGGTAGTTCTCGGTAGCCGGACGGCCGTTCACCACCAGGATGCCGATCTCGTCGGCGGTGCTGGACGGCGGCGCGGCCTGCGCCGTGGTGGCCGGCAGCACAAGGCTGGCGGCGACGAACCCGGTGGCCAGCAGCATCCGGGACAGGAGCGGGAGTGCCTTCATCGTGCGGTGTCCTCATCGTCAGGGGGGTACGCGCCGACCCGATGGGCGGCGCGGCGACAGAACAGGTTGTTCGGCCTTGTCGGACAGGCGCTGCTGGGTACCCGATGCGAATACTATCGACAAACGACGATACTTCAATGCTTCTGGGGATACCGGTCCTGCCCTATTTCCGGGTGATGGCACGCCCGGACGCCAGCTGTCACAGGGTGAGGTCGGCTGGGATCGCCCCGGCGCGTCGGCGACCCGTGCGACCATGCGGATGCCTCCCGGTGCTGCCGCGCGGAGGTGACCATGCCGGAGGATCGACGTCCCACACCGGAGGAGAACGCCCTACCCAACCGCCGTGAGCTGCGGATCGCCCTCGCCATGCGCGGCGGCGTCAGCCTGGCGGTCTGGATCGGTGGGGCCGTCGCGGAGCTGGACGTGCTGCGTCGGACCACACCCGACCCGCGGGGCACCGCGACCCTGCAGCGGGGGAAGTCCCCGGAACGTCCCGCCCAGCAGCAGCGGGCCGAGATCTATGCCAGCATGCTCCGGCTCGCCCGCTACGACGAGGTCAAGATCGACGTACTCGCCGGCGCCAGTGCCGGCGGTCTCAACGCCGTCGTGTACGGCGTGGCTCAGTGCGTCGGCTCGACCGTCGACGCGGTCCGCAACCTCTGGCTCGACGACGCCGATCTGTGGCGGATGATGCGGCAGCCTCGCCCGGTCGGTCGGGTGCCGTCGCTGCTGGCCGGCGACAGGTATCTCTACCACCGCATCTGCCGGGCGCTCTACCGGCTGCGCGACCAGGGCCACTGCGGGCTCGCCACCGACGACATGACCGTCGACCTGTCCGCCACCCTGCTGGCCCAGGATCAGAACCAGGAACGCAGCCTGGCCGAGGGGCAGGCCCAGTTCCACTTCACCCGCCGCGACGCTCCGCTCGACACCGGGATCACCGACTTTCCCGGACCCGCCGACCGACCGGACGCCACCGATCATCCGTGCGACGATCCGCCGCACCCGGTCAAGTACCGGCTGGACCGGCTCGCCCTTGCCGCCCGCGCCACCTCGTCGTTTCCCGGGGCGTTCGAACCCGCGTCGATCCATGCCGTCGCCGGTCACCACAACAAGCTGGAGTACGGCAGCGGCACGGACCGGACCTCGGTGCCGGAGATGTCGATGGTCTTCTCCGGACTACGGCCGCGGGGAACCAGCCTGCACATCGGGTCCGAACCGTACTACGTGGTCGATGGGGGAATCTTCGACAACATCCCGATCCGACGGGCGCTGCTGGCGATCTGCCGGACCGCAGCCGTCTCCCCCACCGATCGACGGTTGATATACCTGGATCCGGATCCGTCGCCGTCGGCTCGTAGCTCCCCGACTCAGCCGGACAGCAAGGGCGCCCTGCACTGGCTCCGGGTGCTGCTGCGGGCGATCGCGTTGAAGCAACGCACCGAGACCGAGGAGGGCGAACTCGGGCACGTCCGAAGCACCAACGACATCGGCCTCGCCGCCCAGATCCGGCAGCACCTCATCACCCAGCAGATCACGCTCACCAGAGCGCGTCGCCGGCCGCTGGGCAGCTGGCGACCGCCGGCCTGTGAGTGCCGGACCTGCCGCCGGACCATGATCAGCGACCGCGTCGTCAAACGTGACGGCGATCCACCGCCACCGCTGCCGGATCATTACCGCGACTATCGACACTCCGTCGACGCTCAAAAGATCGCCGAGATTCTCACGAAGCCGGCGGAGTACTCCATCGGCCGACCCGCACTGTCCGGACCGTATCAGGTTCTCGGCGAGTACGAGGCGCTGAACATCCAGGCACAACTCGACGACATCTACCACCAGGGGACAGTAGACGAGGAGGAATTTCAGGACATTGAGGCGGCCTACAGCGCGACTACCATGCTGATCTCCTGGATCCGTGCACTCGAGGAGAAGAATCGCAATTCCGATTACCGCGACGACCGGGCAGCGGGCGACGAGGCCGTCAAATGCCTACGCGAGGTCAAGCACAAAGTCTACCGGCTGCTGGAGCTGGCCGACCACATCCGTGACCTGGCCGGCGCGGAACTGCTCCGGGACTTCCAGGGACCGGGCGGCGCGCTGGAGAACCCGGATCTGCTGGCCGCCACCCGGCGGGCGCGCGCCCTGCAAAAAAGCCTGCCGGGTCTCCCCGACAAACTCCGCCGGGCGATAGTTGACGGGCAATGCGACAGCCAACAGTTCAACCGCATGCTGTTCGAACAGTACCCGGCGAAGTACATGGCCCGGGAAGTCGACATGTCAAGCCCCGGGACGACCGCGCTGGAAGAAATCTGGACGCTGGCCGAGGACCTGAAAGGAGAGTTGCTGGAGATCGGCCAACCGATCGCCAGGCG
Organism: Solwaraspora sp. WMMA2065; assembly: GCF_030345075.1. Classification (NCBI taxonomy): domain Bacteria; kingdom Bacillati; phylum Actinomycetota; class Actinomycetes; order Micromonosporales; family Micromonosporaceae; genus Solwaraspora; species Solwaraspora sp. WMMA2065. Next base: position 2,762,975 of record NZ_CP128361.1, read on the forward strand.
GAAACTGCGCAGCGACGACGAACTGTGCCCGAAGGACCGGCGGGCCTGGTGCGACTCGGCATTCAAGGACGTCCACGATTCATCGCTACGCAAATTGAGCATCAAGAAGCTGCACACCATCTTCGCGGTTGCCGGCGGCGTGCCGGGAGTGCAACCCGTCGTCCATTACCACAAGATCACCGGTAACCAGGAGAGCCCACTGCAGCAGAAGTTCCGCAACATCGACTGCAGCGAACGCCGCAAGCGCCTGACCGAGCGGCTGCGCACCGGCCGACTCGACCCAGCCGATCCGGTGATCAACTCCCGTGCCAAGCTGGCCGGTACCACACTGCACAACTTCGGAGCCTTCCTCCGCCGGTCGTGGCGGGCCAACGACTGGGCCTGGGGCCGGCTGGACGCCGCCGCCGGCATCACCGACATGATCATCGACAAGCTCTGCGGCTGCTGCGACGACAACGAGCTCAACCGCGTCTGGCAGCGATGGGTCCAGGAGCCCGTCCCCGGCGTGTCGGGGCGGGAGTGGCGGCGGATTCTCACCGGCAGCAACGGTGACCTGCCGCCCGTGCCCACCAGGATGAGCCGCCTGCAGCCCGACCAGCGGGAGTGTCTCAAGCGTGCGCTGAAGAGCTGGCTGCAGTACCAGATCCTGTTGGAGGAGGACCAGGAGGCCAGGGAGACGGGCCGGTCCGACGACCCCGACCAACCCCGGCAGCCAGCGGCGATGGACCACTGGGAGCAACTCACCAACCGGGTGTCCCGCGGCAACGAAGGCGTCCGCGACCTTCCGGTCGCCTACCGCTACGGTCTGTCCAGCCGGGCGGTCCACCTCACCTACCGGGCCCTCTGGCCGGCCGGTAAGGGCTGGCCGACGAGGGTCGGGCGCGCCCTGCTGCTGCTGATCCGGCCGCTGATCGTGTTGCTACCACTGGCTGCTGACCCGGCCCGCGCCGCCGCCACCACCCTGCTGGTCCTGCTCGGCTACGCGTCGATCGCCGACGCGTCCCGCGCCGACGAGAACCGGCCCGGCTGGGCCGCTGGCGTCGCCGCGCTGCTCGCGGCTGCCGCTATCGTCGTCGGCTGGATCCGAAGCACCCGAGACTGGGCGCGGCTCGACCGCGAGACCGAATCGTGGAGCGAGGAGTGGCACCGGATCGGCCATCAGATGTGGTGCACCGCCCGACGTTGGCGGGCCCTGGGCCTGGTACTGGCGGCCGTCTTCACCGCCGGCGGGGTCGGGTTGCTCTGGTTGCTGCCGAGCGGCAGCCTGCTCGGCAACCGCCCGGAAACGCTGACGATCGTCGGCACCGTCACCGCCGCCACCCTGTGGTGGCTCGCCCATCGGCACGACCCGGCCCGGATCCCGCTACCCCGCCTGCGACGGCACAAGCAGCCGTACGACGCGGCGTGGAGCGCGGCGAACCACCGTCGTCACGTCCCCGTCCAGCGGGCCGTCTTCGTCTGCGCCACGCTGCTCCTGCTCCTGCCGCTGGTCGTCTGGAAACAACCCCGCCGGCTGCTGGAAGGACTCACGCTCGAGCCGCTGCGGCTGGTGCCACCCCGCGCCGAGGTCACCGTGCAGGGCGTTCCCGAAGCGCACTTCCCCGCGATCGGGATCGGACTGCTCGCCGTAGCGCTGAGCGCGGTCCTGCTCTGGGGCTGGACGAGACCGTGGCCGGCTCTCACCGCGATCATCGGCACCGGCATGGTGGTCGAAACCACCGCGCACCTGCTGTATCCCGGCCGGATAGCCAGCGGTCAGCTGACCGTGCTGCTCGTCGTCTGGGCGTCCTGCATGGCGGTGGTCACCGTCTTCCTACCTGTTACCGAGCAGTCCCCCGACCGGGTCTGACGCCGCGCGACGCTCACCGGTCAGGGTCCGCCGGACGAACTCCAGCAGCAGTGCCCACTTGAACGCCTGCTGTGCGTTGTCCGCTGCTGCGGAATGCCCACCCTCGACGTTCTCGTGATAGGTGACGTCGTGGCCGTACTCGCGCAGCCGGGCGACCATCTTGCGGGCATGACCGGGATGCACCCGGTCGTCGCGGGTCGAGGTAAGAAAGAGCGACGGCGGGTACGCCGTACCCCGTCGGATGTTCTGGTACGGCGAGTACTCCCGCAGAAACGCCCAGTCCGCCGGATCGTCGGGGTCGCCATACTCGGCCATCCAGGAGGCTCCGGCGAGCAGCTTGTGGTAGCGGCGCATGTCCAGCAGCGGCACCTGCCCGACGACCGCGCCGAACAGTTCCGGGCAGCGGGTCAGCATCACGCCCATCAGCAGCCCGCCGTTGCTGCCGCCGTAGACGCCGAGCCGGTCCGGTCTGGTCAGGCCACGGGCGACCAGGTCGGTGGCGACGGCGGCGAAGTCCTCGTACGCGCGGAGCCGGTTCTCCCGTAGTGCGGCAGTGTGCCAGCGCGGTCCGTACTCGCCGCCGCCCCGGATGTTGGCGACCACGAAGCTGCCGCCCCGGGCCAGCCAGCCGGCGCCGACGACGCCGTTGTAGGTCGGGGTCCAGGCGACCTCGAAACCGCCGTACCCGGTCATCAGGGTGAGCCCGGCCGCCGGTCCGGGCGGGCTGGCATCACCCGGTGTGACCAGGAAGTACGGCACCTCGGTGCCGTCGGCGGAGCCGGCGAAGAACTGCCGGACGGTCATCTGGTCGGCGTCGAAGAAGGCCGGACCGGTCTTGACCGGTCGCGTCGGGCCGTCGACGGTGCCGTGCAGCAGCGTCGGTGGCCGGATGAACCCGGCGGTGTGCAGCAGAAACTCGTCGCCCCGGTCCGGCTCGGTGTCGGCCACGTCGGTGTGGTCGAATCCGCCGGCGTCGGGCAGCGTGCGCCGCCGCCAGCCGTCGTCGCCGGGAGTCAGGATAGTGATCTCGCTACGGACGTCGGTGAGGGTGACCAGCAGCAGATGGTTGCGGGTCCATGCGTGGTAGCTGTAGGCGGAGCGCTCGGTCGGCTCGAAGACCGTGGTCAGCTCCCGTTTGCCGGCCAGGAACTCGTCGACCGGGGTGACCAGCACCGCGCCGGCAGGGTAGGTGATGTCACCGGTCTGCCAGTCGCTGCGCAGCTCGATCAGCAGCCACTGCCGGTGCAGGTCGATCTCGGCGTCCGAGGGCACGTCGACCAGGCCCCAACCGCCGTCGGGCCGCAGCAGGTAGGTCCGGTTGCGGAAGAACTCGGTGCGCCGTACCGCCAGGTCGCGCTCATAGCCGGCGGTCGGGTCGTGCACCACGGAGACGGTGACGTCGTCGACCTCGCCGGCGAACGCCAGCGGGGCGTCGGCCAGCGCGGTGCCGCGCTGCCAGCGCCGGATGGTCCGCGGGTAGCCGGAGTTGGTGACGGTGCCGGGCCCGAAGTCGGTGCCCACGTAGATGTGGTCGCGGTCGATCCAGCAGACGGTGCTCTTCGCCTCCTCGACGATGAAACCATCGGTCACGAAGTCTCGGGTGGTCAGGTCGAACTCGCGGACCACCGCGGCGTCCGATCCGCCCCGGGACAGCACGACCAGGCACCGGTCGTACCCGGGCCGCAGCACGTGGGCACCCTTCCAGACCCAGTTCTCCCCTTCGACCCGGGCGAGTGCGTCGAGGTCGAGCAGGATCTCCCAGCTCGGCTGCGGCCGACGGAACTCGTCGAGGGTGGCCCGCCGCCACACCCCGCGGGGATGTCCGGCGTCCTGCCAGAAGTTGTAGAGGTGATCCCCGCGCCAGGTCGGGTCGGGAATCTTGTCGGCGGAATCGAGCACCTGCTTGATCCGGTCCCGCAGCTGGGTGAACCCCGGCTCGGCGGTCCAGCCGGCGGTGGTCTCCGCGTTGCGGTCGCGGACCCAGTCGAGGGCGGCGGCACCGAGCACCTCCTCCAACCAGAGGTACGGATCGCCGCCGTGCGACACCCGGCCGTCCTTCGCCATCCGTCAATCCCTCCCCGCCCCCCGCCCCCCGGCCCGCTCCGCGAGGGTACGCACCAGGATAGGCAGGCTCGTCGTACCGCACCGCCCAGCAGAGGGTGCCGCCCCAAGGCCGGCTGCGAACGTCGCCGCCGGAAGCTGGACACTGGACGCTACCGTGACGGTCGGACAAGATTGACGCACGTCCAACGTGCAGACGTGCGACCAATGATCCGTCCGGGCCGGGTGGCGCGGACGGTCGGGGCGGGAGTGGACCGGCGACGATCGGGGCTGACAGATGAGCAGCATGCAGGAGGCGCAGCGGGCACACGCCCAGCAGGTGCACGCCCAGCACCGGGCCCAAGCCTTCGCGCACCGTCAGCATCAGCAGATGGTCTGGGAGGCGGAGAACGCCCGGCAGGCCGCCGAGCAGGCGGCCGCCGAGGACGAACGCCAACGCAAGCGTCTCTACATCGAGGCCCGGGCGGCGAAGATCGCGGCCGCCAACGCGAACCTGCGCTCGCGGGTGGCCGAGCTGGAGGAGCTGCTCGCCGACACCCTGGCCGTCGACGACCACATCGACCTCGATCGGCTCAAGCGCAGCAGCACCCCGCCGCCGTTCGATCCGGGTAACCTCGCCGTACCGCTGGCCGCACCGCAGTGGTCCGACTTCGCCCCACCGGAGCCGGCCGGCCTGGGCCGGATGTTCGGCGGTGAGGTCCGCCATCAGCAGCAGGTCGCCGAGGCGCGAGAGATGTTCGAGCAGGCCACCGCGAAACACGAGGCGGCGGAGGCTCAGCGGCACCGCCGGCTGGCCGCAGCCGAGGAGAAGTACCGTCAGCAGTGCGAGAAGCTGGCCGCCAAGGTCGCCGCGCACAACGCCGCGATCGACCGGTTCTCCGCCGTCTTCGCCGCCGCCGATCCGAAAGCCGTCGTCGAGTACTTCGGGCTGGTGCTCGGAAACTCCGTCTACCCGGACGACTTTCCGCAGCGCTACCGGCTCGCCTACCTGCCCGAGTCCCGTCAGCTGGTGGTCGAGTACCACCTGCCGGCGGTGGAGGTCGTCCCCCGGATCCGGGAGTACCGGTACCAGCCGGCCAACGACGAGGTGACGGCGGTCGGCCGGCCAGCGACCGAGATCGCCGAACGGTACGCCGACCTCATCACTCAGATCACCCTGCGTACGGTGCACGAGCTGTACGAGGCTGACCGCACCCGACTGCTGGAGACCGTCTGCCTCAACGGCATCGTCGAACGGATCGACCCGGCCACCGGTCGACCGGCCCGGCCCTGCCTGGTCAGTCTGCGTACCAACCGGGACGAGTTCGTCGCGATCAACCTGGCCAACGTCGACCCGGCCGCCTGCCTGCGCCGACTCGAAGCGCGGATCTCCGCCCATCCGGTGGATCTGGCACCGGTGCCCGCCGTGGTCGATTTCGACAAGGTCGACAAGCGGTTCGCCGACGAGATCGACGTCCTCGCCGACCTGGACCAGCGACCGGACCTGCTGACCATGCCGGCCGACCAGTTCGAGCAGTTGATCGCCGACCTGTTCACCAAGCTCGGGCTGCAGATGCGCCAGGTGCGCACGACAGCCGACGGTACGGTGGAGTGCATGGCGCACGATCCCCGCCCGTTGTTCGGCGGCACGGTCGTCGTGCTGGCCCGGCGCGGCGGCGGCACCGTGGACGTGTCGGCGGTCCGTGATCTGTTCGGCGTCGTCCAGGCGGAGAACGCCTCGAACGGCATCCTGGTGACCACCGCCGGCTACACCTCGGCGGCCTTCGACTTCGCTTCCGGCAAGCCGCTGGAGCTGATCGACGGCTCGGCGCTGCTGCACATGCTCGCCGAGGACGGTGGGGTGAAGGCCCGCATCGACCGCCGGGCCTGAGCCGTCGCGGATCAGCGGGGCACCGTCCGGGGTCAGCGGGGAAAGTAGCGGTCCAGGAAGTCGTTGTGGAACACGCCGGCCGGGTCGTAGTGGACCAGCAGGTCGGCGAAGTCGTTCCACCGCGAGTACCTGCCGACGAGTTCGTCCCGGCCGATGCCGAACAGCTTGCCCCAGTGCGGTCGGGGGGCGTACGGCACCAGTGCCTGCTCGACCGCGGTGATCACCGGCATCACCGCCGTCGCATCCGCGACCCAGGTGAAGTGGATCGCGACGCTGTCCCGCGAATGGTTCATGCTCAGCCACAGTTCGTCGGCGGCGACGGTACGGATCTCGCAAACCTGCAGCACGGGCGCGACCCGGTCGCGGATCTGGGCCACCGCGTCGAGGGCGTCGACCACGTCGCCGGCCGCTATCAGGTATTCCGACTGTAGTTCGGCACCACTGCTCGGGGTAAAGTCGAGCCGGAAGTGCGGCAGCCTGGTGTGCCACGGACCGGCTACCCCCAGCTGGCTGGTGCAGTTCTCCACCGGCATCCCGGGTACCGGATGGCGAGGGCCGTCGGCGGCGGCGAGCCCCAACCTGGCGGCGTCGACCGGCGGATGGTCGTGGTTGGTGCGCCGTTTCACCCACACCTGGTCGATACCGGTCCCGGTCCAGTCGGTGAACATGCTGACGCTGTAGCCGCTGTCCTGGAGCTGCTCCCATCCGGCGGTGAGCGCGTCGCGGGACAGCCCGTGATAGACGTACTGGGCCACGTCGAAGGTCGACTCGATCGCCAGGGTGACGCTGGTGACCACACCCAGCCCGCCGAGCCCGACCACCGCGCCGGTGAAGTCGGGATGGGACTGGTCCAGCCGGACCAGGTCTCCGTTGGCGGTCACCAGCTCCATCGCGCGTACGGCGGTGGCGAGGTTGCCGTTGCCCTGCCCGGAGCCGTGGGTGGCGGTCGCGCAGGCACCGGCGACCGAGATGTGCGGCAGCGAGGCCAGGTTGTGCAGCGCGTACCCGTGGGCGTGCAGGTGTTCGGCCAGCTCGCCGTAGCGGACGCCGCCGCCGGCGGTGACCGTCGACGCCTCGGAGTCGACCGTCACCTCGGCGGGCAGGCCGGCGAGCGAGACGAGGTCTCCGTCGGTGTCGGCAATCCGGTTGAACGAATGCCCGGTGCCGAGCACCCGCAGCCGGGCCGATCTGCCCACGATCTGTCGCAGTTCGTCGACGGTGGTCGGGCGGTGCACGTGACGCGCGGCGAAGGTGACGTTACGCGCCCAGTTGGTGACCGCAGCGGTCATCAGCCCGATCTCCTCTCGCCGACCCGCCTCACCGTACCCTGGACCGGCTCAAGCTACGGCCACGCCGGAGGAGGTCCCCATGCGGGTAGCGGTGTTCAGCACCAAGCCGTACGACAAGCGGTTCCTGGCCGCCGCGAACGCCGAGGCCGGTCACGACCTGGTGTTTCTGGAGCCGAGGTTGTCGGCGGACACCGCGCCGTTGGCCGACGGTTGCGACGCGGTCTGCGCGTTCGTCAACGACGACCTCAGCGCACCGGTGCTGGAGATGCTGGCTAGCGGCGGGGTCCGGCTGGTCGCGCTGCGCTCGGCCGGGTTCAACCATGTCGATCTGGCCACCGCGCGCCGGCTCGGGCTGACCGTCACCCGGGTGCCGGGCTACTCGCCGTACGCGGTCGCGGAGCACTGTGCCGGGCTGATCCTGGCGCTCAACCGCAAGATCCATCGGGCCTACAACCGGGTCCGGGAGCACAACTTCGCCCTCAACGGGCTGCTCGGCTTCGACCTGCACGGTCGGACCGTCGGCGTCGTCGGCACCGGCAAGATCGGTGTCCGGTTCATTCGGATCATGGCCGGGTTCGGCTGCCGGGTGCTCGCCGCCGACCCGTACCCGTCGGACGAGGCCGTCGCCGCTGGCGCGAGTTACGTCGCGCTGCCGACGCTGCTCGCCGAGTCGGACATCGTCACCCTGCACTGTCCGCTCACCCCCGACACCCACCACCTGATCGACGAGGAACGGATCGCGCAGATGCGCGACGGTGTGATGCTGATCAACACCAGCCGGGGCGCGCTGGTCGACACCGCCGCCGTGATCCGTGGTCTGAAGAGCGGCAAGATCGCCCATCTGGGCCTCGACGTGTACGAGGAGGAGGCCAGTCTGTTCTTCGAGGACCTGTCCGACCAGATGCTGCGCGACGACCTGTTCTCCCGGCTGGTCACCTTCCCCAACGTGCTGATCACCGGCCATCAGGCGTTCTTCACCGAGGAGGCGTTGCACAACATCGCCACCACCACCGTCGGCAGCCTGACCGCGTACGAGCGGGAGGGCACGCCGACGGACATCCAGCCCGACGCCCTGGTGCGCTGACCGACGACCCACGTGCACGGCGTCCGACGCGACGGGGCCCGGTACGAGGCCCGTCAGCGCCGGAACACCCAGCCACGCAGGCACCGTCGCGACGCCGGCCGGTTCCCCGTTTTCGCCGGTTCACGCCGGTTATCTTTCCGCGTCTGCGGAGACTCTTCACCTTGACGGATGCTCAACGCCCGGGCCGGCCCGGCAGCGCAGCCCAGCCGACCAACGGCAGAAGCAGGAGCGCACCGAGAGTCAGGAGTGACGCCATGGGGTACCTCACCACGCAGGACGGCACCCAGCTCTACTACAAGGACTGGGGTTCCGGCCCCGCCGTCGTCTTCTCGCACGGCTGGCCGCTCAACGCCGACGCATGGGACGGCCAACTGCTCTTCCTCGCCCAGCAGGGCTTCCGGGTCATCGCGCACGACCGGCGTGGGCACGGTCGGTCCAGCCAGTCGCCCGAGGGCAACGACATGAACGGCTACGCCGATGACCTCGCCGCGGTGATCGAGGCGCTCGACCTGACCCACGCCACGCTGATCGGGCACTCCACTGGTGGCGGTGAGGTCGCCCGGTACATCGGCCGGTACGGCACCGGTCGGGTGGCGAAGGCGGTGCTCATCTCCGCCGTACCGCCGATCATGGTGCAGACGCCGGACAACCCGGACGGGCTGCCGCTGGCCGTGTTCGACGAGATGCGGGCCAGCCTTGCCCACGACCGGGCGCAGTTCTACCAGGACCTGGCGATCAAGTTCTACGGCGTGAACCGGCCAGGTGCAGAGGTGTCCGACGGCATCCTGCACCAGTTCTGGTCGTGGAGCATGCAGGCCGGGCTGTGGAACGCGTACCAGAGCGTGTCGGCGTTCTCGGAGACCGACTTCCGCGACGACCTCGCCGCCTTCGACGTCCCCACACTGGTGATGCAGGGCGACGACGACCAGATCGTGCCGATCAAGAACGCTTCGATGAAGACCGCACAACTGGTGTCCGGCGCACAAGAGGTCTACTATCCGGGCGCCCCGCACGGCATCACCGCGACCCACCAGGACCAGGTCAACCAGGATCTGCTCACGTTCTTGAAGAGCTGAGCCCGGGTACCGGCCACGTTCGTCGGCCTGCGGGTGAGGTCGTTGCATTGACATCCTCGCCGCCCTAAACCTCGATCCGTGGATTGGTCGGTCCGCTGCGACCGGTAACGGCGTGGAGATATGACGAGAGTGCCCTCTGAGCTGGGATGATCGGGTTTGTCGAAGACCTGATCAGACCGGCTTGGAAGGGCACTCTCGGTGTGAGGGGCCTCGCGTTTTCCGGACAGTGGTTCGGCCGGTTCTTTCACGCCGCGATTTGAAGGTTCTCGAACTCTGCGTGGACTTCCCGGGGAGGTTGGTAGCCCACCGCTGAATGCAGACGCTGACGATTGTACCAGAATTCGATGTAGGCAGTAGCGTCCCGGCGTGCCGCCTCACGAGTGGGATACTTCACACGCGACACGCGTTCGTTCTCCAGTGCACCGAAAAACGATTCCGCCATCGCATTGTCGAAACAAATTCCGGTCCGGCCAGCAGATCGCCGCAACCTCAGATCCCGAAGCGTTCTGCCGTAGTCGTCCGACATGTAGTTGCTGCCCCGGTCCGAATGAAAGATGGCGTTCTTCCTGAGTTCGCGATTCCGGGCGGCGTTACGGATGGCGCGGGACATCAACGGCGTCTGATAGTGGTCGTCCATCGCGTATCCGATGACCTCCTTCGTGCAGCAGTCGATGACGGTCGCCAGATACAGCCTCCCCTCGCCGGTCGGGATGTACGTGATGTCGCCGACGAGCTTCTCGCCAGGCGCGTCGGCGGTGAACTCCCGGCCGACGAGGTCAGGCACCGTGCCGGACGACGACTGGGTGAGACCCCACCGCCTCGGGTGGGGCTGGCACGGCACGAGCCCGAGCTCGCGCATCAGCTGGCGGACGAGTTTTTCAGGAAGCTGTTCTCCATCTCGAGTTCCCGGTTGCGACGTTCGAGTTCCTTCAGTCGAGCGCGCTCGTCGACGCCGATCGGTGGGCTGTCCTGGGCGCCGCTGTTTTCCCGCCGGTACTGGCGGACCCAGGAACGCAGCGTCTCCGGGTGAACGTCGATCTCCCGGGCAACCTGCGACACTGGCTTGTTCGACTGTAGAACGAGTTGCACTGCTTCTTCACGGAACTCTGGGGTGTATGAGCTTATGCGTGCCATCGCGCTTCTTCCCTCGACTTTCCTTGCAGGGTAACCGGGTCTACGCATTTGATCGGGGTGAGGTGGTCGCTTGACCGCGTTGCGTGACGGCAACTGGTTGCAGACAGTGAGGCTCGGTCTGGCCGGGTCGGGCGTGTCGTAACGCAGGCGTACCCGCGACATCCAAGATCATGGTTCTTGTCTAGGGAATCATGATGAGTGGAAGGTCGCGGGTACGTGGTTCAGGATACTGCCGTGGACGCCCTGTTCGGGTTGACGGGTGTGCGGGTCGTCGAGGTCGACACCGAACCCGACGACAGCGTGACGGTGTATGTCCAGACGGCGGTGACCGTGGTGTGTCCCGGCTGCGCGACACCGGCGAAGCGGATCAAGGAACGCGTCACCGGCCGGATATGCGATGTGCCCTACGGTGGCCGCCGGGTCCGGGTGGTGTGGTGGAAACAGCGCTGGTCATGCCTGAACGAAGACTGTCCACGAAGAAGTTTCACCGAGTCCGTGACGGATCTGCCGACGCGTTCGCGGGTGACGCCCCGACTGCGGCAGTCCTGCGCACGGTCGATCAGTGACTCCGGGCGCACCGTCGCCGAGGTCGCCGCCAGTCACGGGGTGTCCTGGCACACCGCGCACGACGCGTTCACCGCCACCGTCGATCCGGTACTGGCCGGCGAACCGGAACCGGTCACCGACCTCGGGATCGACGAGGTCCGCCGGGGCCGTCCCCGGCTGGCCGCCGACCCGGACACCGGCCGGACACGGCAGATCGCCGACCGGTGGCACACCGGCTTCACCGACCTGTCCGGACCACAGGGACTACTCGGCCAGGTCGAAGGCCGCCGCACCGCCGACGTCACCGCCTGGCTCGAACAGCGGGACCCGGCCTGGCTGGCCGGAATCCGCACGGTGTCGATCGACATGTGCCCCGCGTTCCGCGCCGCCGTCCGCAAGACACTGCCCCACGCCCTGCTGTGCGTGGACCCGTTCCACCTGGTCCAACTCGCCAACAGGATGCTCACCACCGTCCGGTGGCGCATCGTCAGGAACAAGTACGGCCGTCGGGGCCGTAAGACCGACCCCGAGTACGGCATCAAACGACTCCTGACCCGCAACCGGGAGGACCTGTCCCCGACACAACTCGCGAAGCTGTGGAACACCATGGCCGACGACCCGACGCTGACCGATCTGCACCTGGCCTGGATCACGAAGGAACACCTCCGCGACCTGCTCGCCCTACGGATAACCCGCAGCCACACCACTCCCGCGCCCAGCCTCGTGCGCGACCGCTGGGCCAGCCTGTTGACCTGGTGCGCCGACCACGCCCACGTCGACGAGATCGCCGCGTTCGCCCGTACCCTCGACATGTGGCGCGACGAGATCGTCAACGCCGTCCTCACCGGCGCGTCCAACGCCGGCAGCGAAGGCATCAACCGGATCCAGAAACTCGACGCCCGCGCCGCGTTCGGCTACCGCAACCCCGACAACCAACGCCGCCGCGCCCGAACAGCGACCCGACGACCCCGCAAACGATCACCCAACGCAATCAGCCGCAATCGACTCTGGGTAACCGGACCACAACACCACCCCGGCTAAATGCGAAGACCCGGGTAACCTTATTGGCTCCCTGTCCGGAATCCTCGGGGCACCTCAGATCTACAACCTGCTCAGACCCGTTCCAGCAGTATGAGCCCTTGACAAACATAGGGGCATCCAAGCGGTGTACGTCGAGGACCTGTGCGTTGTTGGTCTCGGCCGGACTCGGCTGGCGAAGTCCGTGCAGGATGCGGGCTGGGCCGCCTTCACCGGCATGCTGGAGACACGGCGGAGCGGGTGCGCCACGAGGCGCGCGTTCGCCCGGGTGGACCGGTGGCTCCCGTCCACCCGGATGTGCTGCGACTGCGGCCGGATCAACGAGAAGATCGCGTTGAACGTCCGGGAGTGGGACTGCCCGTGCGGCCGTCACCACGACCGGGACATCAACGCCGCCATCAACATCAAGGCCGCCGGACAGGCGGACTTCAACGACCGTCGAGCGCACGTAAGACCGGGACTCGTCCCGGCGGCGCGCAGTGAAGCGGTAACCCACCCGGGCGCCGCGTGTTCCACGCGCAGCGTGGAGGGAATATCCGTCCTTCAGCTTCAGGGCGGAGAGGATGTCAACGGTGAACTGGCTGTCCACCCCTGTGCTGCCGACGGTGGTGGGCGACCGCCTGCTGTCGACCAAACCGGTCAGCAGTACCCGGGCGGTCTCGACGAGAGCGAACACGGTTGCCGCCGGCGCGGTGAACCGGGCGACCTGCAACTGCCATGGCAGGTCGGCCCGGTCCGCGAGCTGGTCAGCGTCGAGGACGAAGAGCTGCAACGTGTAGTAGAGAACATCGACCGGCGCGGTCGTGCCGCCGGGCTCGCCCACGAGCAGCTCGGCGCAACCGACGAATCCCAGGATCGCCGACACCCCCGCCAGCAGCACGAAAGCAACGCGGAGCAGGGTGATCCTCGTTCTGTTCCGGTCCTGGTCCAGGGAACCTCCCCACCGTACGGCCTGACGGTCGATGCAACAAGCATCACCCATAGGCGCCAGTTGGCTACCCAGCGCTTGACCATCACATTTCATGGTGAAGTGGGAAAATTCGCCTTGTTGCCACTGGTCCGTCACCGCGCACACCGACCGGATAAGATTCCATCGCCGGGGCGGTAGCTCAGCCGGTCAGAGCAGGGGACTCATAATCCCTCGGTCGCGGGTTCGAGCCCCGCCCGCCCCACCAGGTGCAGCGTTTCGCGAACCAGATCCAATTCTCGGTGTTGCCAGGGACGGGGACGCAGCAGGAGCACCACCGCGTCTGCGCGGGGCCGGACCGCGAGCGACCAGGCACGGTGACAGGAAGGTTGCCAGCGAATCAGCGGCAAGGACATCCAGGTAGCGGCCTTCGATGAAGGCAGGAAAGGCAACATCGGCAAGAACTGAGCCGTACGCGGTGGAACGATCTCCTTGCGCGGACGGCGCACCCGGCGGCGAGGCTTGCCGGCGGCCAGAGCAAGACCCCCACCGAACGTGACGCCTGGGATTTCGCGGCCGCCGAGGAAACACCGGCTTGGAACTGGTCACCCTGTGTCCGGTCGCCGTGCTCGGCCCAGTGATCGGCTAGGAGATCTCCGGCACCAACCACATCGTGCAGCGCAGCCTGGACGGCAGCTTGCCGGGTTAGCCGGAGCTGTACATCCATTCGTTGACGTGCGCAACGTCGCCGCCGCCCACGTGCTAGCCATGACCACGCCCGGTGCCAGCGGCCAGCGGTTCCTGCTCTCCGGCGGCCCGGGCGATCCCGCATACGGGTCACCGCCAGTTTTCCCGGCTCCGCTGCAGACCGTCGAGGATCAGGTCGAGTCCGACGTCGAACTCGGCCGCATAGGAATAGCCGGGAGCCAGCGCCCGGTGGACAATCATCTCGGCGAGATGCGGCAACTCGTCGCGGGGCAGTTGCTCCAGGATCGCGCCCGCCACCTGCGTGACTTCGGCGGACGAGGTGAACGGCAGGCTGAGTTCCTGCAGAGTGAACCCGTAGACGTAGCTGTCCAGCAAGGAGAGCGCGTGCGCCGCGCCAGCGACGGAGAATCCGCTGGCGCGCAGGCAGCCGAGCACTGCGTCGTGGTGACGAAGGGTAGCCGGGCCGGGGTTGGTCCGGGAGTCCATCAGACCGATCGCCCACTGGTGTCGGATCAGCGCCGCCCGCATCGATGCCGCTCGGTCCCGCATCGCGGTGCACCAGTCGTTTCCGTCCGCCGGTAGCTCGATCTCATCGAAGACGAGATCGACCATGCCGTCGAGGATCAGGTCCTTGTTGCGGAAGTGGTGATACAGCGACATCGCCTCGACGCCGAGCCGCTGCGCGAGCCGGCGCATGCTCGGCACGCCCGAACCGGCCTCGTCCGCCAGCGCGACCGCTTCGCGCAGCACCAACTCCTTGCTGAGCGCGGTACGCCGGTTCGCGGGCGGGTCGGCTGGCTCCGTGACCACGTGATCCTCCTGCTGTCACCTCTCGGACTACTTGACAACCTTACACCGCAAGGCTGTACCTTACAGCGTAAGCCGAACGCGATTCGGGGAGCGACAGACGGGAGCAGGACCATGGAACCAGTCGACACCGACGGGGTCGGCCAGCCAGGTGCCGGCCGGCGGATCTGCGTCGTCGGGGCGTCCGGGAAACTCGGGCGATACATGGTGCGGCACGCGTTGGAGCGTGGGTACGAGGTCGTCGCCGTGTGCCGGGAAAAGAGCATGCCCAAGCTGGCCGAGTTCGACGGACGGATCACCGTGGTCCCCGGGCCAACCAACTCCCATACGGTCATCGCCCAGGCGGTGCGCGGCTGCGACGCCGTGCTCACGGTGCTGGTGCCGTGGGGTGTGCAGAACTACGCCTCGGGCACCGCCCAGGCGGTGCTCGACCATGCCGAGCCCGGTGCCCGGCTGATCTTCTCCTGCGGTTGGCACATCAGCAACGACGGTCAGGACGTCTACCCCCGAGGGTTCAAGCTCTACACGGCGGTCTTCGGCTGGCTGGCGAAGCTGCTGCGGGTGGTGGATGTCAACGACCAGGTACGGGCCTGCCGACGGGTCTTCGCCAGCGGTGCCGACTGGACCGTCGTACGCGGCAGCGACCTCGAAGAAGGCGACAGCCAGGGCCTGCCGGTGTGGAGCCGGCACGTGGGCGACCCGGTGTTGGCCAGCAACCTGACCCGGCGAATCGACTTTGCCCGGTTCATGGTGGAGGCCGTGGACGACGACACCCTCGTCCGGGAGGCCCCGGCCATCGTCGGTCGGCTCACCCCGTCCGCCCTCGCCCACGCCGGTCGGCTGCAGTGACCGACGCGGTCGACGCGGCCCAGCCGGCACCGGCCACCGCGAACGACGCCCTGTGGCGCAACGGTGATCCGTCGTCGCGCGATTGCCGTATCGCCCGCCGCATCGCCTCCCCCACCGGCACCCGGTACGGAGTATCCCGGGCAGCGCGATCATGAGGTTGGCGGCACCGGTAGGCCGGTCAACTCGGCGACGAGCGTGACGGAGGGCATCACGGTGACCGGCCACCGGTCGACGAGGGACTCACCCGGACCGGACCGCAGGGCGGCGAACGGCACTCGGTGGAGCTCGCCGTCGGGCATCACCACCAGCAGTTCGGCTGCCTCATCGCGCGCGCAGGTATCCATCGTCACCGACGGTCGTCGCGACCGCCCCTTTGTCCGGCGACGCGAACCGGACGGCGCCCCGGTGACCGCGCGGTGACTCCCGTATCCCAGTGGGAGGACAGATGCATCCGTCGTTCTCTGAGTCCGAAGACCCGGCGCCCGCAGCCCGGCAATCCGCACATTCGCTCAGCCGTGATCGCGCGTATCCGCCCGCCCGGCGCTCCACACACCGGTCGGCTCGGCCGGACCGCAGCCGGCGTCGGGTTCGGGGCGTGCTCGCTGCGGCGACGGCCGCATTGCTGGCGGTCGCCGGGCTCACGTTGATCCCGAACGCGAGCGCCGCCAAGAACCCGTTCGAACGGGGTCCGGCACCGAAAGCGTCCAGTCTCGCCGCTGCCCGGGGCCCGTTCGAGACGTCCCAGGTGACGGTGTCGTCGCGCGATGCCAGCGGGTTCGGCGGCGGCACGATCTACTTCCCGACCAGTGGCGACGAAGGCACCTTCGGTGGAGTGGCGGCGCCCCCGGCTTCACCGCGTCTCGGTCGAGCATGGCCTGGTTGGGACCCCGGCTGGCATCACAAGGGTTCATTGTATTCAATATGGTGATCGGCACCGAACGAGACACGATCGCCTCGGTACGATTCCATTCCGAACCATTCTTCGAAAGCCTTCCATCCGATTTGGACAAGGCATATCTGGAGCTCAACAACGCTAGCCATTTCGCACCGAACATTCCGAACACTACCATCTCGTCGTTCAGCGTGGCCTGGCTGAAGCGCTTCGTCGACGACGACACCCGCTACGAGCAATTTCTCTGCCCGCCGCCCCGCCCCGCAGGTCGAGGTCCGGCTGCCGGCCGGTGAGCAACTCCGCGTAGATGGCGGGCTCGACGATCCGGATGTAGAGGTACGCCAGCGACTCCGGTGCGGCGTGGTTGGCCAGATCAGGGCCGAGCACGTCGACGAAGATGTCCACCTGGGCACGGATGAATCGCCGGTGCACCCTGCCCGGCTCGGCGAACAGCACCCGGGCCGCCGTCCCGGGTTCGTCGGCGAGGAACTGCCGGAACGGCGCGGACCGACGCACCGCGACGGCGTAGCGCGTGGTCACCTCGATCACGCCGTCCACGTCGGTGCGTTGACGCGCGCCACGTGCTTCGGCCAGTTGAGGAAGTACCGGCCGCCACCGCGAATGACCGTTTCCTCGCTCACCACCCGACGGGGTGCCGGATTCTGGGCGACCGGCGTCTGCGCAGTCCTGCCGTTGCCGTGTCGCATGCTGCTGGCCGGGCGGACCCGATAGGCCATTGACCCATACTCTGGGCACGTTCCGTGATCGCCAATGGTTCAAGACACCGCCAGAATCGGCCCGGCCAGCGAATATTTCGCCAACCATTGGTGACTCACCGCAATCTACCCGACTCGGCGACCGGAGGAACCATGCCGGTCAGGATGGCGGCCTCCAGGGATCCAGCAACCAGGAAGAAGCAGCCGACCGATCGGCAATGTAAAGATCCATGCACTTCATTCCAATCGGAAAGCAGGCTTACCATGAGCAACGATACGGTGGTTCTCCTATTTCCCATCGCCGTGGCGATCATCATGCTCGGACTTGGGCTCACCCTGACAATGGAGGACTTCCGCCGGGTTCTGCGATACCCGCGGGCCATGGTGGTCTGCCTGGTCAGCCAGATGCTGGTGCTGCCGGCGCTCTGCCTCGGTCTGGTCTTCGTCCTCGGCCTACGCCCCGAACTGGCGGTCGGCATGATGCTGCTCGCCGCCTCACCGGGCGGCAGTACGGCGAGCCTGTACAGCCACCTGTTCAAAGGTGACCTGGCGCTGAACATCTCGCTCACCGCAGTCAACTCGGTGCTGGCGCTGTTCACCCTGCCGGTGATCGTCAACCTGTCCGTCGCCGGGTTCATGGGGTCGGACAATTCGATCGGGCTCCAGTTCGACAAGGTGATTCAGGTGTTCGCCCTCGTGCTGATCCCGATCTCCATCGGCATGGCGGTCCGGCGGCGGTTCACCGGCCTCGCGATCCGGTTGGAGCGCGCGGTCAAGGTGCTGTCCGTCCTCGTGCTGCTGATGATGATCGCCAGCGTGATCGCCGGTCTCGGCGAAGAGGTGTTCGACGTCCTTGGCGAGATCATCCTCGCCGTCGTGCTGTTCAACCTGCTCAGCATGACGATCGGCTACTTCGGCCCCCGGCTGTTCCGGGTCGGCGAACGCGAGTCGATCGCCTCCGCCTTCGAGATCGGCCTGCACAACGCCAGCCTGTCGATCACCATCGCGATGACCCCCTCGCTCCTCGGCAACACGGAGATGGCGATGCCCTCGGTCACGTACGGCTTCGTCATGTTCTTCACCGCCGCTGTCTTCGGCTTCATCGTCGCCCGGCGGGTTCCAGCGGCCAGCGCGTCCGCCGAGCGGGCGACGCCGGCCAGCCGGGTCTGACCCGCTGACCCCGATGTGACCCCAGGGCCCGAAGGTCAGCGCCGGCACCGTAGCGAGAGCCCGGGTGCCGGCGCCGACCTCTGGTCCGAAACCAGGGCTGTCGTCTGGTCCGAAACCGGCCTCGACCTCTGGTCAGGACCGACGGCGATGCAACGCCGCGTCGCCAGCCGCAGCTGGGCGGGTGGCAAGAGGCCGGCGACGGCACGGGGCAGGTCGGCCGTTCCGGCGGCCGGCACCCCGATCTGACCCCGGGCGAAGGATCGCAGAATCATCGCGACGACATGATTCGACGTTTCCAGGTCGGGCGGAGAGTCCGGCTCGCCGCAACTCGTCCACAGCGCTGGTCTCCGCCGCAACGGGTGCGCCGGCCGTACCGTGTCATCGGCTCGCCGGACCAGCACAACAGGAGTGAAGAAGCGCAGGTCGAGGCGGTGATGTCGGTGGCTACCCGGCCACCGATCCGATCGGCCTGTTCGATGAGACGGCCATCCGTAGAAGCTCCCCCGTTTGGACTCGAACCAAAAACCTGCCGGTTAACAGCCGGCTGCTCTGCCAATTGAGCTACGGGGGACCGCTGTGTAGCCGGCAGCGGATCTCTCCGGACGCCTGGCGACGGGACAAGAGTACAGGACGCCACCGCCGGATGGGCGACCGGGTTCGCCGTCCCGGACCGACCGGGTCCACGGCCCCGGACCGGCCGGTCGACCTCCGATCAGGAGCGTACTGAAACGGACAAAAGACCGAGTTGCCTGTGCTGACGCGTGAGAAGGGAGCAGGATGGGTAGACAGCACCGGACAGATGACGAAGGCACGACCGGGTCGCTCATCGGCCAGCCGGCACCGAACCGGACTGACGGCCGACGGGTACACCGGGTCAGGTACGGAAGGAGCCGCCATGCGCGGAAAACTTTGGTTCATCGGCGGGGTCGCCGTGGGTTTCGTCCTGGGCGCCCGCGCCGGCCGGGAGAAGTACGACGAGTTGGTATTCAACGCACGCAAGGTGATGAACCACCCGACGGTGCAGGAGGCCGCCGGGGTGGCGCAGGCTCAGGCCAACCGGATCTACGCGGAGGGCCGGGAGCGGCTCAGCCACACCCGGCTGGGCGAACGCCTCAACGGCCACGATCACCTCACCACCCCCGACAGCAGTCTCGCCGACGCTGGAATGGGCACGGCCTCCTCGCCCGGATCCACTGGTGCGACGACGGCCGGGAACAAGCCCGGCAAGGGCACCGGATCCGGCGGCAGCGCCAACTGACGCCGGCACTCACCGTCGAGAACGCGGCGTACGCGTGGGCCGGTCACCCCGTCAACGGGGTGACCGGCCCACAGTCGTCCCGGTGTGTTCGCCGCCGCTGGTCCGGCGGCGGCCAGGTCAGTCCCGGCTGCTGGAGAACGCGGCGTCGAACGCCGCCGTCGGGGCGTCGAACGCCTGCTGACGGACGAACCGCAATGCCTCGGGGGCGCCGACCAACCGGTCCATCCCGGCGTCCTCCCACTCGACCGAGATCGGTCCGTCGTAGCCGATCGCGTTGAGTGCCCGGAAACAGTCCTCCCACGGCACGTCGCCGTGCCCGGTGGAGACGAAATCCCAGCCCCGCCGCAGATCCGCCCAGGGCAGGTGGGAGGCGAGCCGGCCGCGCCGACCGTCGCCGGTACGGACCTTCGCGTCCTTGCAGTCGACGTGGTAGATCCGGTCGGCGAACTCGAGGATGAAGTTGACCGGGTCCAGTTCCTGCCAGACGAAGTGCGACGGGTCCCAGTTGAGGCCAAACGCCGGGCGGTTGCCGATCGCCTCCAGGGTGCGGCGGGTCGTCCAGTAGTCGTAGGCGATCTCGCTTGGGTGCACCTCATGGGCGAACCTGACCCCGACCTCGTCGAACACGTCGAGGATCGGGTTGAACCGGTCCGCGAAGTCCTGGTAGCCGCGTTCGATCATCTCCGGCGGCACCGGTGGGAACATGGCCAGGGTGTGCCAGATCGACGAGCCGGTGAAGCCGATGACGGTGGAGACGCCGAGCTTCGCGGCGGCCCGGGCGGTGTCCTTGATCTCCTCGGCGGCGCGCTGACGGACGCCTTCGGGTTCCCCGTCGCCCCAGATCCGGGCGGGCAGGATCCCCTGGTGCCGCTCGTCGATCGGGTGGTCGCAGACCGCCTGGCCGACCAGGTGGTTGGAGATCGCGTACACCTTGAGGTTGTACTTGGCCAAGGTTTGCAGCTTGCGTTCGACGTAGTCGTCCTCGGCCAGCGCCCGGTCCACCTCGAAGTGGTCGCCCCAGCAGGCGATCTCCAGGCCGTCGTAGCCCCACTCCGAGGTCAGCCGACACACTTCCTCGAACGGCAGGTCGGCCCACTGGCCGGTGAAGAGCGTGATGGGTCGCGCCATGGTCCTTCTCCCGTTGTCGTCACTGGGATTCCATCCCGCGCCGCAGGTGCGGCGCCTGGTTGGACCGGTGCGAGGTGACGGCCCGATGAGCTATCGGCGTGGAACTACCTGGTCGTGGTACATCGACCGGTGGGGCGGGCAGCGGACACCGGCCGGCTGGTCACGACGGCATCCGGCACGCTCGCCGTGCCGGCGCGACGCTTCCCGACCGGGCGGGTTGCGCCTCCCGCCCGGACACCGGCCCGGGGGACGGGCCTGCCCGCACCACTCTAGGCCGGTTGCGGGCCGCCGCGATAGAGGCAGCCGAGGTACGGGCCGACAGGGTACGACGCCAGCGAGTCACGAGCCTGGCGGTCAGTAACCCCACTCGGCAAGCGGCTTCTCCAGCACCCGGTCCACCGCAGCCAACTGCTCCTGGCTGAGTTCCCGGTGGTACGCCGCCCCTCGACCGCTGTGGAACTCGTACCGGCGGAAGCCACGGTCGAACGAGGGCGACCAGTCGAGGCCGAGAAAGTCCAGCATCCGGGCTACTTCGTCGCTTGGTGCGACCAGCAGATCCTCGTACCGTACGTCCAGCCATTGGCCGGCCGGGTGGCTGGCCCGAGCCTCGGCGAACGCGGCCATCAGCATCTTCCAGCCGAGCGCGGCCAGCACCGGAAACGACCGGTCGGCTTCTTCCCACTCGGCCCGCAGATCGGCCGGCAGCGGGCCGAGGAACCAGTTGTCCGGCCCACGCCAGCCGTCCCACCAGCCCATCTGCAGCCACGAGTTGGCTACCGCACGTCCGTCGCGGACCACGTTGACCACCCGCAACTCCGGGTACGCGGCATGCAGCCAACCGGTGCGGGGCCAGCCCGTGACGTGTTGCAGCAGCACCTGGCAGCCCTGCCGCTTGACCCGGCGGTCGAAAAAGGCACGCAGCCGCTGGCCCACGTACGGGGTGAGGTCGTCAGCCCGCAGGTCCCGGCACGGCCTGGAGTAGCCGGCCATCACCTGCCGGTCAATCAGCCGATACGCCTCGGACGGCGCCACCCGCAGCCGGCCGCGTTCCAGCAGGCGACGGCTGTGCCCGAGCGAGGTCATGCCGGCCGGCCGGGGCGTCGAGCGGCGGTACAGCCGGCCGTTGCGACGACCGGCCAGGTTGAGCCGGGGCAGCTTGTCGTCCAGCCCGGACACGAAACCGACAGCCGGGTGCCGGGCCAGGATCTCCTGGACAAGGGTCGATCCGCACCGTCCGGTGCCCACGACGACGGACAGCATCGAGTCAGCCTTCCTTGCTCGGTGTCGTGGCCGGGACCGGCTCACCGACCGGCCCACCCTGGGCTCCGACCGGGGGCACCGCCCGGGCCGGGGGCGCTGCGGGTCGCCGTACCGGATAGCCGAAGCGGCGCAGCAGCGGCAGCGTCACTGCGGTGACCACCGCGAAGGACCGGCCGGGCAGCGCCCGGACCCATTCGGCGTCGTCGCTGACCGGGACCGCTCCGGTACGGTGCCGCGCCGGGTTGCCCGCCACCGAGTGGGTGGCGGCCAGGGTGAGCCGGCCTTCGGCGTCGATCGGCAGCCCGGCCGGATCCAGTCCGGCGAACAGCGCGATCCGGCGCAGCTGACCGGCCGGGTCGACAACCACGTCCTCGTAGCGGACCCGCAGGTAGCGGTCGGGTCCGGCGGCTTCGAAGAACCGCGCGGTGGCGGCGTTCCACACCCGCCACAGCAGAGCCGCCTTCCACACCGGCGGGCGGCTCATCAGGTTGCGGTCCGCCGCGCCGTCCAGTCCGCGCCGACGGCGCCAGGAGAAGGCGGTGCCGCGCGGGTCCCGGACCAGGTGCAGCACCCGCAGGTCGATACCGGGCAGGTCACGCAGCAACGCACCGTACGGTGGCAGCTTCGACGAGTCGACCACCACCACAGGTCCGTCGCCGCCGCGGCTCACCTGGCGGGCGACCGCCGGATAGACCGCGGCGATCGCGGCGTCGTCGGCGTGGTGCGGCACGGCCCGCCGTCCGGCACCGGCTCGCCTCAGCATGGCTGGCAGGTCCCGCATCCGCAGCCTGGCCCGCAGTCGTCGGGCGATGCCGGCCGCGTCCGGGCCAGTGGCCGAGGCCGGACCAGCAACAGCTGCCAGTTCGGCGGTGACCGCCCGCCAGACCGGACAGGCGTCGAACGGCGCGCCGCAGCCGCAGGGACGGTTGTCGACCATCCCGCGCTGCCAGAGGTAGCGCAACTCGCCGGCGGCGAAACAGCCGTCCAGCTGCCCCAGGACGGTGGTGATCAGGGTGCTGCCGCTGCGACCGCTGCCGGCCAGGTAGAGCACCCGGACCGGAGGACTCGACGGGCCGGGTGTACCTGCGGCAGAGGATGTGCCTGCGGCGGAGGGCGTGCCGGTCATCGTCGGGTTCCCGCCGGGGCGGTCAACGCCGCAGCCAGGTAGGCGTCGCGGAGCCGGTTCAGGTGCAGGTCGGGCGCGAAGTCACGGTCGATCTTGTCCCGGGCGGCCCGGCCCATCGCGTACGCCCGGTCGGGGTCGGCGACCAGCCTGCTCAGCGCGTCGCCGAGCGCCACCGGGTCGTCGGCCGGGACGGTCTCCCCGTCGAGACCGGGACTGATCAGCTCCGGCAGCCCACCGAGGTCGGTGCCGACCACCGGCACGCCGCACGCGAACGCCTCGAGCACCGCCATTGGCTGGTTCTCATGCCACCGGGACGGCACCGCGACCGCCGCTGAGGACCTGATCAGGTCGTGCAGCCGGGACTTGTCCAGCCGGCCGTGGAACCGCACCCGACCGGGTGCCACCCGGTCGGCGAGGGCACGGACCGCAGGCAGGGCGGGGCCGTCGCCGGCCACGTGGACGGGCACCTGCCGGGGCAGTCGGGCGACCGCCTCGACCAGCGTGTCCACTCCCTTCTCGACGGAGATCCGGCCGGCGAAGACCACTCCCCCGCCCGGCGAGTCCTTGACCGCCACGGCGGCCGCGTCGACGAAGTGGTTGATCACCCGTAGCCGGTCCGGGTAGACGCCGGCCCGGCGCATCACGTCGGCGAGAAACCGGCTGGGACTGACGAACACCCCCACCGAACCATAGGCCCGTGACTGTCTGTGTATCCACGACTCCACAGCGAGTAGCGTACTGGCGGATGCCGATCCGTCCTTGCACCTGCGCCGCGCGGCGTGTAGCGGACCTCCATCGACGCACGCCGCACAGATCTTCCCCCGGTCCAGCATCTGGTAGCTGGGGCAGGCGAGCTTGTAGTCGTGCATGGTCAGCACGCACGGCACCCCGGCGTCGCGGGCGGCAGCGAGCACCGACGGAGACAGCTGGTGGTAGATGTTGTGCAGGTGGATCACGTCCGGCCCGAAGTCCTCGATCACCCGGGTCAGGCCGCGGCGGCTCGCCGGCGACCAGATCATCCGACCGGCGGCGGCCAGCCGGGGGCGCAGTCCGCGCGGCGCCGGCTCCAGCTCGACGTGCGGCGGGAAGTGCCGGGCGTACGGCAACGGCCCGTCGTTGTCCGGGTGGGTCATCCCGAAGTACGCCACCTCGTCCCCGGCCGCGCGCTGCAGATCGGCGAGGTCGATCAGATACCCCTCGGCGCCACCGCGACGGTACAGAAACTTGTTCACATGGAGGACACGCATCAGTCCGGCCCGCTCGCTCGATACCGGGGTGTGGCCACCCGGTTATGGTGGCGCAGGGCTCCCGCCCTGGCTGCTGCCTCACGCTATGCACCCACGCCGGGTTAGTCCAGTACCGAATCGCCAACTAGCTGATCGGGTGATCTTGTGTGGCTGACCAGCCTGCGTCCTGGCGTTTCGCCCCGATCCATGGGTAGCCTGACCGCGGCCCGACCTCGCCCCAGCCTGGCCATCGCGGCTGGTGACGTGCCCGAGGAGGACCGGTGAACGACGACGAGCCTTCCACCCTGGCCTGGACCGCGCGGCGGATCGCCCGGCACGCCCGGTGGATCCGCACCGAAGGGCTCCGCCGCCTCGTCGAAGAGGACCGACTCAACCCGGTCGACCGGGCCACCACCGCCTGGGCCAAACTGCGCTGGCGGCATCGGCACGGCGTACCCCGTGGTCAAGCCGTTCCCGTCTACCTGGTCGGCCTGCAGCGGTCCGGCACCAACATGCTGGTCCGCGGGCTGGAGAACGCCGGCGAGGTCGAGGTCCGCAACGAAAGCGACCGGCGGGTCTTCCATCGTTTTCAACTCCGCGACGACGCGGTGCTGACCGCCGTGGTCAACCGCAGCCGACACGCGTACGTGCTGGTCAAACCG
Organism: Solwaraspora sp. WMMA2065; assembly: GCF_030345075.1. Taxonomy (NCBI): domain Bacteria; kingdom Bacillati; phylum Actinomycetota; class Actinomycetes; order Micromonosporales; family Micromonosporaceae; genus Solwaraspora; species Solwaraspora sp. WMMA2065. Next base: position 2,787,631 of record NZ_CP128361.1, read on the forward strand.
CTGTGTGACAGCCACCGGGTGGACGAACTGCTCGCCCTGCCCGGGATGGCGCCGGGACGGGCGGTCTGGGCGTGGCGCGACGTCGACGACCGGGCCCGCTCCGAGGTGGCCAAGTTCGGCGACGCCAACCTGCGGGCGCTCGCCGCCATCGCCGACGGCACCATCGGCCGCCGCTGGCAGGGCCAGCGCCTCGACGCGGACACCTACGAGCTGATTCACGGCTTCGACTACCGGCGGATGGACCGGCACACCGCCGCCGCCCTTTTCTGGTACGTCCGGAACACCCTCTACTTCCGGCTCGGCCTGGACCGCCGCGACGACGTGCTGCTCAGCTCGTACGACGCGTTGATCACCGACCCGGCCGGGCAGATCAGCCGGCTGTGCGACTTCCTCGGGATCGCCTACCGCCCCGACCTGTCCGCGCACATCGCCCCCCGCACCCCCGCCCGCCAGCCGCTGCCGATCGACCCGGCGGTCCGTACGCTCTGCGACGAACTCACCGCCCGACTGACCGCCAGCGGCCGCCCACAGTCCCCCACCACCCCACCTCAACAAGCCGACACCGACCGGCGTGCTCCGGTGAGCGTGGAAAGGACCGACCATGGCTGAAGCCCCCGCGCCGGCCACCGCCGAAGTGGCGCAGTTGCCGACGGCGCCCATCTTCCTGGTGGGCTGCCAGCGCTCCGGCACCACCTTCCTGCGGCTGGTGCTCGACTCGCACTCCCGGATCTCCTGCGGACCGGAGACCCGGTTCCTGCCGGACCTGCGACGCATCGTCGGCTCCGACTGGGAGCGGCTGGCCCGCTTCGGCTTCACCCGGGAGGACTGGCTGCGCCGCATCGCCGACTTCTTCGGCGGCGTGCACGCCGACTACGCCGCCGGCCGGGGCAAGGCTCGGTGGGCCGACAAGACCCCGCTGTACGCGATCTCGCTCGACTTCGTCACCGAGGTCTTCCCGGACGCGCAGATCGTGCACGTCATCCGGGACGGCCGCGACGTGGTGGTCTCGCACCGCAAGCGGTTCGGGTACTGGTCGGCGGTGAAATGCGTGGTCAAGTGGCCGCGCTACATTCGTACCGCCCGCGCGATGGGCGCCACCCTGCCAGCTGACCGCTACCACGAACTGCGCTACGAGGACGCGGTACGGGAGCCGGAGAAGTCGATGCGCGCGCTGTTCGAGTTCCTCGGCGAACCGTGGGAGGAAGGCGTGCTCGACTACGTCGACAAACCGCATGACGTGGCCGGAAAGTACACCAGTGAGGCGGACCGACGCCGCGCCTCCGCCGGCACCGACTCGGCCATCTACCGGTCCCGCGTCGGCAGCTACCGCCGGGAGCTGGACCCGTTCCTGCGGCTGCTCGTCGCGGCCTTCTCCGGTCGGATGCTGCGCGAGCTGGGTTACCGATGAACACTGCGACCCGGCCCGCCACTGCGACCCGGCCGGCCACTGCGGCCCGCCGCTGCGTGGCGGCGGCGCTCGGCGGGCTGCTGCTGCTGGCCGGCTGCACCAGCGCCGACGAGGACACCACCCCGCCACCGGTGCCGCCGACCGGCGCGCCGCTGCCGAGCCTGCCGCCGTACCCCGAGGACACCCACCCGTTCGGCGCGCACTGGGACTGGAACCGGTACGACGAGTTCCTCCCGTACCTGCGCAAACTGTCCGGGTCTGCCACCTACCACGAGATCAGCTGGTGCAGCATCGAGCCGACCCAGGGTCAGCAGGACTGGTCGGCACTGGACCAGATCGCCCAGCGCAGCCGGGAACTCGGCATCGTGCTGAACATCAAGATCCGGACCGAGATGTGCTGGGCCACCGGTGGGACCCCGGAGCACGTCCGCGGCCAGGCCAACAAGACCGAGTCGACGATGCCGCTGGACATGGCCGCCTACCGGCAGTTCGTCGGTGACGTGGTCCGCCGTTACACGCCGTACGGCGTCCGTCAGTACGCGATCGAGAACGAGGTTAACGCTCCGCAGTACTGGCGCGGCACCCCCGAGGAGTACGTCGAGCTGGTCACCGTCGCCGCCGAGGCGGTGCACGCCGCGAACCCGGAGGCGGTGGTCGTCGACTCCGGCATCAGCAGTGTCGCGTACGGCTTCGGGGTGGTCGACCGGCTGGTCCAAGCCGGCCGCGACGACGAGGCGATCGCCGCCTACAACGCGTACTTCAAGCGGCGGATCGGCACCCGGGGCCGCAAGATCCCCGAGGTGGACACGATCGAGACGCTACGGACCGCGCTCGACAACGAGACCAACGTACGCAACGTCGCCTTCCTGGCCGCCACCGAGCAACTGATTGACGACGGCGTGGTGCAGCTGCGTCAGGTGCACTACTACGAACACTTCGACGGCGTACCGGCGCTGCTGGACTACCTGGCGGCGGAGAATCCGGCCGACGTGCCGATCGAAGCGTGGGAGGTCGGGCAGTTCTGGCGCGACGGTGACGGTGACGACGTCAGCCGGGCCGAGGAGGTCGTCAAGGTCTCCACCATGCTGCTGGCCGGCGGTATCCGGCAGGTGATGTGGCTGCCGCTGGGCTACAACCCGAACAACCGGGCCGGCAGCGAGGTCCGCTACGGCCTGCTCGACCCGGACGGTACGGAACGTGAGGCCGGCCGGATGTTCGAGAGCCTGGCGGTGGCGGCGCGTGGCGCCATGGTCACCCCGGTCCGCCGGGACGGCCTGATCGGGGTGGCGTTCCAGCAGGGCGAGGAGAGCACCCTGGTCGTCTGGTCCGGCGAGATCAACGACGCGGTACGGGTGTCCGCGGTGCCCAGCCTGCACGCCGGGCCGGCCGGTGCCTCGCCGGCCAAGACGGCGGCCGAGGTGACCGTCACCGACCGGCCGGTGCTGTTGCGCGCCACCGGCACCCCGGAGTCGATCCTCGCCGACGTCGACTGATCGGCCGTACCTCCGGTGGTGGAGGATGGTCAGGATCTCGCGGCGGACCTGCTGCGGCTCAGTCACCAGCCGGCGGTGTGCGAACCGCACCACCTGGATGCCGACAGTGGCCAGCAACGCGTCACGCCGTAGATCGATCTCACGCTGGGCAGGGCTGCCGTGCGAGGCGGCTCCATCGAGCTCAAAGTCGATCCGTTCGGCCTGAAGGCCGGAGCGCTGGCCCGCATTCCGGTAGCGTCCGCATCGCGGCCCGGTCGGTGAGCCGCGGCAGCTCATCGAGAGTTGCGGAGACCCGGTCCGCGTTCGTCCACCTGTCGTTGACAGCCCGGATCAGCGGAGCCGGCCGGTCGGCGGCCGACAGCAGCGGCCAGGACTCGACAAGACTCGCTTCCAGCCGCGTCACCGGCGCCTCGCCGCGTACCACCACCTGCGGCGGACCGACGGCGAACGCCGTTCGGTGGTGCACGGTCAGGCCGGCCTGGCTACGAAATCCCACGCCGATCGGCACCGTCAGGTGCAGTGCCTCGTCAGTGGGTTGCTGGCGCAGCCCCCAGAGATTGAGTGCGGTGGTGTGGCTGAACGCGACCCGACCGTCGGCGTGGGCCAGCACCGCACGCCGACGCAGCTGCGGTGCGAGCGACTGGATCGACGACATTCCGCTATGGTTGTCGTCGATCAACTCGGCGGTGACGTAGACGCCCGGCAGAACGCGCCGCAGTCGACCGGCGCGTACCGCGTCGTCCAGCACCCAGCGCGGCACCATCTGAAGGGCCTGGCGACGGGTCACCACACCGCCGCTGCGCCGGCACAGCTCCTCGATCACCTCGTTCATGCCCGGCTACGATGCCGCGACCTCAGCCATCAGACGACCCAGGTAGAGCCACGCTGTGGACAACTGCTCGACTGTGGATCGGGTGGCGGGTTCCTCGGCGACGCGCTACCGGACCATGATCACTTGATGCTCTGCTGGGCGCTCACCGGCGTGTCGGCCGAATTTCCGTCATCTGATCATGAGGGGCAGCTACTGATCATGAGGCAGCGGGCTGCTACTCGGGATCGGGCCGGCGGTCGTAGGCGGCCAGAGTCGCCTTGTTCGTGCTGGCATCCTGGAATACCAGCTCCCACGGGCCGGTGTTGACGTCCATCTCCTTACCGAACCCGATCCACTTTCCGGTCAGCCGACGCCCGGTAGGCTCGGCCAGCAGTTGGATCGCGCCATGGTACCGGGCGCCGCGGTAGTAGCCCTGCGGCGCGGTCTGCTCGATCCAGGTCCCGGTGACCACATTGCCGTCGACGGTCAGGTCCATGGTGAGGGGCGCATCGGAGGAACCAGGCAGACTTCGCACGGTGAGCCGGTCACCGTGCTGCAGCAGCACGACATAGTGCCGACCGGTGAACGTGGCACCACGACCCGAGCTGTGGTACTCGTACCGGGACAGCCACACCCCGGAGTAGTTGCCGGTCGGCGCGGTCCATGGGGCAGGGCCACCGCGCGGCACCGGGGTGGACGCCTGCCCGGTCGCCGACATCTGAGCACCCCGAGCTTCGTCACCGCCCTCGCCACCCCGGCCGCCGGCTCCATCCTCGCCGGCGTCGGCGCTGCGGGCATGCGGGACCGCCACAGTGAAGCCGAGCGAGCTGATCGGCAGGCCGGTGACCGATTCCAGGGCACGCGCGTACGCCGGACGGGGCGAGGTGATCGCCCCAGCCTCCCAGCGTTGCACGAGGCGCTTGTTCGCATCGTTGGGCATTCCGGCGCGATCCCCTGCCTGCCGCAGCGCGCGGGCGAAGTCGTCCTGACTCATCAGCAGGCCCATCCGCACAGCCCGCAACGTCGCGTTCGGAGTGGTCGTCATGCGAGTGATCGTAGCCCTTGTGTCGCCGGAATGTCGCCCTGCAGGTCGCCGGAACGTCGTCATGGAAGCCGTCGCGCGGGGCGACAATTCGGCGACATCCTTGTTTTCGTGGCAGCCGGCGCGACCGCCGGCGCGAGCAGGCAGGAGACATGCGATGGCAGAGGTTCAGATCCTGGTGATCGGGCCACGGCAGCTACCCGCCAGCGGTACGGTCGAGGTGTGGGCCGACGCAGGCAGCGGCGCAACTGGACAGCGAATCAAGGTACCGGTGACCGACCTGCAGACAGCCGAACTGGACAGTGGATCAGGCAGTTCGGCTGTCTACGTACTCCGCCACCGTGGCTGATGCGACAGGGCACGGGGGCTCGCCAGCGAGTGATCGGGTCAGCCGGGCGGCTGGAGAAGGAAGACCGGGTGGCGGTCCGCTTCGGTGCAAAACCCGGACGGACCGTCGCCGGGGGTGGCGTCGAATGCCTGCCGGACGAACGGGATGAACCCGAACGCGCGGCGGTAGCGATGCAGGACGTCCAGTTTGGTCTCGCCGTCGACCTCGACGAGGCCGACGGTGCGGAACCGCTGTCCGCGACCGAGTTCGGCGCGGCCGTTGGCGCGGATGTTGCGCACCCACTGTGTGACACCGAACGGTGAGACGAGCCAGTCGAGGTCGGCGTGCCGCAGCGTGACGACCGGCACGGTACGCGGCAGGCCGGTGCGCCGGCCCTGGGTACGCAGCAGGGTCAGCGGCCCCATCGGCACCCCCCAGCTGAGCAACCGGTACGGGATCCGGCTGACCCGCTCCACCCCGGCGGGCAGGGCAGCGGCGTTCACGACGGGGCCACCGTGGTGGTGGCTTCCCGGGCGGCGAGGCGGCGGGCGGCCTGGCCGAGCATCTGGCCGTTGAGGCGGATCGACCGGGTCCGGGGCAGCAGCCGGGTCATGATCCGCATCGACCGACCCGGGATGTGGGTGGGCCGGCCGCGCAGGAACGCGGCCACGCTTTCCCGTACGGCGGTCTGGACCGGCTGGGGCCGGATCGGCATCGCCGCACGGTCGATGCCGTAGGCGTCGATGGTCGGGGTGTCAACGTTGCCCGGTAGTAGCACGGTGACGTCGACGCCGCCGGCGGCGAGCTCGTGATGCAGGGCCTCGCCGAGGTTGAGCACGTAGGCCTTGGCCGCGCTCTCGTGGGCCATGTTCGGCAGCCCGTGCACCGCGCCCAGTGCCGACACGAGGATGATGCCGCCCCGGCCACGGGTGACGAACCGCCGCCCGAAGGCGTGGGCCAGATCCAGGTGCGTGGTGGCGTTGATGGTGAACCGCCGGTGCAGGTCGGCGAGGTCCTGGTCGAGGAGCGGGCCGGGGCGGCCGGTGCCGGCGTTGGAGATCAGCAGGCCGACGTCGAGATCCTCGGTTGCGTCGACGAGCTCGGCGGCGGCCTCGGTCCTGCCGAGGTCGACGGTGACCACCCGGCAGCTGATGCCGTGGGCGCGGGTCAGCGTGGCGGCGAGGGTTTCGAGCCGGTCGGTGGATCGGGCCGCCAGGACAAGGTGGAGCCCGGCAGCGGCTAGGTACTCGGCGAAGGCCTGGCCGATGCCGGACGAGGCGCCGGTGACCACCGCCCACGGACCATAGGATCTGATTTCAACCATGATTTAGACTGTAATCTGGATTCTGGTCCAGGACAAGCGGATAGGCTGTGCCAACGTGAAGAACCCTCCGGCCGACCTTGCGCGACGCCTGCTCGACGTCAGCGAGCAGGTGCTCCACGGCGACCCTGCGCCCCGTCTGGAAGACATCGCCGGCATGGTCGGGGCATCGCGAGCGACGTTGTACTACTACTTCGCCGGCCGCGACGACCTGCTCACGTACCTCCTGACCGCGCACGCCCACGACGGAGCCCAGGCGGTGCAGGCCTCGATCGACCCCACCGACCCACCCGCGCAGCGACTACGGGCGATGGTGACGGCTCTCGCCGCCTACTTGTCACAGCACCCTGGGATCTGCGCCGGCCTGCTCAGCGCCCTCGGCTCCACCGGCCGGATGACCGACGTCATGGCCGCCAACGACAGATGGATCGCCGGCCCGCTCCGGGAACTCCTCGCCGAGGCCGGCACTGTCGGTGCGGTCACCGTCGACGACACCGCCGACGCAGCCAACGCCATCCTCGGCGCGTTGCTGCTCGCCGTGCTCGGCCGATCCGTCGCCGGGGCCGACCCCACCGACGCCCGGTTCCGCGACCAACTCACCGACCAGGTACTGCACGGCGTACTCACCCGTGCACCAGTCGACGGATCCTGAGCCATGACCTTGCCGCCGGATCATGATCACTTGATGCTCTACTGGGGGCCGGTCGGCGTGTCGGCCGAATTTTCGGCATGTGATCATGAGGAGGTGGGCTCCCACGGGCCGGTGTTGACCTCCATCTCCTTACCGAACCCGATCCACTTTCCGGTCAGCCGACGCCCGGTAGGCTCGGCCGGCAACTGGATCGCACCCTGGTACCGGGCGCCGCGGTAGTAGCCCTGCGGCGCGGTCTGCTCGATCCAGGTCCCGGTGACCACATTGCCGTCGACGGTCAGGTCCATGGTGAGCGGCGCATCGGAGGAACCAGGCAGACTGCGCACGGTGAGCCGGTCACCGTGCTGCAGCAGCACGACATAGTGCCGACCGGTGAACGTGGCACCACGACCCGAGCTGTGATACTCGTACCGGGACAGCCGAACCTCGGAGTAGTTGCCGGTCGGCGCGGTACGCGTGGGCAGAGCCACCGCGCGGCACCGGCGAGATCGTGCTCGAAGTCCACATCTCGCCCTGCGCTGCACAAGCATATGAAGTAGCGGTATGCATCCGCTGTACTCTCCGGCATGTGAAACTTTCAGGAGATACTTGGCGGTGAACCATGACAGAAACTGGTGAAACAGCCGAAACCGTCGCTACTCACCTCCGTGAGGAGATCCGGACCGGCGAACTCGCCGAGGGCGACAAGGTACCCACCACCAGCGCCGTGATGAACAGGTTCGGCGTCGGCAGAGGAGCAGCGCAGCAGGCGCTGAACGTGCTGCGGGCGGAAGGACTTGTCACCTCGCGACGCGGTGCCCCCGGCATCGTCAAGGGCTGGTTCGCCCGGCTCGAACGGGTCATGCCAGATCGCCTGGGCCACTCGAAACAGCCGGGACGGACCATCCAGCAGCATGACGCAGGCGATCGTCCGATACGCACCGACGTCGAGGTCGATGAGCTTCCGGCACCCGACTTCGTAGCCGTAGCCTTCGGCATCGACGAGGGCGATCCGGTGGTGCGCCGCAAGCGAGTGCACTGGGTGGAAGGTCGACGCGTCCAGATATCGGCGTCCTACTTCCCCGTCGAGCTCGCACGAGGCACGGCGATCGTCTACAAGAACTCCGGACCCGGCGGGGTGTACGGCCGGCTTGAAGATCAAGGGTGGAAGCCGACAAGGTTCGAAGAGCGGGTCGTCGCCCGGCCACCGCATCCGGACGAGATCGATGGCCTGGACATCGCACGCAACAAGGCGACGGTGTTGCAGATCACCCGGTACGCGAGGTCCGGTGACAGATGTGTCGAGGTCAACCGGATGGTGCTGGACGCAGGCGTCTACGAGCTGGTGAATCACTTCGATCTGAAAGCGGACACAATCTAACATCCGCAACACTCAACCTGCATATGCATGTCCGGTATCTTAGGTCTCGTCCGACAGGAGTCCCCTCAGCCAGTGACGTCGTTACTGAAATTCCTGGTATGGGGCCGAGACGCAGGGAGACACGCGATGGCAGGAGTTCAGATCTTGGTGGTCGGTCCACGGCAGCTACCCACCACCGGGACGGTCGAGGTGTGGGCCGACGCCGGCAGCGGCGGGTCCGGGCAACGGATCAACGTACCGGTCACCGATCTGCAGGTGGCCGAGATGGACAACGGCGCTGGTACGTACGCGATCTATCTTCTCCGCTCCCGTCACTGAGCTGACGGACGCGGGACGTGTCCTGTCAACTCCGGGGCGACCAGGTGTGCGGCCAGCCGAGCAGGTCGGCGAGGTCGGCGTTGTGCGGGGCGAAGTAGCTGCCGAGCTGGGCGCGCACTTCGTCGGTCAGCTCCCCCGGCCCCTGGTCGGTGCGCCGGGTGTGCTGGGCGAACCCCGCCGGGGTGAACGGATCCAGGTCAAGGAAGCGCAGCACCCGGTCGTAGACGCCGGCCGGGTCGACGTACATGTCCTCGCTGCGCAGCACCAGCAGCCGATCCGCCGGTAGGACGGCGTACCAGCGTTGCAACTGCTCGGCGTAACGGCCCCGGGCCAGGTACGAGTGGTTGCGCAGCGCGGTGTGCGCGGCCGGACTGCCCGGCCCGTCGCGCAGCGCGTCGGCCAGCCGCCGCTCCTCGGCGGCGACCGCGTCGGCGAACGACAGTGGTTCGGCGCCGTACGAGCGGGTGTGCAGGTAGTGCGAGTAGGCCCGCTCGACCGGGTCGCGTAGCAGGGCGATGCAGCGGGCCTGCGGCAGGTCGGTGGCGACCCGGGCCGGCACGCTCGGGTGAAACAGGTAGTACGGACTGGCCTCGAAGCTGCGGACCCCGGCCGGGCGGGCCGGGAAGTGCGCCTGATACCAGCGTTCCCCGCGTCCGTGGTGGATGCTGAAGTACTGCAGTTCCTTGCCGGTGGCCGGGCGCACCTGCGGATGGGCGGCGAGATAGTGGTGCAACGAGGTGGTGCCGCAACGTTGTCCACCGATGATCAGGAAGTCCGGCAGGGCACCCAGCTGGCCGGGCACCATCGTGCGCGCCCAGGCCCGCGCCCCGCGTACCGTACGGCGCAGCCGGTCGGTGGTCCCCCGGTTGCCGGTCATCGTGCCGCCTCCTCCAGGTTCGCCACCGGTGCACCGGGCCGGTCCTGGCCGTCCGCCCCGCCGCGCCGGCCGCCCCGGCGCAGGGTACGCAGCACCATGACGTCCTCCCGGCTCAGCCCGAGCGCCAGCACCACGCCCACGTAGACGGTCACCACCACCGGCAGCCCGACCAGCAACTGCTCCGGCCAGCCGGGCAGCAGCAGCCGGACCACCAGCCCGGCGGCCAGCGCGACCAGCCCGGCGGCGAGCCCTTTGAGCATGCCAACGGTCACCGGCACCGCGTGGATCAGGGCCCGCACCTGCAGCACCCGGGCGACGTTGACCACCGCCAGGGAGATCGCCCAGGCGACCGCCGCGCCGATGATCCCGTACGCCGGGATCAGCCACAGGTTGAGCAGGATGTTCAGCAGCAGCGCGGCGATGTTGTCGTACATGTTGACCGCCACCCGGCCGGACATGTTCAACACCGTGCCGCACGGCCCGGTGGCCGCGTTGACCAACTGCCCGACCGCGAGGACCAGGGTGACCGCAGCGCCGGCGGCGAACCCGCCGCCGAAGACCGTCAGCAGACTCTCCGGGAAGACCAGCAGCGCCACGAACGCCGGCAGCGACAGCCGCACCACCCAGCCGGTGGCGGCGCCGTAAATTCGCCGTACCTCGTCGGCCCGCCCCTGGTGGTGCAGGTACGCCAGGTACGGCCCGAACGCGGCGTTGATCGGGGCCAGCACGAAGATCGCCACGGTGACCAGCCGGGTGGCGACGTTGTAGACACCGATCTCGTCGTTGGCGAAGAAGCCGAGCATCAGGGTGTCGACCCAGATCAGGCCGGTCGACGACAGCGACGACACCCAGCTGACCGTGGAGAAGCTGAACAGTTGCCGGGGCCGGTAGACGACCGGGCCCGGCGCGACCCGGCGCATCAGCCGGGCCAGCGCGCCGAGGGCCAGCAACGCGGCCGACCAGCCGGCGATGACCAGCGCCCAGTAGCTGCCGGTGACGCCGGCGCCGAGGATCAGGGCCAGCGCGGTCAGTACGAACCGGGTACCCGGTTCGTAGATCTGCCCGATCAGGGTGAACGGCCGCTGGGTGCGCCAGCCCCGGGTGGCGGCGAGCGCCGCCTCGCAGACGGTCAGCGCCGGCAGGGTCAACGCCACCAGGCGCAGCCCGGTGACCAGGCCGGGGTCGTGCAGCGCGGCGGCCAACGCGGGGGCGGCCACGGCCAGCGCGACCGCGATCGCGGTCGCCGAGCCGGCGGAGATGGCCAGGCCGAGCCGGATGGTGCCACGGATCGCGGCCGGGTCGTCGTCGGCGAGGTGTACGGCGACGAACCGGGTCAGCCCGGCCCGGAACCCGGACAGCGACAGCAGGCTGAGCAGGGCCAGTACGGCGTAGCACTGGGCGTACTGGCCGACTTCGCTGATCCCGAGGAACCGGGCCAGCAGCAGCATGACCAGGAAGACCGCGCCCTGGTTGAGGATCGCCCCGACCAGGTTGAGTCCGCCGCCGCGGGCCATGCCGCGGATGTGCTGGTCGCCGGAGTCAGGGCCCGACGGGGTACCGGACGGGGTGCCAGGGGCGGGGCCCGACGGGGTACCAGGGGCGGGGCCCGACGGGGTGCCGGCGGCGGGGGCCGGGGGCGGCTCGGCCGTCACGTCACCGCCCCGGGTGCGGTTCGAGCGAGCCGCCCGCGCCGTAGACCCGACCGGCGGTACGGGACACCTGCCCGACCGGGGTGGCCCGGCCGACCCGGGCGGCCGGGATCTCCCGGGTCTCGTCGCCGCCGGTCGGACCGGGCCCGGAGGGCGGGGTGGGGTCGCCGCTGGGCGACGCCGGCGGTTCACCGGCCCGGTTGCGGGCGAGCAGTTCCAGCATGGCGACCAGGACCACGGCGAGCAGCAGCCCGGCGCCGGCGACCGGCACCGTGGTGTTGACCAGGCTCCTGGTGCGGGACACGGCCCGGACCGCGCCGACGCTGGTCACCTCGGTCGGGTCGGCCGCCTGGGCCTGCGCCCTGGCCGCCTGTAGGCCCTGCCGGGCCGAGGAGAGGGCGCTGGTCGCGGCGTCCCGCTGGGCGAGCAACGCCTCGTAGTCGGGCAGTTTCGGACCGATGGTGTCGAGCCGGCGCTGCCCGGCCTCGATCGCCTCGGTGGCGGCGTCGACGCCCCGGCCGTTGCCGACCGCCTGCATCTGCAGTCGCTGCTGGCGCAGGCTGGCCAGCTCGTTCAGCGTCGCCTGGTAGATCTTGTCCGGCTGGGTGACCTCGTTCTCGTCCTCCCAGGCAGTGATCGCGGCGGTCGCCTCGGCGACATCGGTGCTGGCCGCGGTGACCTGCTCGGTGGCGATCGCGACCTGGGAGGAGAAAAGGAAGGCGAGGGCCCGTTCGGCGGTCGCGGCGAGCACCGGGTTCACCATCGACCGGTCCGCCGACGCGAAGGTGATCTCCATCTGGCTGCTCGCCCCGACCTGGCTGACCACCAGCCCGGACCGCAGCCGGTTGGCGGCGACGCCGGTTTCGGCGGTCACCTCGTCCACGACCCGGGGTGAGGTGGCCGCAGCGCTGAACGCGGCGGCGAACTGGTTCGCCGCCTGGTTGCCGGTGTACTGCTGAGCGGCTGCCCCGCCGACCAGTGCCGGTGCCGCCACGTACGCGGTCGCGGTGTACTGCTGCGGGGCGATCAGCACCAGGGTCGCGGCCGCCCCTGCGGCCAGCACCGGCACACCGGCCAGTAGCCACAGCCGTCGGCGCGCGATGCGCAGGTAGTCGACGATCTCCACGCTATGGGCTCCTACTCGTACCGAAATTGTGGTGCCGGGGTGGTCACCGACCCGGTGCCGGCCCGGCCGTGGGTGATGGCGTCCGCGACTCGGCCGTGGGTCGTCGCGCTGGTCGTGCGACCGTGCGCGATGGCGCCGGTCGTCCGGCCATGGGCGATGGCGCTGGCCGCGGCGGCAAACGCGACGAAGTACCACAGCGTCACCACGTTGGAGATGACGTTGGAGCCGAGGCTGACCGCGATGAACACCACCACACAGCCGGCGAAGCCGACCGCGACGCCGCGTTCCAGGCTGTCCGGCGGGGCGCGGCGCAACGCCGTACGGGCGGTGTACAGCAGCAGCACCAGCATCGCCAGGTAGGCCAGCAGCCCGGCCAGACCGGTCTCCACGTACGCCCGCAGCAGGTCGTTGTGCGGCTTCTTCGCCTCTGAGGTCTCGTGCTGGGTCATGTTCGGCCCGATCCCGGTGACCGGGTTGCGGTTGGCCAGGGTGACGATCTCCGCCCAGTAGTCGACCCGCCATTGCAGAGTGTTACCGGTCGGCCCGCCGCCGGTGGGCCGGACCTCGGCGAGCTGGGCGAACCTGTCCCCGACCGAGGGCAGCAGGCTGACCCCGACGACCGCGACGACCAGCAGGGTGGCGAGCATCCGACCGCTGCGGTGCAGCACCGCGACGACGATCAGCCCGAGCGCCGCACCGAGGATCGCCGAACGGGTGTTGGTCAGCATCAGGAACACCAGGGAAAGCCCGAGCAGTACGGCGAGGACCAACTGGGCGCGCCGGGCCAGGAACCGGTAGATCGCGAACCCGAAGACGATCATGAACATCAGGTACCGGCCGAAGGTGGTCGACTGGCTGAACGGGCCGCTGACCCTGATGAACTGGCCTTTGACCTCGGACGGCACCTGCCCGAAGGCACTGGCCAGCACGGTGTAGAGCAGCGCCAGAGCCAGCGAGCCGTAGCAGGCGATCAGGATCCGCCGGACCGCCGCCCGGTCGGGCATCAGCTGTTCGAGTACCACGAACATGACCACCACGGTCAGAATCCGCATCGCCTCGAGCAGGCTCGGCGTCGGCCGGTTCGCGCCGAACGCGCTGACCAGCGCGGTCGCGCCGACCAGCAGCATCGCGAAGCCCAGCGGGGTGCCACGCAGCCGGCCGCTGCGGCGCAACTGGGCGGCGAGCCAGAGCCCGGCGGCGAGCAGGAAGAGCACCGCGACCATGGTCGACGGGTCGCTCAGCCGGGACGCCTGGTCGGTGTCTGCCCGGCCGGCGGTCGGTCCGCTCAGCTTGACCACGTCCAGCAGCGGACGCACGGCGAGCATCAGGATCACGTACCCGGAGAACCGGGTGATGGCCAGCACTCCGACGGCGGCTCCGGCGACGAGGGCGATCGGCAGCACCACGCCGCGCCGGTCACCGGCGGCGAGCGCCAGGCCTGCGGCGACGGCGACGGCCGCAGCGGCGACCGCAGCGAGCACGCTGAGCAGCCGGCCCACTGGCCGGGGTTCCCGCTGTCGTCTGGTCACCGCACGCCGATCCGCTGTCCCGCTTCGCCCGTTGTCCCGCTGCGCCCGCTGTAGCGTCGAGCTGCGCCGCAGCCGCACACCCGGACCACCGTCCGCCCCTGCCGAGGCGGACGGAGGTCAATCTGCCGCCCCGGTGGGCCGGCCCCGGCCCACCGTTGTTCGCCGGTGGGCCGGCCTAATCTAGCTGGATCCTCGACGAGCCAGTATGGGCCGACACGCCGGGGCCGGCCATCAGCCGTCCGGTTCCGTACGGGTCCGGCGGCGGGGCCGGATCAGCTGCGGTCCACGGGGGGCGAGCAGCTCCAGGTACAGCGCTTCCAGCTCGGCGGTGGCCGCGTCCCAGGTGTACTCGGCACAGACCCGGTCACGCAGGGCTTTCGCTCCGGTGCGCTCCGCGTCCGGATCGGCGGCGACCTGGCGCAGCGCCCGGATCAGATCGTCGACATCGCCGTCGCGGAAGATCCGTTGCCCGGGGCCGTCGGCGGCGAGCACCTCGACGTGCGGGGTGATGTCGCTGGCCACCACCGGCAGGCCGTAGGAGGCCGCTTCCAGCAGGGTCAGCGGCAGCCCTTCCAGCCGGGACGGCTGGACGAATCCGGCGGCGTGCGAGTAGAGCTCGGCCAGCAGATCGCCGTACGCGAACCCGGTGAAGACGACCCGGGGGTCGTCGACGGCCTCGGCGCGCACCCGGGCGACGAAGTCGTCGCTGAACGACGATCCGCCGACGATGGCCAACCGCAGGTCGGTGTCCACCTGACGGAAGGCGCGGACCAGCAGGTCCGCCGACTTCTCCGGGACGAGACGGCCGACCATCAGCAGGTACCGGCCGGGGGTGAGGCCGAAGCGGGGGCCGATCTGTCGGGCCGGGACCTGGCGTGGGATACCGACCCCGTTGGGGATGTAGCTGGCCGTACTGCCGAACCTGGTCTGGTAGTGGTCGGCCAGGCCGCGGGATACGGCGACCCGGGCGTCGGGCACGTACCCGCTGAGCCAGTGGGCGGTGCCGAGCACCGTCTGGGCGAGCCTGCTCCACTTGGCCCGTTGCTGGTCGAGGCCGTGTACGGTGAGCACCACCTTGCTACGGGCCAGGTAGCGGGGCAGCGGCGCGACCAGCCCCGGACCGAGACCGTGGTAGTGCACGATGTCCGGCCGGTCACGCATGGCGGCCAGGGTCGAGGTGGTGGAGTGCACGATGGCGTCGAGGTGCTTGCTGGCCACGGTCCGTACCTGGCGCAGCCGTACGCCGCGGTACCGGTCCATCGGCACCGATCCGTAGCTGGGCCGGCAGTAGACGGTGACGTCATGGCCCCGACCGGCGAGCCGGCTGGCCAGCTCCTCGACGTGGCGCTCGATCCCGCCGTACGTCGCGGGCATCCCCTTTTGTCCGATCATGGCTATCCGCAGCCGCCGGTGCTCCGGTCCCGGTTCGACACCATGCTGGTCGACCGGAAACGAACCGCCGGTCACCTGATGGGGTACGGCCACGATGCCTCCTTGGGGTCCTGCGGGTCAGCTCTGCCGCTCGGCCACCGATTCAGCCAGGGCGGTCAATTCCGTGCGCGTCTCGGGGGTCAACGACGCATCGACGAGAATGGTCACCGCTTCCTGGGTACGAATCCGGATCATCTGCTCGATCGCCTCGAGAGCTCCCGTGTCGACGATGATGCTGCGCAGCTCGTCGGCCCCGGTCGGGTCCAGCTCCGGATTGCCGAACAGCTCTCGCAACCGGGCTGCCTGGCTGCGGTCCGCCAGGTTGCGGGCCTGCGCCATCATCACCGTCGACTTGCCCTCTCGCAGATCATCGAGCACCGACTTGCCGGTGACCGCCGGGTCGCCGAACACCCCGAGTACGTCGTCGCGGAGCTGAAACGCGTCACCCAGTGGATCACCGAAGGCAGCGTACGCGTCCAGCAGTTCCGGCTCGGCCCCGGCAAGGGCGGCACCGATCTGCAATGGTCGGGTAACTGTGTATCTGGCGGCTTTCATCCTGATTACCGTCAGCGCACTGGCCACCGAACCATCGCCGACGCCGGACACCAGATCCAGGTACTGCCCGGCGATCACCTCGGTCCGCATTCCGGCGAAGACCGCGTAGCCGCGCCGGATCTGCTCGGCGTCGAGCCCGCACTCGTGGAACATCTGGTCCGCCCAGGCGGCGCAGAGGTCCCCGCAGAGCAGCGCGGCGTTGTGACCATACCGGCCGGAGTCGCCCCGCCAGGACGAGCGAGTGTGCAGGTCGGCGAAGATCCGGTGCACCGACGGCTCACCCCGGCGGCGGTCGCTACCGTCCATGATGTCGTCGTGAATCAGCGCGAACGCGTGGAAGATCTCCAGCGCGGCGGCGGCCGCGACGATCTCCTGGCAGTCCGCTCCCCCGGCGCCGCGCCACCCCCAGTAGCAGAAGACCGGGCGCAGCCGCTTGCCGCCGACCAGGACGAACCGACGCAGTGTGTCGTACACCCCGCGCGGTGCCCCGTCCGGCCAGTGCGGATCCTGCCGGTCAAGGAACGCCGTCAGTTCGACGTCGCACCGCTCCCGCAGCGACCAACCCACCGAACCGGCACCGGCCGGGGCGTCCGGACCCGAACCGGCACCGGCCGGGGCGTCCCGACCCGAACCGTCGCCGGGGCGGGCCGGCGCCACGGTCACCGGGACACCTCGGGCGACGGCGACGGTGCCGGTGCACCGGCGTCGAGCCCGGCCAACTCCAGCAGCAGCGACTTGACCTCGGTGGCGGCGAACCGGTCCCGGGCCGGCGCCGGGTCCGAGCAGAGCAGTACCGGGCCGTCGGCGGGGTCGTCCGGCAGCCGGCCGTGTGAGCCACGGACCGCCCGCGCGCCGGCGTCCAGCCCGACCACGTTCATCGTGTACCGCAGCCCGATCTTCTTGCGGGCCAGGGCGATCGCCGCCCGCGCCTTGGCTGCACCCGGGTTGGCCGGGTCGAACAGCAGCTCCGCCGGGTCGTAGCCGGGCTTGCGGTGAATCTCCACCAACCGGGCGAAGTCCGGCGCTGCTGTGTCGTCGCGCCAGTAGTAGTAGGTGAACCAGGCCTGCGGCTCGGCCACCAGCACCAGCTCACCGGAGCGCGGATGGTCCAGGCCGGCAGCAGCCTTCCCGTCGGCGTCGAGGACCTGCGCCACGCCCGGCAGGCCGGCACAGAGCTTGGCCACCGACGCGACATCGGCCGGATCCCGGACGTACACGTGGGCGATCTGGTGGTCGGCGACGGCGAACGCCCGCGACGTCCACGGATCCAGGTACTCCATCCCGGCCTGGGAGTAGACCCGCAGCAGCCCTTCGGCGCGCAGCAGCCGGTTGACGTGCACCGGCTGTGACACATCGGTGATGCCGTACTCGGACAGCGCCACCACGGTCGCGCCGCGTGCCGCCGCCGCGTCCAGCAGCGGGGCGAGCACCGCGTCGAGTTCGGCGGCCGCCCGCTGCGCGTGCGGCCCGCCGCCGCCATAGCGCTGCAGGTCGTAGTCGAGATGCGGCAGGTACGCCAGGGTCAGGTCCGGCGAGTGGTCGGCCATGATCTGCCGGGTCGCCTTCGCGATCCACTCCGACGACACCAGCCCGGCACCCGCCCCCCAGTAGTTGAACAGCGGAAACGTGCCGAGCCGGCCGGTCAGCTCGTCGTGCAGCTGCGGCGGATCGGTGTAGCAGTCCGGATCCTTGCGCCCGTCGGCGTGGTAGATCGGCCGGGGGGTGACGGTCCAGTTGACGTCCGCACCCATGGCGTACCACCAGCAGATGTTCGCCACCGTGTAGTCGGGGCGGAACCGGCGCGCGGCCTGCCACAGTTTCTCCCCGCCGACCAGGGCGTTGTGCTGCCGCCAGAGGAACACCTCGCCGAGGTCGCGGAAGTACCAGCCGTTGCCGACGATACCGTGGCCGGACGGCGGCTCGCCGGTCAGGAAGGTGGACTGCACCGAGCAGGTGACCGCCGGCAGCACGGTGCCGAGCTCGGCCTGGAAGCCGGTGTCGGCGACCGCCGCCAGCCGGGGCATGTGGCGCAGCAGCCGGGGGGTCAGGCCGACCACGTCGAGCACGAGCAGCGGGTTCATGCGGCCTCCGATCCGGTGGCGGTACGGGTGCAGGCGGTCAGGCCGAGCCCGACCAGTTCCTCGCGGGCCTGGGCCAGCTCGGCGGCGATTCCGGCGGCGAGCTGGTCGGGCCCGGTAGGACGTTGCCCTTCCGGCAGCACCCCCCAGGTGTAGGTCTCCACGTCGAAGTGGTCGCAGTCGGTGCCGTCGACGACCGCGGCCAGACCGGCTCGCAGCTGCGGCATCGTTGCGGCCAGTGGCGCGACCGGCGCGGCGTGCAGCGGCACGTGGTAGTGCACCCGCCACGGGCCGGGCAGCCCGGCGTCGAGTGCGGCATCGAGATCGTCGGCCGCCCCGGCAACACCCGACCGGGTCTGGTGCAGGAACCGTGGTTCGACGTACCCGGCGATCGCGGACCGGTCCCGGACCGGATCGGAGACCTCCAACGCGGCCGACACCTGGACCTTGACCACCGGTAGCCCGGCGGACCGCAGCCGACCGACCGCGGCGACCGGCTCCTCCCAGGCACAGGCGAGATGGGCCAGGTCGACGCAGACGCCGAGCCGTTCGGTGTCCACCCGGGCCAGCTGTTCGGCGGCCTGAGCGGTGGTCTCCACGACGCAGCCCGGTTCAGGTTCGAAGCCGACCCGGACGGTACGGCCGGTGTCCCGTTCGACGTCGGCCAGGCCGGCGGCCAGCCGGTCCAGCATCCGGGCGCAGGCATCGGCCCGCTCGGTGTCCCACGGCTCCCGCCAGGCCAGCGGCAACGTGGAGATCGAGCCGCGCTCGACGTCGTCGGGCAGCAGGTCGGCCAGGATCCGGGCCAGTGCCAGGGTGTAGTCCAACCGGCGCGGATCGGCCCAGTCCGGGTGGTACACGGCGTGCTTGACCACCGGCGCCTGAAACGCCTCGTACGGGAAACCGTTGAGGGTGACCACTTCCAAGCCGCGCTCGGTGAGTGCGGCCCGTAGCCGGCGCCGGGCGGCCGGGTCGGCGTCCAGCGCAGCGGCAGCCGGTGCGGCCAACCACAGACCCAGGCCGAGCGGGTCGGCGGCGAGCCGGTCCCGGACCGGCACCGCGTACGTGCCGAGCTGGCTGAGCACTCCGTCGAGGTCCTCGGCCGGGTGCACGTTGGTGCAGTAGCTGAGGTGGACGGTGCGCCGCCGCCGGTCGTGCAGGCGCATCAGCCACCGCCCCGCATGATCGAGCTGCCTTCGAAGGTCGGTGCGGTGGCGGCGACGTCGCTCAGGTCGAGCCGGCCGGACTGGCCGTAGAACTCCACCGGATTGCGCCACAGCACCCGGTCTACGTCGTCGGCGCTGAATCCGGCGGCCAGCATCGCCTCGCCGGTGGTCCGGGTCAGCAACGGATCCGACCGGCCCCAGTCGGCGGCCGAGTTGACCAGGATTTGCTCCGGGCCGTACTGCTTGAGGATCTCCACCATCCGCGGCGGCGACATCTTGGTTTCCGGGTAGATGGAGAAGCCCATCCAGCAGCCGGACTCCTTGACCACCCCGACCGTCACCTCGTTGAGGTGGTCGACCACCACCCGGCCGGCGTCGATGCCGGACTCGGCGACCACCGCCAGGGTCCGTTCGGTGCCCCGGGCCTTGTCCCGGTGCGGGGTGTGCACCAGGGCCGGCAGCTCGTGCGCGCGGGCCAGCGCCAGCTGGGCGGCGAACGCCTCGTCCTCGGCCGGGGTCATCGAGTCGTAGCCGATCTCGCCGACCGCCACCACCCCGTCCTTGACCAGGTAGCGGGGCAGTACGTCGAGCACGCCGGCGCAGCGGGGGTCGTTGGCCTCCTTCGGGTTCAGCGCGATCGTGGCGTGGTGCCGGATGCCGAACTGGCTGGCCCGGAACGGCTCCCAGCCGAGCAGTGAGTCGAAGTAGTCGACGAACGAGCCGACGTTGGTGCGCGGCTGGCCGAGCCAGAACGCCGGTTCGACCAGGGCCCGGACCCCGGCGTCGGCCATCGCCCGGTAGTCGTCGGTGGTCCGTGAGGTCATGTGGATGTGCGGGTCGAAGATGCGCATTCACCCCTCCTGTCGGGTGGTGGTGTCTGCCACGGCGCGCAGCCGCCGCAGCAGGGCGAGCGCGTCGTCCGGCAGGTTCCGGCCGGCGGCGACCCGCTCGTCGTGCAGTCCGGCGAGCATGATCAGCAACTCGGCGTCGGCGCGGGCGTCGAGGTCGTGCACCGCGGCCAGCGACACGCCGGTGAAGACGCACTTGAGCACCGCCTGACGCCACGCCTGCTGGTCGAGGTGGCGGGCGTAGCGGCCGAGCGCGGCGGCCAGCAGCCGGGTGTCGTTGGTCCGGATCGCGTCGTCGAGCAGCGGCACCGCCCGGTCACCGACCGGCAGCAGCGGCAGCGCCTTGAGCACCGCCCGACGCTCGGCGGCGTCACCGTGGTGGTAGCAGTCGGCGACCGCGGCGGCCAGCTCCGCTTCAGTCGTGACGGTGGCCAGGTCGACGAGGAGCAGTACCCGGGCGGCCTCGTCGGCCGACCATCCCGGTACGGCAGCCAGCTCGGCCCGGCCGCAGCGGCGGCCTGCGCTGGCGAACAGCATCGGCAGGCTGGCCCGGTCGGTGACGATCCGGTTCCGCGCCTGCGCGAGCCAGTCCGGATCGGGTACGCCGGACAGCGCGTCGGCGAGTCGGCCGGCGACGTCGGCGGGTTCGTCGTCGGGCTGGGCGGGTCGGTTCACGGCTGGCCTCCTTCAGCGGCGGTACGGGCCGATCCTGTGCCGGCTGATGCCGTACGGGCCGATCCCGAGTGAGCGTGGAGTTCGGCTGACCGGAGGAACTCGATGGACCGGGCGGCGACCGCCGGGGCGGCATGCGAATGCCGGGGCAGCTCGACGGCGACCAGACCCCGGTAACCGGCGGCGTCGAGGGCGGCCAGCACCGGCGGGAAGTCGATCTCCCCGGTGCCGAACTCGAGGTGCTCGTGCACGCCCCGGCGCATGTCGTCGATCTGAACGTTGACCAGGTGTGCGGCCACGTCAGTGACACACTGCGGCACCGGCACCGGTTCCAGACACCGGCAGTGTCCGATGTCGAGGGTTATGCCGAACCGGGCCGGACGGCCCAGGGCGTCGCGCAGCCGCCGCCAGTCGGCGATGTCGGCCACCAGCATCCCGGGCTCGGGTTCGAAGCCGAGGGTGACATCGGCGGCGTCGGCTGCCTCGACGACCGTCGCGCAGCCGGCGACCAGCCGGTCCCAGGCGGTGGCGTCGTCGACGGCGGCCGGGCGCACCCCGGACCAGAAGGAGACCGCCTCCGCACCCAGGTCGGCGCCGATCGCGACCGCCCGGCGCAGGAAGTCGATCCGGCGGGACGCGGTGTCGTGCAGCAAGGTCGGGGCGTGTTTGTGCCACGGGTCGAGCAGGTACCGCGCGCCGGTCTCGACCACGACCGCGAGGTCGAGTTCCCGCAACTGCTCGGCGACCCGGGCCACCTTGCGGGGCAGACCGGCGGCGTACGGGTCGAGGTGGTCGTGGTCGAGAGTGAGCGCGACACCCTGGTAGCCGAGGTCGGCGAGCAGCGCCAGCGCGTCGCCCAGCCGATGGTTGGCGAAGCCGTTGGTGCCGTACCCGAACCGCAGTCCGGCTGCCGCGTCCGGACCGGGCCCGCTGGTCGCCGGTGAGGGCTCCCCAGCCTGGTCGGTGCTCATGTCGGGGATACCCTGCGGGCCAGCCGCCGGCCGAGTGGCGCGGCGACGGAGACGGCAAGTCCGACGGCGGTGGCCAGGCCGGTTCCGGTGGCCGCGGCCCGGGCCGTGAGCGCGCCCTGCAGGGCGGGCAGACCGACGATGCCGGCGCCGACCGCCGCACGTACCTGCTCGGGCCGGGGGTCGCGGGCGACCGCGGCCTGCGCGGCGCCGTATCGGGCGGCGTACCAGCCGGCGAGTCCGGCGGTGACCCCGGCCCGCCACCAGCGGGCGGAGGTGGCCCGGCCGGCCACCGACGCGCGGGCCGCCGAAGCCCGGCCGGCCGCCGGCGCTCGGACCGACACGGCCCGGCCGGTCGCCGACGCGGCGCTTGCCAGCGCGATGGCGGCGGTCCCGGCCAGAGTGGCCGCCGGCAGCCGGGGATCGGCACCGCTGACCTCACTGCGGGACAGCTCGGTCACGGTGTAGGTGTGTGCGGCGACGGCCAGCGCGGCGGGCAGCGCGGCCCGGGTCCGGCCGGTGCCGGCCGAGCCGAGCAGGACGTCGAGCCCTCGGCAGGCGGCCATCACCGCCGGGCCGGCCGGGGTGTTCTTGGCCCACAGGTCGTACGCCCATACGGCGGCGGTCAGCGGCACGCCGACGGCGAGCGCTCGACGGCCGCCGGTGACGGCGGTGAGCGCCAGACCGGCGGTGGTGAGCCCGGCGGCGACGGCGAGCGCGGCACCGGGGGTGACCCGGCCGGACGGGATGGGCCGCTGCGGCCGCTCGACCGCGTCGAGCTCCCGGTCGGCCCAGTCGTTGGCCGCCATCCCGGCCCAGTACAGGCAGACCGATGCGCCGGCCAGCCCGACGGTCCGCGGGCCGAGCCCACCGGCGGCCGCCGCCCCGGCCACCACGTCACCCGGTACGGACAGCGCTGCCGGTGCCCGGACCAGCTCGGCCAGGTCCGACCACCGGGGCGGCGTCATGCGACCCCGCCCGGCTCGCCGGTCCGCCCGTGCAGGTCCGCGGCGAAGTCGACCAGGGTTCGCCACTGGTCGCCGAGGGCGTGCGGACCCGACCCGATCGGGTCCTTGAAGAAGAACGCCAGCTCCGGCAGGGGTCCGACGCGTCCGGCGCGGGCGGCGGCAGCGGTCAGCCGGGCCAGGTCCAGCACCAACGGGGCGGCCAGTGCCGAGTCGCACCCGTGCCAGGTGAACTCCATCCGCATCCCGGTGCCGAGGAATCCGGAGAAGGTGATCAGATCCCAGGCGGTCTTGAAGTCGCCGATGTCGTCGACGTACTCGATCCGGGTGTGCCCCTGCGGCTGGTAGCCGAGAATCTCGCCGAGCACCCGCTGTTTGCTGGCCGCTTTGGCCGCGTTGGCTGCCGGCTCGGCCAGGTTGGCCCCGTCGCCGCCACCCAGCAGGTTGCTGCCGGACCAGCTGCGCACCTGCAGGTTACGCAGCGCGAACATGGGGGCCAGCACCGCTTTCACCAGGGTCTCGCCGGTCTTGCCGTCGTGCCCGGCGTACGGTGCCCCCCGCTGTCGGGCGAGCTCGTCGAGGGCCGGCAACCGGGCCCCCACCGACGGGGTGAAGTCGACGTAACCGCAGCCGGCGCCGAGCGCGGCGTACGCCACCAACGCGCTCGGCGGCAGCACCGGCGCGCCGCTGGGCGCCTCGGTGAGCGCGGCTGCGAGGGCGGCGAGGTCGTGGTGCGCCGGGTGCGGCTGCGGCGCCGGTTCGGTGGTCGAGACGTTGACCACCACCACCTGGTCGAGGTCGTGCCGGCGGCGGAAGGCGACCAGGTCCGTCGCGATCGCCGCTGCGGTCTCGGCCTGGGTGGTCCCGGTCGGGAGCGGACGCAGCTGCGGTTCCAGGCCGGTCAGCTCGGTGTGCAACGCGGCGACCAGCAGCCCCGGGACCACGCCGGCGCTGGCCAACGCGTCGGCCTTCTTCACCAGCGGCGTCGCGGCGATGTCGTGGCCACCGAAGACGAGATCGGCGAAGCCGGGCAGGGCCGGGCCACGCAGCGCCGGCAGTTCGGTGACGCAGCCGGTGGTGTCGGCCAGGCCGGCGCGCACCGCCAGCGCGCCGACGATGCTGGTGACCGCGACCGAGCCACGGGCCCCGATCAACCAGACTCCGGTACGCATTCCTGCCTCCAAACGCCCGCCCCTGGCGGTACTCGTACTGCTGCCGGTTGTCTGCCTTGCCGGGCTGGCAAGGCCCCGTCCGTCCGGGCGCGCCAGGGTGGCACCACCGTCGACGGCGCCGAGGTCGGCGTCAACGACGCCGTCGTTGGGCCCGGTCGACCGGACGGACGGGGCTGTGGCAGGCAGGGACGTTCGGCGTTCGGCCCTGCCTCCCCCGATTCGGTTGTCCCCGGCCGGGTTACCCCGGCCGCGGTCCTGCTGGTCGGTCCCCGCCGGGGCGGGCGGTACGCCCGCCCCGGCGGTCACCGGTCGTCATCCCCGGGCTGGTGGCCGACCGGCCACCAGCCCGGGGACCGGGTCAGCTCGCCGGGTTGAACTGCACCCAGTTGAGGTAGACCAGGTTGCTGTCGGGACCACCGTCCACCGTCCGGAACACCAGGTAGAGCTGGTGTGTCCCGGCCGGGTGGTCGATCGCGACGTCGTGACTGGTCCAGTCACGCGATCCGGAGGTGGCGTTCAGCGTGGTGCTGGCCACCAACGGTCCGTCCGGCGCGTCGACCCGCACCTCGACGATCGCCCGAGGGTCACCCACGGTCGACGAGGAGCCTCGGCTGTGCCGCAGGGTCAGCGACTCGATCCCGTCGAGGTTGATCGGATCGAAGGCGATGTAGTCGTCGCCGTCGATGCTGGACACGTGCAGGCCGCCGCCGGTGTCGGTGGTGTTGGAGGTTTCGACGCCCTGCTTGATCTGGGCGTACTCGGCCTGCTGCTGGTAGACCTGGATAGTGGCCTGGCCGACTGTGGTCAGCGCCGGCTGGCCGCCGCCGCCCAGGTCGGTGTAGCGGGCGCTGATGCCGCCGAACAGGTAGCTACCAGCGTGGTCGGCACCGTCGGCCGGGGTCGGCAAGGTACCGGTGCAGCCGGTGGTGCTGGTCTGCGGGTGACCGTGCTCGTCGTGGCCGAGGACGAAGGTGACCTCCACCCGGTCACAGTCGATGGTGCCGTCCTCGGGGTCGGTGACGGTCACCGCGTACGGCACCGTGTCGCCCCAGTTGAAGAAGGAACCGGACACCGGGAGGGTGACCTCGACCGTCGGAGCGGTGTTACCGACCGTGATGGTACGGCTGAGCGTCGCCTGCTTACCCGTGGAGTCGGTCACCGTCAGCTGGGCGTAGTAGACGCCGTTGCTGGTGTAGGTGAACGACGGGTTGGCCTCGGTGGAGTCGGTGGTGCCGTCTCCGTCGAAGTCCCAGGCGATGCTGATCGTCTCGCCGACCTCGGGGCTGAACGAACCCTCACTGGAGAACTGCACGTTCAGCGGCGCCTGCCCGGACGTCGGGCTGACGTCGAGCTCGGCGACCGGACCGCGGGTGCCCTTGACGTACCGGATCTGGTACAGCGAGGCATCCGGGTTGGCCCGGAAGAAGCCGTCACCGTAGTCCAGCACGTACAGGGTGCCGTCCGGGCCGATCTCCATGTCCATCGGGTTGTCGAAGGTGAAGCCGGGTAGGAACGCCTCGACACCGAAGAACTTGCCGCTGCCGTTGGTCCGCATGTTGAACATCCGGTCCCGGCTGAACTCGCCGAAGAACACCGTGTCGTGGTAGTACGCCGGCAGCTTGTACTCCGACTCCAGCGAATCGTCGTACTTGTAGATCGGGCCGCCCATCGGACCGACGCCACCGGTGCCGATCACCGGCCACTGGAAGTCGCAGGTGCCGGCCGGGTCGACCAGGTAGGCGTCCCGGCAGGTGGTGGTGGCGTTGAAGGTGTACCAGAACTGCGGCTGCTCCACCGGTGGCAGCAGACTCAGACCGGTGTTGCGCGGCGAGTCGTTGATCGGTGCGGCGCAGTTGAACGGCTCGCCTGAGGTCTCCGTCTCGAAGTCGTAGTCGACGTACGGCAGGGTCGGCGAGTAGCAGTACGGCCAGCCGTAGTTACCTGCGGTCTTGGTCGCGAACCACCGGCCGGTGCCCTCCGGGCCCCGCTGCGGGTCCGGGTTGCGCGAGTCCGGCGAGTAGTCACCGATGTAAACGAAGCCACGGTCGTCGACGTCGAACCGGAAGGGGTTGCGCAGGCCCATCAGGAAGATCTCCGGACGGGTCTTGTCATCGACGTCCTGCGACTCCCGGAACAGGTTGCCGGCCGGGATGCTGTAGCTACCGTCGTCCTTGACGCGGATCCGCAGCACCTTGCCCCGCAGATCGTTGGTGTTGGCCGAGGAGCGCGCGGCATCATAGGCCGGACCCCGAGTGGCCGACCGGTTGATCGGGGTGTAGCCGTCCGAGCCACTGGCGTTGGTGTCGTCGCCGGTGACGAGGTAGAGCAGGCCCCGACCGTCGAACTTGACCTCGCCGGCCACGTGGCAGCACGCCCCGCGGTCGACGTCAACCTTGATGATTTCCTGCTCGGTCGACATGTCCAGGTGCGGGGTCGGCTCTTCGACGAACTTGACCCGGGAGAGCAGGTTGTAGCCCTTGAACGGCTCCCAGACGCTCGGGTCGTCACTGTTGGCCGGTGCGTCGCCCTCGTTGACCCCCGGGGTGGCCGGGTCGTCCACCGGAGTGTCCAGCGGTGGCGCGTAGTAGAGGTAGACCCACTTGTTCTCCGCGAAGTTGGGGTCCAGGGTCACCGACTGCAGGCCGTCCTCGTCGTGCTGGTAGACGTCGAGGTTGTTGATGACCGGGCTGGCCCCGGTCGCCGGGTCGTACAGGCGGATCTCCCCGGCGCGGGTGTTGTGCAGCACCCGCCCGTCGGGCAGCACCGCGAGTGTCATCGGCTCACCGGGCTGGTCGTTGAGCACGACCCGCTCGTAGTTCGACTCGACGGTCGCGCCACAGTCGCCCTCGGCGATGCCCGCAGCCCATTCGATGCCACCGAGCAGGTGCTTGCGGACCGCCCCGATGGTGAAGGTGTCCGCCGACGCGCCGAGACCGGTGTACCAGGACCGGCCGCCCTGGTAGTCCTGGCACCAGGAGATCGGGTGGTCGGCACCCATGCTGCTGCCGTCCAGCGACGTCGGGTCGACGCTGGCCAGCACGTGCTGCACACCCCGGACGTTGCCGGTGTAGTTGAGGTACTCGTCCTCGACGATCACTTCGCGGGGCATCTTCGCCGTGGACGGGTGGTAGCGGTCAGCGACGTCGATGACACCGGCACCGTTGGCGGTGGTGCCGGTCGAGGTGGTGCCTACCAGGCCACGGTAGAAGGCCCAGTCCGGCTCGGCGTCCACCGCGAGGTGCACGCCGAGGTACCCGCCACCGGCCTTGATGTAGTCCTCGAACGCTTCCTGCTGCGCGTCGTCGAGCACGTCACCGGTGTTGTTGATGAACACCACTGCCGCGTAGTTGGCGAGGTTCTCACTGGTGAAGCTGGTCCCGTTGCGGGACACGTCGATAGTGAAGCCGTTGTTCTTGCCGAGGGTACGGATGGCGTTGACACCCTTGGCGGTCGACGGCTGGGCCGCCTCCTCGCTGTGGGTGTAGACCAGCACCTGGTAGTCGTCGTGGTGCTCGTGGCCGTCGTGGGCTACCGCTGGCGCGGTGGTGATCATGGGTGCGGCGAGTGCCGCACCCGCGGCGACGGCAAGCCATCGCCGGGCGGATCTACTCATCAGTCGTTCCTCCGGGGGTTCGGGAGGCTCATGCCTCACCGTGGGCACTGATTCCGTTGTGGACGGACAGTGACGGTTGGTGCCTCACCCCTGGCGCGGTGCCACGTCCGCCAGAGTCTTCTGGTACGCCCTGCTGGCCGTCCGGCGTGACCGGGGAATCCCGATCCGGTCACGCCGGACGAGCCGTCCTCGTACCCGCGGATCACCCGGCGCGGGGCGCAACCGCGCCGGGCGACCCTCGCCCACGGGACGAGGAGTCTCGGTTTCCAGACCTCTCGACGAAGGTCGAGCCGATCAGGCCGGTGCCGTGGTATTCGCCGGATCCACGGTGACCCATTCGCCGAGCCCGGCCGACTCCTCCACCGCGGCCAGCGCCTGCTGGACCTGGAGTGCGTCGTCGAAGGACGGTGTCGGATCGTCTCCGGCCGCCAGCGCCGCGACGAAGTCACGGGCCTGGTGGGTGAAGGAGTGCTCGTACCCGATGCCGTGGCCGGGCGGCCACCAGGCAGACAGGTACGGGTGCTCCGGTTCGGTCACGATGATGCGGGTGAAGCCCTGCTCGGCCGCGGGCCGGGTGGCGTCGAAGAACTCCAGTTCGTTCATCCGCTCGAAGTCGAACGCGACCGACCCGAGCGAGCCGTTGATCTCGATCCGCAACCCGTTCTTGCGTCCGGCGGCGAAGCGGGTCGCCTCGTAGCTGGCCACCGCCCCGCCGTCGAGCCGGGCCATGAACAGCGCGGCGTCGTCGACGGTGACCTCGCCGGTGGCCGGTTCGGCGTCGTCTGCGGACCCGCCGCCGGCCGAAGCGGAAAGCCCGCTGGAACCGGCTGGCAGTGGCCGCCGCTTGACGAACGTCTCGGTCAGCCCGCTCACCCGGGCGATCCGTTGGCCCGTGACGAACTGGGTGGCGTCGATGATGTGCGCACCGATGTCACCCAGCGCCCCGGAACCCGCCTTGTCCTTCTGCAACCGCCAGACCAACGGAAAGTCCGGATCGAGGATCCAGTCCTGCAGGTACACCGCCCGCACGTGCCGGATCGTTCCGATCCGGCCGTCGGCGACGAGTTGACGCATCAACGTCACCGCCGGCACCCGCCGGTAGTTGAATCCGCACATCGACCGGACGCCGCCGGCCCGGGCGACCCGAGCCGCGTCGGCCATTTGCTGCGCCTCGGCCACCGTGTTGGCCAGTGGCTTCTCGCACAGCACGTGCTTGCCGGCGGCGAGTGCCGCGATGGCGATCTCGGCGTGGCTGTCACCCGGCGTACAGATGTCGACCACGTCGATGTCGTCCCGGGCGATCAGCGCCCGCCAGTCGGTGGTGTACGACTCCCAGCCGAGTTGGTCGGCGGCCTCGGCCACCTTGGACTCGTCCCGGCCGCACACTGCGGTCATCCGGACCCACGCCGGCAGGTCGTAGACCCGGTTCACGGTTCGCCAGGCCTGCGAGTGCGCGGCGCCCATGAACGCGTAGCCGATCATGCCGACCCGCAGTTCGTTGTGTTCAGCGGACAAGGTAAGCCTCCCCGTTGCAGGTCAGAACCCGAGCGGCAGGTACTCGCTCGCGTTCTCCTTGGTGATGGTCTCCGAGGCCAGGATGATCTCCTTGGGCACCTGCAGCTCGACCAGGTCGGACATGCCCCGGCCCTGTGCGATCAGGCGGGCGAGCGAGATCGCCGAGGAGGCCATCGACGGGCTGTAGGTGACGGTCGCCTTCAGCACGCTGTCGTCGGCCTGGATCGCCTCCATCGCCGCCCGCGAACCGGCACCGCCGACCATGATGAACTCCGACCGGTTGGCCTGGCTGATCGCAGCCAGTACCCCGATGCCCTGGTCGTCGTCGTGGTTCCAGATGGCGTCGATCTCCGGCAGGGCCTGCAGCAGGTTGGCCGCCTCGCGCTGGCCGGAGTCGGCGGTGAACTCGGCCGCCCGCCGGTTGGCGACGGTGAAGCCGTGCACCTCGAGGGCGTCCTTGAAACCGGCGGACCGCTCCTGGGTCAGCTCCAGCGCGTCGATCCCGGCGATCTCGGCGATCACCGGGTTGGCGATGCCCTTCTCCTGCATCTGGGCGGCAATGTAGTTGCCCGCCGACACGCCCATGCCGTAGTTGTCGCCCTTGATCTGGGTGCGGTAGGCGAGCGCCTGGGTGAACGCCCGGTCCAGGTTGACCACCGGGATGCCGGCCTCCATGGCCTGCAGGCCACTCGCGGTCAGCTCGGCTCCGTCGTGCGGCAGCATCACGATGACGTCCGGGCTCTGCGAGATCAGCGTGTCCAGCGCGGCCCGTTGAGCGGCGGCGTCGGCGCCCGCCTCGACGGTGAGGAACTCCACGTCCGAGTACGCCTCGGCCTGGGCCCGGGCGTTGTTGGTGATCGCCGCGAGCCAGCCGTGGTCGGCCGCCGGGGCGGAGAAGCCGATGGTGACGGTCTCACCGGGCTCGGAGTTGGGGTTGCCCTGGTTGGCGGCCTGCGTCTGGGTGTTGGTCGGGGCGGCCTCGTTGCTGGTGCACGCGCTCAGCAGTACACCGGCACCTACTGCGGCACCACCGGCGAGCAGCCGACGGCGGGACATGTCACTGGCGGCGGCGCCGCGCGCGCCGAACAGTGTCCGACGGGAGAAAGCGGTCATGACGACCTCCTGGATCGCAATGGCGGGGAGTTATCGGGGTGTGCGGGGCCTGGCGACCGTCGGAGTCGACGGCCACCGGGCGGTGGATGGGTGTGTCAGGTGGAGCCTCAGGCGGTTCTTCGGTTGAAGAGCTGACTGAGGGAGTTGAACCGGAACTGCTGGATGAGAACGGCCACCACGATGATCCCGCCCTTGATCATGTTCTGGGATTCGGTGGAGAGTCCGTTGATGGCGAACAGGTTGGTGATGGTGGAGAAGACCAGCACCCCGAACAGGGCGCCGATGATGGTGCCGCGGCCGCCGGTGAGCAGCGTGCCGCCGATGATCGCCGCAGCGATCGCGTCGAGCTCGTACAGGTTGGCCATGGCGGCCTGGGCCGAGTTGGCCTGCGCGGTCAGCATGATCGCGCCGATACCGCAGCACAGCCCGGACAGGCCGTAGATGAGTAGGGTGTGCCACCGGACGTTGATGCCGGCGAGCCGGGCCGCTTCGGCGTTGCCGCCGATCGCAACGGTGCGTCGGCCGAAGGTGGTGCGGTTGAGCAGCACCCAGCCGGCGGCGACCACCGCGGCGAGGATGATCACCAGCAGCGGGATTCCGAGGATCCGTTGGGTGGCCATCCCGTTGATCACCGACGAGGTGGAGACCTGGGTCTGCTTGCCGGAGATGAGCGCGGCCAGCCCTCGCGCGGCCACCATCATCGCCAGGGTGGCAATGAACGGCACCAGCCGGCCGTACGAGATCAGCACTCCGTTGACCAGTCCGACGCACATCCCGACCACGACAGCGGTGAAGATCATGCCGCCGGGGCCGAAACTCTGGGTCGCCACCGTGGTGGCCCATACCCCGGCCAGCGCCATGATCGCGCCGACCGACAGGTCGATGCCGCCGGCGATGATCACGAATGTCATGCCGACGGTGACCACGCCGATCGCGGAGGCCTGCTGCAGGATGGTGAAGATGTTGTTGCGGACCCAGGTCGGGTCACTGTATAGGTCGGGCCGGGTGGCGGCGCCGATGATGACCAGAATCACGAGGACGCCGACCAGCCACAGGTTGCGTCGGGCGTACTCGCTGGCGTCGGAACGCCACCAGCTCTGCCGGGGTGGTTCGTCCGCGCCGTGCGCCGGCGGCGCTGCCGGCTTCTCCTTACCGGGTACGGTCGCCGTGGCCTCTTCCGCGGTCACAGTCCTACTCCTTCGTTTACCGGCTGGCCGCTGGCCAACTGGTCGGGTCGCCCGGTCACGCCGCGGCACTTTCCTTCGCCGACCCCGACATGACGAGGTCGAGCACGGTCTCCTCATCGATCTCACCGGCCGGGGCCTGGTGGACGACGCGTCCTTCCCGCATCACCAGCACCCGGTCGGCCAGCCCCAGTACCTCCGGCACCTCGCTGGAGACCAGCAGGACGCCCACGCCCTGCGCGGCGAGGTCGTGGATCACCTGGTACAGCTCGGCCCGGGCACCGACGTCGACGCCCCGGGTCGGCTCGTCGAGCAGCAGCAGCCGGGTGTCACCGAGCAGCCACCGGCCGACCACCACCTTCTGCTGGTTGCCGCCGGAGAGCTGGCGCACCGGACGGTGCACGCCCCGGGGACGCAGTTCCAGCGAGCCGGCCACCCGTTCAGCGGCGCTGACCTCCCGGCCGGCGTCGGTGAACCCGACCCGGGCGAGGCGACCGAAGGTGGCCAACGTGATGTTCCGGAAGATCGGTTCGCCCAGCAGTAGTGCCTGGCTCTTGCGTTCCTCCGGTGCCATGCCCATGCCGGCCCGCACCGCGGCACCGACGCTGCCGGCCCGTACCGGTTTGCCGGCCATCGTGACCTTGCCGGTGTCGGCGGTCCGGGCTCCGAAGATCGTCTCCAGCAGTTCCGAACGACCGGCACCGACCAGGCCGGCGATGCCGACGATCTCCCCCCGCGCGACGGTCAGTGAGACGTCGCTGAACTCCCCCGCACGGCTGAGCCGGGACACCTCCAGCAACTGCTCCCCGTGTGGGTTCGGCTCCCGCTGTGGGAACACGTACTCGATGGACCGGCCGGTCATCCGGCTGACCAGTTCCTTGGTCGGGGTGGTCTGCGCCGACAGGTTCTGCGCGGTGGTCCGGCCGTCCTTGAGTACGGTGACCCGGTCACCGATCTCGCGGATCTCCTCCAGCCGGTGTGAGATGTAGATGACCGCGATGCCCTGAGCGGTCAGTTCGCGAATGATCCGGAACAAGTTCTCGACCTCGTCGTGGGCGAGCACCGCGCTCGGCTCGTCCATGATGATCAGCTTGGCCTGGTGGGACAGTGCCCGGGCCATGCTGACCACCTGCTTGCCGGCCGCCGGAAGCGATCGGACCAGCCCGCGGGGTCGGATCTCGGCGTGGCCGAGTCGGCCCAGGATGTCGCGGGTGCGCCGGGCCATCGCCGACCGACGGACGAAGCCTGCGGTCCGCGGCTCGTGGCCGAGGAAGGCATTCTCCGCCACGGAGAGGTCGTCGACCAGGTCGAGTTCCTGGTAGATGGTGGCGATGCCGGCCCGCATCGCGGCCTGCGGATTGGCGAACCGGACCGGTCGGCCCTGCCATTCGACCCGCCCCGCGTCGGGGCGGTGCACGCCGGCCAGCACCTTGATCAGGGTCGACTTGCCGGCCCCGTTCTGGCCGAGCAGGCAGTGCACCTCCCCGGCACGCACCTCGAGCTGCACCCCGTCCAGGGCGCGTACCCCGGGAAAGGTCTTCACGACGTCGGTCAGCCGCAGCACCACGTCGCCGCCGGCGGCCACGGCCGGGGTGCCGCCGGGCTCGTCAACCGGCGCGGCGCCGGTGGCCTCGGGGGCGCTCACGACGCCTGCTCGAAGGCGACGTCGCTGGCCAGCACGGAGGCGCCGGTCACGCCGGCCCGCGAACCCAGCTCGGACAGCACGACCGGCAGGTTGCCGGTGGCCAGCGGCAGTGACCGCCGGTAGACCACGCTGCGGATCTCGGCCAGCAGGATGTGCCCGAGGTGGGCCAGACCACCGCCGATCACGATCATCGACGGGTTGGCGAAGCTGACCAGACCGGCGAGGACGCCGCCGAGCCGCCGGCCGCCGTCGCGGATCAGCCGGATGCAGGTGACGTCACCTTCCATGGCGCACTCGGCGACGTCGCGCGCGGTGAGCTCGGCCCGCTGGGTGAGCCGCTCGGCCAGTGCCGGAGAGGTGCCGGCCCGGGCGGCGGCGGCCGCCTCCTTGGCCAGCGCCGCACCGCTGAACAGCGCCTCCAGGCATCCGGCGTTGCCGCAGGAGCACATCGGACCGTGCGAGTCGACCTGGATGTGGCCGATGTCGCCGGCGCAGCCGTCGATCCCCCGGTAGACCTGGCCCGCGAGGTAGATGCCGCAGCCGACGCCGGTGCCGAGCTTGACGAACAGGAAGTCGTCGACCGAGTGGGCCACGCCGCCGTGCCGTTCCCCGATGGCCATGATGTTCACGTCGTTGTCCACCACCGCCGGGCAGCCGTGCTCCCGGGCGAGCAGTTCACGGACCGGGAACCGGTCCCAGCCCGGCATGATCGGCGGGGAGACCGGCACTCCGTCGCGGTAGCTGACCGGCCCGGGCACCCCGATGCCGATACCGTCGAGGCGCTCGTGCACCCCTTCGACCCGGGCCTTGGCGAGCAGCTCGTTGATCCGGTGCAGGATGACCTTCGGCCCCTGCCGGATGTCGGCGGGTTCGGTGTACGCGGCCACCGGCTCCAGCCGGCCGTTGGTGATCTCCACGTCGACCGAGCTGGCGCCCAGGTCGATCGCGGCGAACCGCAGGTCCGGGTTGAGCTCGACCAGGGTCGAGCGGCGGCCGCCCCGTGAGGCGGCCATCCCTGCTTCGGTCACGAAGCCGGAGGCGACCAGCCGCTCCAACTCGGACAGCAGGCGAGGGCGGGGAATCTCCAGCTGGTCTGCGAGCTCGGCCCGAGAGACCGGTCCACTGTCCCGCAACAGTCGCAGCAGCTGGAGGTGCAGAGGATCCGCCGTACGCATGGGGTCCACCTCCGACCGTGAGTTAACACCGAGGCGACCTCGGCGTGTCGTGACCGAAACACTAAGAGTCTTCTCAGTCTCGTGTCCAGAGTTTCGGTCTGCTGAAGCAAAACTTTTTCTGATCGTGACAGAAGTTGGTGAAACGTGCTCGAACCGGGGTTGACCTGGCCCGATGTATCTGGTTCAGGGCACGAGGGATCGACGGATCGGCCCCCGCTCAACGAGTGCGGAACCCGGACACGCGGAACCGGGGTGCCGACCGCCGCCGCTGCGGCGGTCGGCACCCCGGCCGGTTCACGCGGTTGGATCAGTGGCCGCCGTGCCGGGTGGCGGGCGACCGGTGGATCACTCGCCCTGGCTGTAGACGGTCAGTTCCGACATGTGCTGGTAGCTGCGCTCGGCGAACTCCAGCGACTGACCCGGGTTCTCCGATCCGCCGGGAGCGGTGTCCTGCTCCCAGTTGGCGTGGTGGAAGTCGTAGTGCCCGATGGTCTGGAAGAACTGCTGGAAGTTGATGTCGCCGTCGCCCATCGGCGTCATCTCGTAGCCGTTGCTCTGCTCCGGGCTCCTGGCACCGTCCTTGGCGTGGAACAGCGGGAACCGCCGGGGCCGACGGGCCACCGTCAGGATCGGGTCGAACACCCGGGTCCGCTCCCGACCAGCCGAGTTGATGAACGTGTGGTGCTTGTGCCGGGCGACGTAGCCCCAGTAGATGTCCATCTCGAAGTAGACGTACTTCGCGTCGGTTTTGGCCATGAAGTACTCGAGCTTGCGGACACCGGACG
Source organism: Solwaraspora sp. WMMA2065 (assembly GCF_030345075.1). Taxonomy (NCBI): domain Bacteria; kingdom Bacillati; phylum Actinomycetota; class Actinomycetes; order Micromonosporales; family Micromonosporaceae; genus Solwaraspora; species Solwaraspora sp. WMMA2065. The sequence goes on from NZ_CP128361.1 coordinate 2,822,430, forward strand.
AACGGGTCGGCCGTCCCTGCTCGTCCAGCGGGCCGGAGTCGAGCAGGAAGTTGTACGCAGCGTCATGGTTGTGGGTGTAGAGCCGCATCTTGCGTTCCCGGGCCTGCCGGCCGAGCTCGTTCCACAGGTCAGCGGCCTCGTCCCAGTCCGACTGGTAGTCGCTGCGGGTCGGGTCGCTGCCGGTGCCGATGTTCTTCATGCCGAGTTCCTCGGCGATGTCGAGCTCCTGCTGGAACGTCTCCGCATTGATCCTGGCGTGGGTGCCGTTGGCGACCAGGCCGTTGTCGTCCAGGATCTTGCGGATCTCGGTCGGCGTGATCTGCCGTCCGAGGATCTCCTCGCTCTGGGTGTAACCAGCGAACTCGATCTCCTTGTAACCGAGTTCCGCCAGGCGGGCCAGGACCCGCTCGAAGCCGTACGGTACGCCGCTGTCGTCCGGGGCGGCCCGGATGCGGTCCCGGACCGAGTAGAGGATGATGCCCCGGTTCTGCTCGGGGATCAGCGGGTCCACGGACCAGCCGCCGCCGGCCCGGGCCGGACGGCTGGTCTGCAGCACCGGCAGCCCGGCCGCACCGAGCACGGCAGCGGCACCGGCCGATGCGGCGAGGATGTTGCGGCGGGTGAGCGCCGGATTGGGTGGCGAGAGTTGCCCGTTGCGGCGTAGCACCTCGTCCATTCTGTCCACCTTTCTGCAGCGGCTCGCAGAGCCGCCGATGACGAGTGAGGAGGGTCGGGGTGTTCGGAGCCGCACGCCGCCGAAACGCACGACCCCGGGGCGGGGGTTCGGATGGGTGGGTTCGGGTCGGTGCCGCAGTCGCGGCACCGACCCGAACCGCAGCTGTCACCGCCACGCCCCTGGCGGGTGACAGCTCGGGCCTGGTGGCCCTGGTCGCGACCGGCGTTGACGACGCTGTGTCGCTGGTGTTACGTCTGGAGCAGACATTAACTCCAGAGACCAGAGGAAAGAAAGACCCCGACGAGCCAAACTTTCAGGTGAACTACCGATGGCTTTGTCTTCTACCAGCCAGAAGTCTGTACGACAGGACCTAGTTAGATCGATGATTGTCGCAGAAGGGTGCCTCCAGGACGTCAGTTGCAGAGCAGCCGACCTACCCGACGCCCGGCGACGGTCAGCCCGAGCACCGTCACCGCGACGAGATAGCCGACATCGACCAACTGCATCCACCCGACAGTGTCCACGGCGATCGCCCGGATCAGGTGGACCGACCGGTACAGCGGGGTCAGCTCGACCAGCCAGCGCAGTACCGACGGGTACGCCTCGGCCGGCACGAACGTCCCGGAGAACAGGAAGACCGCGAACTGGGCCGAGCCCATCAGGTCGAAGTCCTGCCAGCTGCGCATGTAGGTGGACAGCGCCATGCCGAGCCCGCCGAAGGCGAACCCGACCAGGATCGCGGCCGGGAACGCCAGCAGCGCCCGGGGGACCGTCGTCAGCCCCATCACGACCATCACCAGCAGGAAGGTTGCCGAATAGATACTGCCCCGCGCCATCGCCCAGCCGAGCTCACCGAAGGCCAGCTCGGTCGGGCGGACCGGGGTGGCCAGGATCCCGTCGTAGAGCTTGACGAACTTCATCTTGGCGAAGAAGTTGAACGTCGTCTCCGACAACGCGCCGGTCATCGCCGAGGCGGCGAGCATCGCTGGGGCGACGAAGGCTGCGTACCCGATGACGGCCCCGCTGCCCGGCAGGGTGATGTCCCCGATCAGCCGGCCCACGCCGACACCGATCGAGAACAGGTAGAGCAACGGCTCGACCACCCCGGAGATCATCACCACCCAGTACGCGGACTTCAGGGCGGCCGCGTTGCGCTCCATCACCGACCCGGCCCGCCGCACGGCCGCGCCGACCCCGAGCATCTGCGGCAGGACGAGGGTCACCACTGTTGCCTCCTCTAGTGGATCAGACGCTTGCGGAACCGGTTGACTGCCAGCCACCACCCGGCCGCCGCCCAGAGGCTCAGGTAGCCGAGATGCCCGGGGACGGACCAGGCGGGCATGATGCCGAGCGAGGCCGCCCGGCACAGGTCGACCCCGTGCCAGAGCGGCGACAGGTACGCCAGCCAGCGCACGGTCACCGGCAGCGACTCCACCGGAAAGAACACTCCGGCGAACAGGGTCATCGGGATGACCGCGAACCGGAACACGATGACCATGTAGCTGTCGCTGCGGATGGTGGCCGCGAAGGCGGCCACCGGCAGGGCGACGGCCGCTGCCAGCAGCACGGCCACCGGCAGGGTCAGCACCGCCCAACCCGAGTGCAGCGCACCGAACGCGGCGGCCACCGCGACGAAGGCCACGGCACTCGCCAGCACCCGCAGCAGGACGAAGGCGAGCAACCCACCGACGATGTCGGCGATCCGTAGCGGAGCGGCTATCTGCGAGTAGTAGGTCCGTTGCCAGGTGAACCCGCCCAGCACCGGCCAGGAGGACTCCCCGATGGCCACCTGCAACGCGGTGGAAGCGATCAGACCGGGGACGATCCAGTCGAGATAGCTGAACCCGCCGACCCCCTGGTCGACGTAGGCTCCCACCCCCACACCGAAGCTGAGCACCGTCAACAGCGGCAGCAGGAACGACGAGAAGACCGACGACCGCCAGGTCCGCCGGTAGGCGGTCAGGTTGGCTTCCAGGACGCTCGACGCCGGCCCGAACCAGCTCCGGGCCCGCGCCCCGGTCGATCGCGCGGTTGTCGTTACCGTCGGCGTCGCGCCAGTGTCTGTCCCGGACATCCGTCGTCGCCCCCCCGTACCCGGTCCCGGCCGATGTTGTACCGCCCGGGTACGACATCATGGAAACGACGCCCCGTAACGACCGCCCGAGACCTACCGGCCCGGCGTACTCTACGGCGACGGCGGGACATCCTCACCGGTATTTCCGTCTCCCGGGTCCGCCGCCCGGGATGGTCGCGGATCGGCAGGGCTTCCAGGGCGTCACACGGACCGATCGCCGACCGGGACTCCCGCCGTCAGTGCAGGCGGTTACGCTCGATCGCCGGCGCCGCGGCGCGCTCCGCCCAGTCGATCCGGCGCACCTCGTATTCGACCTCGCCGTGCTCGACGCCCTCGATCGGATCGTCCCACTGCAGGTGGAAGCAGCGGGCCAGGCGCAATCCGGCCGCTTCCATCACCCGCCGCGAGGCGACGTTGACCGCCATCGTCTCGGCGAATACCCGGTCGACGGTCGGGTGATCGAACGCCATCCGCAGCAGTGCTCGGGCACCCTCCGAGGCGTACCCCCGGCCCCAGGAGGCGCGTCGCAGTCGGTACCCGAGCTCCACCTCGGTGATCGCCAGCCGGCCACTGCGGCCGTTGACCACACCGTCGGCGGGACCGGTGACAGCCGGACCGGCGGCGGCCGGCTTCAGCGCGAACCAGCCGATGAAGGCACCGCTGGAGCGCTCGATGGCGGCCCACTTGCCGAAGCCCGGAAAGCGCAGATAGTCACGCAGGATCGCGGGCAGGACCTCGCGGCGTACGGTTTCGGCCGGGGTCGGTCTGCCTCCGGTAAGGTACCGCATCACCTCGGGGTCACTGTCCAGCTCGACGAGCAGTGGCAGGTCGTCGATGGTGAAGCGGCGTAGTGACAGCCGGTCGGTCTGCGCGATCATGCCCGGCCGATTCTAGTCGATCAGGGTCCGGCCGGTGAGATGCAGGAAGACGTCCTCCAGACCACTGCGCCGGATCAACGCGCTGGTCGGTGCCAGCCCACGGCGGTGCACCTCGTTGAGCGCCCCGTCGCCGTCGCCGGTGTAGATCAGGATCCGGTCCGGCAGCACCTCGGTCCGTTCGGCGATTCCGCCCAGTTTGCCGGCGAAGCTGTCCTGGTCGTCGGTCGGGAACCGGAGTTCGACCACCTCACGGGTGGAGTAGCGGGTGATCAGGTCCCGCGGCGAGCCCTCGGCGACAATCCGACCGCCGTCCATCACCACCAGTCGGTCGCAGAGCTGCTCGGCCTCGTCCATGTAGTGCGTGGTCAGCACCAGCGTGACGCCCCGTTGCTTGAGCCGGAACAGTCGCTCCCACACCAGGTGCCGGGCCTGTGGGTCCAGCCCGGTGGTCGGCTCGTCGAGCAGCACGATGTCCGGCTCGTTGACCAGGGCACGGGCGATGGTGAGTCGGCGTTTCATGCCGCCGGACAGCGGCTCGACCTTGCTACCCGACCGGTCGCGCAACTGCACGAAGTCGAGCAGTTCGTCGGCGCGGCGCCGGGCGACCGGTCGCGGGATCTGGAAGTAGCGGGCGTAACTGACCAGGTTCTCCCGTACCGTCAGTTCCTGGTCGAGGTTGTCCAGCTGCGGGCAGACGCCGAGCCGGGCCCGGATCGCCGGGCCGTCCTGCTGCGGATCCATCCCGAGGATTCGCAAAATGCCGCCGCTGGGCGGGGAGACGCAGCCCACCATCCGCATGGTGGAGCTCTTGCCGGCGCCGTTCGGCCCCAGAAAGCCGAACGCCTCGCCGGGCGCGACGTCGACGTCAATGCCGGCGACTGCGGTGAACGTCCCGAACCGCTTGACCAGACCGCGTGCGTGGATGAGTGGCCCGTTACCCCGTTCAGTCACGGCCACGACGCTACCGCGCGGCCCCGACAGGGACGCCGCGAGTTTCGCGAGCAAGGCGCCTTTCGTCAGATTGAGGACAAAGTATAGTACGAACGTCTTGAAGATTGCGCTTCAATGCACTAAGTTTGTCATCCTGACTCGCTACTCCCGGGTCAGCGGGCGAGTTCGTCACCTTGCCCGGTCCCTGCCCACGCCGGTCCGCTTCGCCCGCGTGTCCACCGGCCCTCCACGTCGGACGACGCCACGTGCCGGACCCAGGTAAAGGACAATGACCAACGTGCTGGGAGTGTGGCCGGAGAACACGCACCAGGCGCAGATCCTGCGCCTGCTCCGCGACGGCCCGTGCTCGCGCGCCGAACTTGGCGACGCGGTCGGCCTGTCCAGGTCGAAGGTGGCCACCGAGCTCGACCGGATGATCGACCGGGGTCTGGTGGAGACCGCCGGTCCGGCCGCGTCCCGGGGCGGTCGTCCGTCGTCGATCGTCCGGATCGCCGCCGCCACCCGCTTCCTCAGCATCGACATCGGCGCGAGCACCCTGGACGTGGCGCTCACCGACGGAGAGCTGCAGGTCGTGACCCGGATGACCGAGCGCACCGAGCTGCGCCAGGGGCCGACGACGGTGATCGCGCAGGCTCTCGAACTGGTCACCAAACTGGCCGCCGACTCGGGAACCACGCGGTTCACCGGCGCCGGCATCGGGGTGCCCGGTCCGGTCAGTGTCCACGAAGGCGTGCCGGTCTCGCCACCGTTCATGCCGGGTTGGCACCGCTTCCCGGTACGGGAGATGTTCAGCACCGAACTCGGCTGCCCGGTGCTGGTCGACAACGACGTCAACATCATGGCGCTCGGTGAGAAACACGCCGGCATCGCCCGTTCGTTCGACGACTTCCTGTTCGTCAAGATCGGCGCCGGGATCGGCGCCGGGATAGTGGTCGGCGGGGACGTCTACCGGGGGGCCAACGGTTGCGCCGGCGACATCGGCCACACCGCTGTCGACGAGAACGGGCCGCAGTGCCTCTGCGGCAACATCGGCTGCCTGGAGGCGTACTTCGGTGGTGCGGCGCTGACCCGCGACGCGGTCGCCGCCGCCCGAGCCGGGCGTTCCGACCAGCTCGCCGAACAACTCGCCCGGATCGGCACGCTCACCGCGCTGGACGTCACCCGGGCGGCCGCCGCCGGCGACCCGGTCGCGGTCGGCATGGTCCGCGACGGTGGACGACGCGTCGGCCAGGTGCTGGCCCGGCTGGTGAGCTTCTTCAACCCGGGGATGGTGGTGATCGGCGGCGGACTCGCCGGGATGGGCCACGCGTTGCTGGCCGAGATCCGCAGCGTCGTCTACCGCAGCTCACTGCCGCTGGCCACCGGCGACATGCCGATCGTCCTGTCCGAGCTGGGCGACCAGGCCGGTCTGATCGGCGCCACCAGGATGATCAGCGACCACGTCTTCACCGCCGGCTGAGCCGACGTACCGGCCCGGGCGCATCCGCTACCGGACGGCCGCGCCGCGGCAGGTGGTCACGGCTGCTGCTCGACCGACGCCCTGGCCGCGGCCACCAGTTCGGCGGTACGGTCGGGCAGCCAGTCCGCGTCGGTGTCGACGCTGGCGTCGTAGCGCACCGTCCAGCTCAGGCCATCGATGCCGGACACCCGCCGGCCCACCACTCGGGCCCCGCCACCGTCCAGCTGATGGTGCACGCTGTAGCCGACCGACCGGGTCACCCTGGTCCGGACCTGGTCCGGGACATCTCCCGGGTCCGACAGGTCGAGCGAGATCGCCGGTCCGTCGGCGACCACGGTGTAGCCGTCGTGCTCCGACACCGTCTCAGCCGGCGTGACGACCAGCCTCTCGCCCGACCAGACCGCCTTGTGCACCTGGTGCCAGCCGAGCCGGGTGTCCCGGCCCGGCAGCCACAGGCCCCGGTTGGTGACGACCAGCGTGCCGGTCGCGGTCCCGCTCCAGGCCAGCAACCGCTCGTCGCGGTCCAGCGGCGGCCGCTGGTCGGCCGGCAGCCGTGCGCTACGCCGAAACAGACTCCACACCTTCACAACCCTCCCACGGCTTGTTCGCGCAGCGCACGCGCGTGCTGTTCCAGGGAGAACAGCTCCCCGGCCAGGGTCAGATACTCGTCCTGGTTGGTGACCGGGTTGATCCGCTGCACCTTCGACTTCAGCTCCCGGATGCGGGTGGTGACCGCCCCCCACTGCAGGCGGGCCAGGGTCACCGAGACGTAGTACGGGTCCGCGTCCCGGTCGACGTGCAGCGGTTCGACCGCAAGCTCGGCGACCAACGCCCGAGCCGCGAGGTCGGCGCAGTTGTCCCGGACCCGCTCGATCCACACCGCTCCGGTGGTGGCGGCTGCGGCCCCGCCGGCCTGCGCCATCGCGTCCCGCAGCACGGCGTGTACCGGATGCTGGTAGACCTCCGCGCCGAGGTTGTCGAACATCGGGCCGGCGAGCACCGGCACCTGGAGCCCGAGCTTCAACGCCTCCCGTTCGACCAGCGCCTGAGGATTGTCCGGCTCGTTGCGCGGCTTCGGCGCCGCCGGCTCGGGCACCGCGGCCCGGCCGCCGGCGGTCCGCTGCGGCCCGGCCGCCGCCGCGAGCACCGCCCGCTGCACCGGTTCGACCTCCATCCCGAGGTCGCCGGCGAGCTTGCGCACGTACTCCGGGCGTTTGTCCCGGTCCTTGAGCTTCGCCACCAACGGCGCAGCCCGCCGCATCGCCTCCACCCGGCCATCGACTGTGTCCAGGTCGAACCGGCTCAGTACCTGCCGCAGCGCGAAGTCGACCAGCGGTTCCCGGCGCGCGACCAGGTCGCGCACGGCGAGGTCGCCCTTTGCCAGCCGCAGATCGCACGGATCCATGTTGTCCGGGCTGACCGCGATGAAGGTACGCCCGACGAAGCGCTGGTCCTCCTCGAACGCGCGCAGCGCCGCCTTCTGTCCGGCCGCGTCCCCGTCGAAGGTGAAGATGATCTCCCCGGCGACGGCCTCGGTGTCCATCAGCAGCCGGCGCAGTACGCCGATGTGGTCCGCCCCGAACGCGGTGCCGCAGGTGGCGACGGCGGTCGGCACCCCGGCCAGGTGGCAGGCCATCACGTCGGTGTAGCCCTCGACGATCACCGCCCGGCCCTGCCGGGCGATCTCCCGCTTCGCCTGGTCGATCCCGTACAGCACGTGGGACTTCTTGTAGATCGGGGTCTCCGGGGTGTTCAGGTACTTGGGTCCGTCGTCGTCGTCGAAGAGCTTGCGCGCGCCGAAGCCGATGACGTCGCCACCGAGCTCCCGGATCGGCCACAGCAGGCGACGCCGGAAGCGGTCGATCAACGAGCCGGACCGGGCCTGGCGGGCCAGCCCAGCGGTGATCAACTCCTGCGCGGTGAAGCCCCGCTGGCGCAGGTGCCGGGTCAGCTCGTCCCACGCGTCCGGGGCGAAGCCGCACGCGTACCGCTCGGCGGTCGCCCGGTCGAACCCTCGGCGGGCAAGGAACTCGCGGGCCGGCCGGGCCGCCGGGTCGGTCAGCCGGTCGACGTAGAACTCGACCGCGGCGGCGTGCGCCGCAGTCAGCCGTTGCCGCTGACCGGCCTGCTGGCGGACCGGCGCGGGACCGGCCTCGATGTAGCGCAGCTGGATCCCGGCGCGGGCGGCGAGCCGCTCCACCGACTCGACGAAGGTGAGGTGCTCGGCCTCCATCAGGAAGGTGATCGCGTCCCCGCCCTTGCCACAGCCGTGACAGAAGTACACGTTCCGGCCGGGCGCCACGGTGAACGACGGCGTCTTCTCGTCGTGGAAGGGGCAGAGCCCTTTGAGGTTGCCACCACCGGCCGACTTGAGCGTGACGCTCTCCGAGATGATGTCGGCGATCGACGTACGCTCCCGCACCAGCGAGATGTCCTCGTCCCGGATCCGACCAGCCATGCTCTGTCGCCCTCCTTCGAGGTACATCCTGCCCTGCCGCCACCATCACCGACGGTGCGGGTGCCGGGGGCCGGGTGCCGGCACCCCACCGGCCGCGACGGACCTCCCGAACCCCACCCTGACCAGGCAGGCCTCTGTCAATACGCACTTTCCACGCCTCGCCGAAGAACAGACCTTGTCCTTATCTGTGACCACGGCAATACTGTCTGTGTCGTACCTAGTGAACCGTTCGCTGGCTTGTTTCTCTTTCTTCACGATTCACTGTGTCTTGTCTACATTGCCGGATCCCCAGCCCGAAGGAGGAGGCACCCCCATGCCCCAGCTGCTGCCTGAGACCAGCGCCACCGACCACCTGGACGTGATCGCCCTCGACGAAGCGCCCCGACTGTGTGCCCTCTACCGCAGCCGGGACGCCGAACTGGCACCGGAGGACGAGCTCCCACACATCGCCGGCTGGGTGCTGGCCTGGCCGGACGGCTCGGCCCTGACCCTGCTCACCGAGGGCGACCAGCCACGGATCATCTCCGGATCGCTGTCGAACGTCGAGACCTGGTGGTCGGCGCTGCTCGCCGCAGACCTGGTCGCGGTCCGCCCGCCGGCCGAAAGCTGAGGGAGCGACCGGCCGTGAACCGGATCAGACGCGGGTCGGACCCGGCCGCCCCGCCGGCCGGGTCAGCCGCCGGTGCCAGGAGATCGCCGCCAGATCGGTGAGTGACGCGACCTGGTCGATGATCACCCGGGCCCGGGCCCGGTCGTCCGGCGCGTCCGACCACAATGGGAGGAAGACCGGGTCCAGACCGGCCGGGGCGTACCCGGTCAACGCCTCGACGAGTTCGGCGAGGATCTCCCGCTGCCGCAGGTAGCCGGCGGCGGCACCGGGCCGACGCATCACGTAGCGCAACGCCAGCCCTTTCAGCAGCGCGCACCGGGCGCGCACCACCCGGGGCACGACCAGATCGGCCGCGTACCGCCGCACCGGCTGCCCACCGGAACGGTCCCGGGTGGCCGACACCGCGGCGGCGACGAACGCCCCGGTGAGCATGCTGGTCGTGCCCTTCAGCGCCGCCTGGGCCGGGTGGCTGCCGTCGTAGCCGATCAGCAGCCGCAACTCCGGTCGGGCCAGCAACTCGGCCAGGATGCCGGCCAGAACGTCGGCGGACTCGGTGGAGTAGGCCGCGGCGACGTCGGCCGCCAGCGCGGCCTGTTCGTCGGGGTCCGCGATCAGCCGACCGAGGTCGATGTAGCCGCCGTGGATACCGTCCTCCAGGTCGTGCACCGAGTACGCGACGTCGTCGGCCCAGTCCATCACCTGCGCTTCCAGGCAGCGCCGCCGGCCGTCGGGCGCGCCGTCGCGCAGCCAGGTGAACACCGGCTGGTCGTCGGCGTACACCCCGAACTTGCGCTCGCCGGGCTGTCGTGGCCAGGGGTACTTGCAGGTAGCGTCGAGCGAGGCCCGGGTGAGGTTGAGCCCGACGGAGTCGCCGGACGGACCGATCACCTTGGCCTCCAGCCGGGTGAGCACCCGCAGCGTCTGCGCGTTGCCTTCGAAGCCGCCGTAGCCGGCGGCGACCTCGTCCAGCGCCCGCTCACCGTTGTGTCCGAAGGGCGGGTGTCCGAGGTCGTGGGCCAGGCCCGCGACGTCCACCACGTCCGGGTCACAGCCGAGCCGGGCACCCATCTCGCGGGCGATCTGCGCGACCTCCAGCGAATGGGTCAACCGGGTCCGGGGTACGCCGTCCGCGCCACTCGGATCCGCCAGATGCACCTGGGTCTTGGCCGCCAGCCGCCGGAACCCGGCCGAGTGCAGCACCCGGGCCCGGTCCCGCTCGTACGGGCTGCGCCCGTAGCCGGTGTCCTTGGCCGGCTCCGGCACCAGACGGTGCGCGTCGGCGGCGCGACCAACCGCCGGGCCGTCCGGAGAGGCACTCACCTTCAGCAGCCTAACCGCTCCGGCAGGGCGGCGAACCGGCAGCCTGACCAGCCCGGCAGGGCGGCGAACTGGACCCCCTTGAGCGGCGGTGCCCGTCACCTGATCGGGTAACGATTTCGGGATGGTTTCCGGCTTGTGTCGTGATGTTGACGTCGCCCCTGCGGGACCGCACCCGGCCAGTCCACAATCGGGGCGTGGCTGACCAGGGGTGGACCCGTACCAGCCGGCTCGTACACATCTGCGATGTCGCCGAACCGATGCGGTACGCCGTCGAGGAGCACTGCGCCGGCCAGCTCATGGGAGAGCTGGCCGGCGCCAGCGCCTGCTGTCTGACCAGTTCGACCGGGCCGACCGGATCGACGCGACCAGCGCGCCGTCATCATCGGGTAGACATCCTGCTCGGCCGGCACCTGGTCACGGCCGGGGACGCTCCGCCGCACGGCTACGCCCGGTCGGCACGACTGGCCACGCTGGCGCTGGCCCTGCCGGCGGCGGACGGCATCCTGGTCACCGCCCGCTGGCAGACCCACGGCCGGCCCGAGTCCTGCTGGCTGGGGTTCGGCGACGGGCCGGACGGCCGGACGTTCCTGCTGCTGCTGCAGGCTGCGGTGGAGCGGGCCACTCAGCCACGTCCGCTGAGTACGCAGAACTCGTTGCCCTCCGGATCCGCCAGCACCATCCAGGTGACGTCACCCTGGTCGATGTCGACCCGGCGGGCACCCATGTCGACCAGCCGCTCGACCTCCGCTGCCTGATCCGTCGGGCGCAGGTCGATGTGCAGCCGGTTCTTCAACTGCTTGCTCTCCGGCACCGGAACGAAGATCAGCCCGGGCAGTTGGTCCGGTGAGCGCCGGATCTCCACCTCGTCCGACGCCTCGTGCACGATCTGGTAGCCGAGCGCCTGCGCCCACCATCTGGCCAGCCGGGCCGGGTCGTGGGCGTCGACCACCAGGTTCTCCCACTGACTTGCCACCGGCCACCTCCTGAGGTCGTACGGACCCGGTTCCAGGCCTACCGTACGGCGACCACCACCGACCCGGCAGGGTGACGGGCCAAACACCCGAAGTCAGTTTGATGATCGTTCGCAATAGCCGATCAGTTATCAGTTGCTGTCCGATTGCCGATGGTTACGGGTCCACAAAGAAACATCGCCTGCGGTAACGTGCCAGGAGCACATCGTCACTGCTACCTCGACCGGACGATTGGACAACCCGCTGGTGTCGATCATCGACCGACCGAGGCCCGCCGGCACCCCACCCGGCCCGGTGGCGGAACCCTGCGCCCCACCGTCGCGCGGCGCGCAACGTCGCCGACGCCGCGCCGACCGCAGTCGCCCTCCCCACCCGGCCACCACCCGCCCGTACGCCTGCGGCGGGTCGCTCGGGACGAGGTCGGCGACCAGCCAACCGGACGATCGAGTGAAGGAGACCGCCGGTGGACACTGACACCGCTATCGTTACCGAGCTGAACGGGCTACGCCGCCGGGTGCCCGATGTGACCGGCTCCGTACTGACCGGCGTGGACGGCCTGCTGATCACCCACGACCTCGCCAGCGCCGAAGCGGAGAGCATCGCCGCGCTGGCCGCCGCAAGCGTCGGCCTGGGGCGACGGTTCGCGATGACCGCCGGCCACGGTGACCTGAGGGAGACCGTGATCCACGGCAGCCGGGGCCAGGTCGCCCTCTACCCGGTGGGCGACCGGGCGCTGCTCGCCGTACTCGCCGGACCGGGCACCGATCCGGGCCTGCTGCACGCGCACGGCCGCCGGGCGGCGCGGTCGATCGGGGAGCTGCTGCGGAGCAAACCGGCCAGCAACGTCGCGGCACCGGTGCCGGGACTACTGGACAATCACGCGCCGCTGGCGGTCCGCACCCCGATGGCGACCCTGCCGTACAACCCGGCGTTACCGCGCCGCCGGTTCTGACCGACGCCGGCCGGCGGGGACCGAGGCAGCGGCCGGGCACCCTCCCGCCCCCAGGGTGCCCGGCCGCTCTGCGCCAGCGGCCGGTCAGCGCCAGCGGCCGGTCAGCGGCTGTCCGAGCCGGTTGACTCGACCGTCGCCCGGCCGGCCTCCAGCCGGGCCACCGGCACCCGGAACGGCGAGCAGGACACGTAGTCCAGGCCCGCCTCGTGGAAGAAGTGCACCGAGTCGGGGTCGCCGCCATGCTCGCCGCAGACCCCGATCTTCAGGCCGGGCCGGGCGGCGCGGCCCTCCTCGACGGCGATCCGCACCAGCCGGCCCACCCCGTCCCGGTCGATCGACTCGAACGGCGAGATGCCGAAGATGCCCAGCTCCAGGTAGCGCCAGAAGAACGCGCCCTCCACGTCGTCACGGGAGAATCCCCAGCCCATCTGGGTCAGGTCGTTGGTGCCGAAGGAGAAGAACTGCGCCGATCCGGCGAGCTGACCGGCGGTCAACGCGGCCCGGGGCACCTCGATCATGGTGCCGATCAGGATCTCGACCGACCGGTCGCCGAGCACCTCGGCGATGATCCGGTCGGCTTCCGCGCGTACCGTCTCCAGTTCCTGGACCGCGCCGACCAGCGGGACCATGATCTCCGGTCGCGGATCGCGCCCGGCGGCGGCCAACTCGACGGCCGCCTCGGTGATCGCCCGCACCTGCATCGCGAACAACCCCGGGATGACCAGGCCGAGCCGCACGCCACGGAGCCCGAGCATCGGGTTCTGCTCGTGCATCCGGCGCACCGCGGCGAGCAGGGCCGCGTCGCGGCCGGCCTCCTGACCCCGGGCCTGCGCCAGGGCGACCGACACGGCCAGCTCCTCCAGCGACGGCAGGAACTCGTGCAGCGGCGGATCGATCAGCCGTACGGTGACCGGCAGGCCGTCCATCTCCTGGAAGATCTCCCGGAAGTCGGCCCGCTGCAGGGGCAGCAGTTCGTCCAGCGCGGCCGCACGCTCCGCCTCGTCACGGGCCAGGATCAACCGCTCCACCAGCTCCCGGCGGTCGCCGAGGAACATGTGCTCGGTGCGGCACAGCCCGATCCCCTCGGCGCCGAACCGCCGGGCCCGCGCGGCGTCCGCGCCGGTGTCGGCGTTCGTGCGCACCGTCAGCCGCCGCCGGTCGTCGGCGTGGGACAGGATCCGGTGTACGGCGAGCACCAGCGGGTCGGTGGTGGTCGCCGGGTCGACGGAGCCTTCGAAGTACTGCACCACCTCGGACGGGCGCACCGGCACCGCACCGAGGTACAGGCAGCCGCTGGTGCCGTCGATCGACACCACGTCACCTTCGGAGACGATCTGGTCACCGACGATGAACCGCCCGGCGCCGGCGTCGATGTCGAGGGCGTCGGCCCCGCACAGGCAGGTCTTGCCCATCCCCCGGGCCACCACTGCGGCGTGGCTGGTCTTGCCTCCCCGGCTGGTCAGGATGCCCTGCGCGGCGATCATGCCGGGCAGGTCGTCGGGGTTGGTCTCCCGCCGGACCAGAATCGCCTGCTCCCCCTGCCGGGCCAGCTCGACCGCCCGGGCCGAGTCGAAGACGACTTTGCCGACCGCCGCGCCCGGCGAGGCACCGATCCCGGTGGCGATCGTCGGCGGCGCGTCGGACAGGTCGAAGCAGGGGAACATCAGCTGCGCCAGCTGCGCCCCGCTGACCCGGTGCAGCGCCTCGTCCAGATCGATGATTCCCTCGTCGACCAGCTGGCTGGCGATGACGAACGCGGCGGCGGCGGTCCGCTTGCCGACCCGGGTCTGCAGCATCCACAGCTTGCCGCGTTCGATGGTGAACTCGATGTCGCACAGATCCCGGTAGTGGTTCTCCAGCCGGGCCATGATGGTCAACAGCTCACCGTACGACCGGGGGTCGAGCCGGGCCAGCTCCTGCAACGGCAGCGTGTTACGGATCCCGGCGACAACGTCCTCGCCCTGCGCGTTGGCCAGGTAGTCGCCGTAGACCCCCTGGTCACCGCTGGCCGGGTCGCGAGTGAAGGCGACACCGGTGCCGGAGTCCGGCCCCAGGTTGCCGAAGACCATCGCGACCACGTTGACCGCGGTGCCGAGTTCGGTGGGGATCCGTTCCTGACGCCGGTAGATCACCGCCCGTTCGGCGTTCCACGAGTCGAAGACCGCCCGGATCGCCAGGTCGAGCTGCTCGCGGGGGTCCTGCGGGAAGTCCCGGCCGGTGTGCGCGAAAAAGATCTTCTGGTACGCCCGGACCAGTCCACGCAGCGCGTCGGCGTCCAGCGCGAGATCGTCGTCGGAGCCGGTGGCCCGCTTGGCCGCCTCCAGCGCCTGGTCGAACTCCTCCCCCGGCACCCCGCAGACCGTTCGGCCGAACATCTGGACCAGCCGGCGGTAGGAGTCCCAGGCGAACCGTTCGTCACCGCCGGCCTGGGCAGCGAGCCCTGCCACGCACTCGTCGTTGAGGCCCACGTTGAGCACCGTCTCCATCATTCCCGGCATGGAGAACCTTGCCCCGGAGCGGACCGAGACCAGCAGCGGGTCGGCCGGGTCACCGAGCCGTTTGCCACGCTGGCGCTCCAGCCGGGCCAGGGCGGCGGCGATCTGGTCGGGCAGATCCGGCGGTACCGCGCCGGTCGCCAGGTAGGCCCGGCACGCCTCGGTGGTGATGGTGAAGCCGGGTGGGACCGGCAGGCCGAGGTTGGTCATCTCGGCCAGGTTCGCCCCCTTGCCGCCGAGCAGATCCCGCTGGTCGCGGTTTCCCTCGGTGAAGTCGTAGACGTACCTGTGGTGATGGGCTGTCTGCCGGGACGGGTCGCCCGGTCCGCCGGATTCCGCCATGTTGGCCTCCCATGTGCCGTTCGGCGCTGAACGATGGTTCACCAATGGCCATTGGTTGGCGCAGGTTAAGCGACCAGGGAGGCAAGCCGACAGTAGTGGGTGACCAGCCGCACAGGAAACGACACGGGTGGCGATCGGATGCCGTCCTGGGAGCGCTTCCGTGCGCAGTTCTGCGCATTCACCGGTGTGCTGGATCACTCCGGTCGAGCGGTGTGCGGTACGGGTTCGCCAGCCGGTTCCAGCCGGTTTCAGCCGCCGGAATCGGCGATCTCCGCCCCGGCCGGGACGGAATCGTCGTCCCGGCTGGCCAGCCACCCGTACGGCAGGAAGACCTTGCCCGGCGAGTTCGTCCGGCCCCGCGGCTGGCCCAACGTGTGCCGGGGGAACGGCTCTGCCGGGTCGAGCTTGGACAGCAGCGCGTCGAGCTCCGCCAGGCTGGACACCATGGCGAGGGCCCGGCGCAGCTCACCGCCGACCGGGAAGCCTTTCAGGTACCAGGCCACGTGCTTACGGAAGTCGGTGCAGCCGTCCCGCTCGGCGTCGGCCCGCCCGTCGCGTCCGGTGCCGAACCAGTCGACCAGCAGCTCGGCGTGCCGGCGCATGGTGGCGGCGACCGCGCCCAGGGTCGGCAACGTCCGCCCGGACCCGCCCTCGAACGCCGCCGACAGGTCGGCGAACAGCCACGGCCGGCCCAGACAGCCCCGGCCGACGACGACCCCGTCAGCGGCGGTGTGCGCCACCATCCGCACCGCGTCGTCGGCCTCCCAGATGTCACCGTTGCCGAGCACCGGCACGCTCAACGCCTGCTTGAGCCGGCCGATCGCGTCCCAGTCGGCGGTACCCGAGTACCGCTGGGCGGCGGTACGGGCGTGCAGCGCCACCGCCGCGACCCCGGCCTCCTGAGCCGCCAGCCCGGCGTCCAGATACGTCAGGTGATCGTCGTCGATGCCCTTGCGCATCTTCACCGTCACCGGCACCCCGGCCGGCGCGGCCGCCCGGACCGCACCGGCGACGATCCGGCTGAACAGCCGGTGCCGCCACGGCAACGCCGCACCACCGCCCTTTCGGGTGACCTTGGGCACCGGGCAGCCGAAGTTCAGGTCGATGTGATCGGCCAGGTCACGTTCCACCACGATCCGCACCGCGGCTGCGGTGACCTGCGGATCGACCCCGTACAGCTGCAGGCTCCGGGGGCGTTCGGACGGCGCGAACGCGATCATCCGCAGCGTCTTCGGATTGCGCTCGACCAGCGCCTGCGTGGTGATCATCTCGCAGACGTACAGCCCACCGCCCTGCTCACGGCACAACCGGCGGAAGGCGACGTTGGTGATCCCGGCCATCGGTGCCAGGACCACCGGCGGCCACACCTGGTGGCGGCCGAGCGGCAGCGGCGGCAGGGCCGGCGCGGACCCACCGGCCGGCCGGGACGCGGTGACAGACACGCCGTCCAGGATTCCACGGACCCACCCGGCGCCGGACCCGGGTGGGGGTCAGCCGGTCGGCAACCGCTCCGGGTGGGGGGTCAGCTGGGCGGCAACCGCTCCAGCAGGTACCGCTCGACCTGGTCCAGTGACACCCGCTGCTGCGCCATGGTGTCCCGGTCCCGCACGGTGACCGCGTCGTCGGTCAGCGTCTCGAAGTCGACCGTGACGCAGTACGGCGTACCGATCTCGTCCTGACGCCGGTAGCGGCGACCAATGGCCTGCGAATCGTCGAACTCGACCATCCAGCGGCGCCGCAACGCGGCACCCAGGTCACGTGCCTTCGGCGAGAGGTCGGCGTTTCGCGACAGCGGCAGCACCGCCACCTTGACCGGGGCGATCCGTGGATCGAGACGGAGCACGGTCCGCTTGTCGACGCCGCCCTTGGTGTTCGGTGCCTCGTCCTCGTCGTACGCCGCCAGCAGCAGAGCGAAGACCGTCGCGGTGAGGTCCGCCGCCGGCTCGATCGCGTACGGCACCCACCGCTCACCCCGGTCCTGGTCGAAATAGGAAAGGTCGGCCCCGGAATGCTTGGCATGGGCGGTCAGATCGTAGTCGGCGCGGTTCGTGATCCCTTCCAGCACCACGAATTCCTGATAGGCACCACCGAGCCGGAATTCGATCTCGACGATCCGCTTGGCATGCTGCGGCAGGCCGGCGAGGGGCACCTCGGTACGGCGCAACTGCTGTGGCGCGAGACCCAGGTCGACGTACCAGTCCCACCGCTGCTGCGCCCAGTACTCCAGCCAGTCGTCGTCGCTTCCGGGCTCGACGAAGTACTCCAGCTCCATCCGCTCCCGCTCGTGACTGCGTAGCAGGAACTCGCCGGGGCCGACGACGTTGCGGAAGACCCGACCGACCTGGGCGATGCCGAACGGCGGCTTCTTGCGGGCGGCGATCATCACGTTGGCGAAGTTCACGAAGGTGCCCGGTGCCGCCTCCGGCCGCAGGTAGTACCGGTCCGGTGACCCTGGACGGTCCGGCGAGACCTCGAGCAGCCCGCTGACCCGCTGCGGGTCGGTGAAGCTGCCCCGGCTGCCGCAGCTCGGACAGGCGAGCTCGGCGAGTGCGGCCGCCGGCTGTTCCCGGCGTACGGTGAACGCCTCGACGATCCGGTCCAGCGGCTGGGTGAGGTCGCAGGCCCGGCACCGGACCCGGGTCTGGGTGTAGGTGTCGAGCAGGTCGGACGCGGTGAACACCGGCCTCGCCTGGATGACCGCCGCGTCAAGGCCGACGACGTCGTCGCGGTGCTGCACCACCGTGCGCCACCACTGCCGGCGAACATGCTCCTTGAGCTCCACGCCGAGTGGCCCGTAGTCCCAGGCGACCGGCTGACCGCCGTAGACCTCACCAGACGGGAACGCGAAACCACGCCGGTGGGCGAGGCTGGCCACGGCGGCGATGCGGTCGGCTGGCATGCGCTGCTCCTACACCGGCTGGCGGCCGGCGGGGATGTGCGGACGGGCTGATCTGGCAGATGTTCGGAGGCTACCCCTCGACGCCGCAGACCTCTAGCTCGCCGGTGCCGGTGTCCTGGTTGAGCGACACCCGCAGGGTGTCCTCGCCGCCTTGGGCGTAGTCGACCTCCACCGGTACGACGATCCGGCTGGTGACCGAGACCTGACCGACCTCGTAGGCGGTGATCTCCGGCTCCGTGGCGAGTCGTCGGGCGAATTCGCTGGCCGATTCACGGCTCTGCGCCTCGGCGCAGAGCATGTCGTACGCGGCGCCGAAGTCCTGCTGACTCACCGCTTCGAAGTAGTCGCCGACCGCGATCCGGGCCTGTTCGTCGATCGCTTCGGCGCCGGTGACGATCAGTCCGACCAGCGCGACGGTGCCACCGCCGCAGCACAGCAGCAGCGCGAGCGCCGCGACGCCCAGCCCGATCCAGACCCGCGCGGTACGGCCTTCGGCCGGCGGCGCGGCGAACGGCGGCGCGGCCCCGGGGCCGGCCGGCACCGGGGTCACCGGACCAGGCACCGTAGTCGCCGGGCCGGGCACCGGGGTCACCGAGCCAGCAGCCGGCGTGGCGTCCGGTGCGGCCTCAGACTGTCCGGTCGCGGCAGGCTGCGGCGGCGGCTGGCGGTCCGGCGGAGCCCACGGCGAGGGTGCCTGCCACGGGGACGCCTCGTCGGGCACGGCGGACGGCGGGCGCGGTTGCGCCGGTCCGGGATCGGTCATGGGGCAAAGGGTAGTGCCCGCCGGCTCACCGTTCCGGCTCCGCCGCCCGGTCACTGGTGTGGGCTGCGGGTTCTTCTCCGGGCCCGGCGGTGACCAGTTCCTCGTACGCGGACGGCTCGTCGAGCGATTCGGCGAGCAGCGGCGTCGCGTCCACCTTCACCTCGAAGGAACCGAGCGCCCGCCGGTAGGTGCCCACTGACTCCCATTCGGTGACCAGGCACCAGCGGAGCGGGTCCTCCAGCGCGCGGGTCAGTGCGCCGCGCCGGTACCCCGGGCGGCCGGCCAGGGCACGCAACGCGGCCCGGGCGCGATCGACGAAGCCGGGCGTGTCCGCCTCCGGCACAGCGAACCGGTTGACCACCAGCACGGCCTTCCCCTCCTGACTAGAGTCGGTCGGATGCAGCCTACGCAGCCGTCACCGCCGGTCCGCCCTGGGCGGATCAGCCCGACCGGGGCGTTTCTCACCGCCCTGGCGCTCGTCCTGGTCGGGCTCTTCGCACCGGGCATCGTCGGCGCGGCGGCGCTGCTGCTGTTGGCCGCCGGGCTGGTCTGGTTGCTACGTAGCAGCTGGCCGGCGGTGCCGGCGGCTGGACGAATGTTCCGCCTGGTGGCGCTCACCCTGCTCGTGGCGGTCGCCCTCGCCAAGATCTTCTAGCCCTGCTCAGACCGCTCGTCCAGGCGGCAGCGAATCATGCAACCATGCGTTTTTGACAATCATTATCGTCGCCACGGACAGTTGCCTGATGCACAGCCACCTCTTCCGTCGTACCGTCGCCACCACCGCAGGTGCCCTGCTGGCCCTGGGCAGCACCGCCGCCTGCGCCCAGGACGGCGGCGACGGGTCCGCCGGCGACACCACGGTCGGCGTGGTAGCCGCCTTCTACCCCTTGCAGTTTTTGGCCGAACGGATCGGCGGCGACGCCGTCACGGTTACCGGTCTCGCGCCCCCCGGAGCGGAGCCGCACGACCTGGAGCTCAGCCCTCGGCAGGTCGGCGAGGTCAGCGACGCGGACCTGGTCGTCTACCTGAGTAACTTCCAGCCCGCCGTCGATGCCGCGGTCGAGCAGGAGGCCGGTGACCACGCATTCGACGTGGTGGAGGTCGAGCCGCTGCTGGACGCCACCGACGGTGGTCACAGCCACGACCACGGCGACGAAGACGAGCACGCCGACGACGAGGCGGACCACGCCGACGAAGACGAGCACGCCGACGACGAGGCGGACCACGCCGACGAGGCGGACGACCACGCCGAGGAGACCGGCGCGAAGGACCCGCACCTGTGGCTGGACCCCACCCGGTTCGCCACCGTCGGTGACGCGCTGGCCGAGCGTCTCGCCGCCGTCGACCCGGACCACGCCGCCGACTACACCGAGCGTGCCGCCGCGCTGCGCACCGAGTTGGAGGCCCTGGACGCCGAGTACGCCGAGCGGCTGGCCGACTGCGAGCGCCGGGAGATCATCACCAGTCATGCCGCCTTCGGCTACCTGGCAGCCCGCTACCAGCTCGACCAGATCGGGATCACCGGGTTGAGCCCGGAGGACGAGCCGACCCCGCAGCGCCTCGCCGAGGTGATCGAGGAGGCCCGGGAGCACCAGGCGACGACGATCTTCTTCGAGACGCTGGTCAGCCCGAGCGTCGCCGAGACCATCGCCGACGAGACCGGTGCCGAGACTGCAGTGCTCGATCCGATCGAGGGACTGCAGCCAGACGCCGACGGAGACTATTTTTCGGTGATGCACAACAATCTTAACAATCTGACCGCCGCCCTGGGATGTTCGTGACCACCAGCGTCGTCCAGGTATCGCGCGGAGCGGTCGGCTACGACAACCGCACCGTCCTGCGCTCCGTCGACCTCACCGTGACCAGCGGTGAGGTCGTCGCGCTGCTGGGCGCCAACGGTTCCGGCAAGTCGACCCTGATCCGCGCGGCACTCGGGCTGGTGCCGCTGCGCAGCGGCTCGGTGCACCTGTTCGGGGTGCCGGCGACGCGGTTCCGGCAGTGGCACCGGATCGGCTACGTCCCACAACGGCTCGGTGCCGGCAGCGGCGTACCGGCCACCGTCGGCGAGGTGGTCGCCTCCGGTCGGCTGGCCCGTCGCGGCGTACTGCGACCGCCCGGTGCCGCCGACCGGACGGCCGTCGCCGCGGCGCTGAGCGCCGTCGGCCTCGCCGACCGGTCCCGGGATCCGGTGGCCACGCTCTCTGGCGGTCAGCAGCAACGGACGCTGATCGCCCGCGCGCTGGCCGGCGAACCGGAACTGCTGGTGCTCGACGAACCCACCGCCGGGGTCGACGCGGCCAGCCAGGAGGCGTTTGCCCGGGCACTCGGCGCGTTCGTGGCCGGCAACGGTACGGTGCTCCTCGTCGCCCACGAGCTCGGTCCGCTGCAGCCGCTGATCGACCGGGCCGTGGTGCTGCACCACGGCGAGGTGGTGCATGACGGCGCGGTGCCTGCGCCGGCCGGCCACCACGCGGACCCCGGACACGACCACGTCCACCCGCACGCCGCGGTGGAGCCGGCCCAGATGTGGACCACATGAGCATCTTCCAGTACGAGTTCATGATCCGGGCCCTGATCGGGGCCCTGGTCATCGGCCTGGCCGCCCCGGCCCTCGGCATCTACCTGGTGCAGCGTCGGATGTCGCTGATCGGCGACGGCGTCGGCCACGTGGCGCTGACCGGCGTCGGCGTCGGTCTGCTGCTGGACCGCTCCCCGGTGCTCACCGCCGTAATCGCCGCCGCAGTCGGCGCGGTCGCCATCGAGCTGCTGCGCGAACGCGGGCGTACCTCCGGCGACATGGCGTTGGCCCTGCTCTTCTACGGCGGCATCGCCGGCGGGGTGATGCTGGTCGGGCTGGCCGGCGACCGCAGCAACGCCAACCTGATGGCGTACCTCTTCGGCTCGCTCACCACCGCCTCGGTCGAGGACCTGTGGGTGATCGTGGTGCTGGCCGCAGTCGTGCTGACCGCGATGCTGCTGCTGCGGCCGGCGCTGTTCGCCATCTGTCACGACGAGGAGTACGCCCGGGTCTCCGGCCTGCCGGTGCGCACCCTCAACCTGCTGATCGCGGTGACCACCGCGGTGACCGTCACCATCGCCATGAGGGCGGTCGGCCTGCTGCTGGTCAGCGCGCTGATGGTGGTCCCGGTGGCGACCGCCCAGCAGATCACCCGGGGTTTCCGCAGCACCATGGCGATGGCGATGATCATCGGTACGGCCTCCGCCGGCGGCGGGGTGTGGCTGGCCGGAACCGCCGACACCGCGATGGGCGCGACCATCGTGATCCTGGCGATCGCTGCCTTCGCGGCCACCGCCGTCGGCGCCGGGACGTGGCGGCTGCTGCGCCGCCGCGCCGGCACGCTGGCCGTCCACCGCCGGCAGCCCCGCGAGGTCGAACCGCCCGAGGTGGTCCTGGACCGTCCCGCCGAGATGGTCCCGGATCGTCCCGTCTGACCTGGTACAGACCCGGCAACGAGCACCGCTGAGCCGCCTGCCTGCCGATCCGCCTCCGGTATTGGTTACCGTTGCGGGGTGACGATGGCCAACGGCTACGACGGGTACGAGAGCGCCAGCGAGTTGCTGCGCGCACTCTCGGCCCCGCTGCGGGTGGCCATCGTGACCGAGCTCGCCCAGGGCGAACGGTGTGTCCACGAACTCGTGCAGAAGCTCGGCGCGCCGCAACCGCTGGTGTCCCAGCATCTGCGGGTGCTGCGGGGCGCAGGCGTGGTGCACGGCTCCCGGCGAGGCCGGGAGATCGCTTACGCGCTGGTCGACGAACACGTCGCGCATATCGTCGCGGACGCTGTCAGTCATGCCCGGGAGGTCCGGTGAGCAGCCGCCGGCACCGGCCCGGTCAGAACACGTCCCGGAGGCCTTGATGAGGACTGGAGACACCACGCCCGGCACCGCAGAGCCCTCGGCGGTGCGCAACACCCGGCAACGCAGCGCGGTCAGCGCCATCCTCGACGAGCTCGCCGGCTTCCACAGCGCCCAGGAGCTGCACGCCATGCTGCGTCAGCGGGGCGACCGGGTCGGTCTGACCACGGTCTACCGGACGTTGCAGGGGCTGGCCGACTCCGGCGAGGTCGACGTGATGCGTCCACCTGGCGGCGAGCACCTGTACCGGCGGTGCAGCCAGGGCCACCACCATCATCTGGTCTGCCGCTCGTGCGGCAGCGCGGTCGAGGTGGCCGGGCCGGCGGTGGAAAGCTGGGCGGAACGGATCGCGGCGCAGCACGGCTACATCGGAGTCAGCCATACGATGGAGATCTTCGGGACCTGCCCGAAATGCGCCGCCCGGCGTACCCCGAAGACGTGACCGCGTATACGCGGTTCCGGTCCTCGTACGGCACGCTGTGCGTATGCAGATCTACGCCGACCGTTTTCCGCGCGCCGGCCGGCAACTCGCCACCGACCTGATCGTCGTCGTCTGGGTCTACCTGTGGATCCGTGCCGCCAGCTGGCTGCATGACCGGGTCGGTGAGCTGGCCGACGCTGGTCGGACATTAGAGAACGCCGGCACCGGGCTGGCCGACAACCTCGCCGACGTCGGCAGCCGGGTCGGCCGGGTGCCACTGGTCGGCGACGAGCTGACCGGGCCGTTCGAGCAGGCCGCCGGGGCGGCCCGTTCGGTCGCCGCCGCCGGGCAGGAGCAGCAGGACCTGGTCGGTGAGCTGGCCCTGGTGCTGGCCGCCACGATGCTGGTCTTTCCGCTGGGTCTGGTGCTGTTCGGCTGGTTGCCGTTGCGGGTGCGCTGGATCCGGCGGGCGAGCGCGGCGGCCCGACTGCGCGGCGTACCGGCCGGGTCGGATCTGCTGGCGTTGCGGGCGCTGACCACCCGCCCGCTCGGCACCATCGCCGCGCTCGGACCGGACGTCGCCGCTGGGTGGCGGCGGGGCGACCCGGCGGTCACCGACGCGTTGGCGGAGTTGGAGCTGCGGGCGTTGGGCCTACGTGGCCGACGCTGACCGGCCGCCGC
The DNA here is from genome assembly GCF_030345075.1 of Solwaraspora sp. WMMA2065. Lineage (NCBI taxonomy): Bacteria > Bacillati > Actinomycetota > Actinomycetes > Micromonosporales > Micromonosporaceae > Solwaraspora > Solwaraspora sp. WMMA2065. The sequence continues at coordinate 2,846,256 of NZ_CP128361.1, forward strand.
GCCCGGCACCACCGTCGCTGTCCTCGTCCTCGTCGTCCTCGTCCTCATCGTCGCCGTCCAGCCAGCCACGGTGCACGAAGGGCAGGGCCGCCCAGAAGATCAGGAACCACACCCCGGTGAGGCCGCTGAGCACGAAGGCGACCGGTCGGGGCAGGATGAAGTCGGTGACCAGCAGCACCGAGCTGACCATGGCGACCAGCATCAGGCTGAGACCGCCGCTGGCCATCCGGTGGGCGAACCGGACCAGCTCCGGCTTGCGGCCACGCCGGAAGAGCGCCCGGTGGAACGCCACCGGCGAAATGATCAACGCGGCGGCGGCCGCCGCCGCCAGCAGCGCCACCACGTACACGTCCCGTTGGAACCCGTTCGTGTCGGGGAAACCGCTGCTGAACGGCAGGGTCAGCAGGAACGCGAAGAGGATTTGCACCCCGGTCTGGGCGACCCTCAGCTCCTGCAAAAGATCGGAAAAGTTGCGCTGCCAGCGTTCCTTTTCGGTTTCCCGGTCCACGTCCCGCTTGTCCTCCTGTCGAAACCGCCCCGCCGAGCCGCCCACGATCGAACGGCGGTCGGCTGTGCCCCCGACCCCGGAGTCGACCGTCTGGAATAGACGCAACGGCCAGGGACCGTAGATCGTCTTTGTGTGGAAGTTGATCGAGGGCCAGCCGCTGCGCTGTGCAAGTATGGCAGGACTCCCGACCGGCCGGCTCGCTGACCTGATCGGCCGGGTTCGCGAGATCGTGAGCGACGAGTGGGAGAAGCCGCTGGTCGGACGTCCGCGCGTGTTTCCGCTGCCCACGGCGGTGATCGCGGTGCTGTTCGAACTGCGGCACAACATGCCCGACGAGGTCATGGCTGAGGTGTTCGGCTGTTCGCAGGCCACGATCACCCGCTATCACCAGATCCTGCCGCCGATCCTGCGCTGGGCCACCCGTCCCGAGGTCGACCAGCGCCTGGAACGAACCCGCCGTGACGGTGTACTGGTCGACGGGTTCCTGGCCTCGGTCGGCGAACGCGAGTCCTACCACGGCCCGTTCTCCGGCAAAAAGCACGTGTCCGGGCAGAACGTACAGGTCATCGCCGACCTCGACGGCCGGCGGACGTCGGCGAGCCCGTCAACGGCGCCCGCCACGACGCTGCGGCGTTCCGAACGGCATCACAACGCGCACCGACCCCACCGGGCATCTCGAACGCCAGACCCCGGCAACCACTGCCGGAGCCGATCACCGATGCGGCCACGGTCACGCACCTGGACATCCGTAGACATGACCGCCTCGGCAGCATCATCCACGAATAGGAACATGCCGCTTGACCTGCACAGACGGGGCTTCGGCACCCACCGGCCGGCATTGTCAGGGTTCGCGGCGAAGGTCGACTGAGTAGGAAGGTCCGCTCAGCCGCATGGTGTCGCCTTGGCACACGTACGTGTTTGGGTCGAACTCGGTCACCTGGTAGTCATCCTGTGATCTGATGACGGCGTCCACGATCAGCGTGGCTGATCCGTGTCCGGAAACTTCCGAATAAACGATTTTGCCGTTGCTGGTTCGATATCGAAATGTGCTCTTACCCGTGATGACGAATTGCCACTTCAGGCCATCTCGTACGGCGGATCTCGGGCTACCGGCCCCGAAGTCGACTGTGCCGGTGCCGTCGGCCTTGAACTGCCGCACCACCCCGAAGTTGGTCCACGGGGTGGGATCGCCTTCGAAGTACTTGACGTGGTTGGTTTCGGTCCAGGTGCCGATGAGGCAGTTTTGGTCGCCTGCCGGGGTTGTCGGGACGGGAGCGTGGATGGGGGTGCGGCTGAGTCGCCGCATGTCGTTGGTGTGCGTGCTGGTGGTGTGCAGCCTCATCGTGTCGTCGGATAGGCAGGAGTAGTGCTCGGTGTCGGTGCCGGTGCCGGTGTCGGTGTCGGTGTGCAGCGAGCTGCGCTGCTGGACCGCGCCGGCGACACTGATAATGATCGTGCCGTCTCCGGCCGAGTGGGAGTAACTGATCATTCTGTCGCGAGTCTCGTACCAGAACGTCACCCGGCCGGTCCTGGTGACTGTGACGGGTTTGCCGTGCAACGTCCCGGTCTCCGTTACGCCCATGCCGTAGTCGATGATTCCGGTGCCATTGTCGCGGAACTCGTAGACCCGACCCTTGCTACGCAGCCATACCCCGGTGCCATCGATGTGGCGGTAGGCGACGCGCGAGGTTTCCCTCCAGGTTCCGACCAGGCAGGAGTCGACTGACGCCAGCTTCGCCGTGACGCCGGGACGGTTGGGCTTGGAGTTGAGGACCTCGCCGAGCCAGGTCCTGGACAGGTCGGGGGCTTGCAGGATGGTCAGCGCGATGGTCACAGTCGCCAGGATCGCCACGCCGACAGCGGGGGCACCGGGGATGCGGTGATGTCGGCGGGTGGGGGTCGATGCCTCCTGCCCTGGATGATCGGCCTCATCGCTTCGTGGCTGAGCCAGCTCGGGTGGAGCGCCGCCAGTGCGTGTCGGGTGCTGGTCGGCGGTGTCCTCGCGCGGGGCGGGCACCCGTGCCGGGCCTCCATCTGGTCCGGTGGCGTGATGCTCGGGCTGCCGTCGCGGCCTCGCCCGCCACAGCAAGCGGATTCTGGCGATAGCGGTCGCGACCATGATGGCTGGGATGGCCAGCACCGCGCCTTCGACGATGGTCAGGTGGAACCGGTACGCCTCCAACGAAACGTCGGATGGCAGTGGAGAGGCACAGCTGAGAACGAACCGGTCGGCCGAGCCGGCCAGGTTGATGCAGCGGGCGACCGGAAGCGCGACTGCGTCGGCCGCCAGAGTGGCCAGCACACCGGCCAGGCACAGCGTGAACGGCACCAGCAACGCCCAGTGCCGGCGGGCCCGGACGGTGACCACACCGACGGCGCAGGCGACGCCCATGCTGGCCACGGTGTGGTAGGCGAGCAGGAAGATGCCGACGCTGTAGCCGACGCTGTCGCTGACCTCGTCGGGCAGCAGGACGCCCGTGGCCACGGCGATCGAGAGGCAGACTAGTGCAACGGCGGCGGCGACGACCAGGGAGGTGATGACGGCGGGCCGCAGCCTGACCGGTGGGTGTGGCCGGACACCGGCGCCGTGCCCGCTATGGCGGCTGAGTAGCCACGGCACCAGCCACAGCAGCGTCAACCCCGGCAGCACCAGCGGGGTCTTCGCTATGTAGTGCAGTGGGCCGGACTGAATGTCGGACCAGCGGATGAGTAGGTTGTACCAGCCGACGTCCGCAATAGGAGCGTCATATAGCCCCACATCGAGCAATGCGTCATTGTCGCGGAAGGCGACCCACAGCGCCGTCCATGGGGCTGCGGCGAGGGTCGCCGTGCTGATCAGCAGCGGTGCCGACCATCGCCGAGCGGCGGTGGTGCCCACGCCGATGGTGTGCATCGCGGCGGCCATCCACCCTGCGACCGCGAGGGCGCCGACGAGCAGAAGTAGGACGGCGCCCAGGTAGCGCCACTGCAGCAGGCTGAACCGGTTGGACGAAATGAGGGTTGTCTGCTCGCCGAGCAGGAACCCGGCGGTCAGCGCCATGGCGGGCGACGCGATGTGCCACCAGCGTGGCCGCCCGGTGCCGCCCGACCCGGACACGCCGCGGCTGGTGCGTAGCCGCGCGGCGACGGTGGCTCGCCATACCGCCACACCGAGTGGCCCCACGACAGCCGGCACGCAGATCAGCCCGGCGAGCGTCGCGCTCAACACCGGGTACTCGGGGAACGCGGTCGGCACCAGGACCTGAAGATTCACCGCGATCACGGCGGCGGCGAATCCGGCGGTGGCGGTCTCCCACAGCCGCGGCCGTACCCGCATCGTGTCCGGGTCGTTGACGGCCTTTACCCGGTCGGTCGGGTGCGGGTGACGGGACAACATGCCACGCAGCAGCGGCCACTGCTGAGTCTCGATCACGTTGCGGAGCGCGTTGACGGGGCCACCGCAGGCGACCACACGCATGTCCGCGTAGGTCTCCCGCGCCCGCAGCACGGCGTTTCGGCTGAGCAGCACAAACACGGTCAGCGCGAGCAGCACAGCCAACTTGCCGATCGTCCCCGCTGAGGGTCCCTGCCAGTCCAGCGGGGTGGACAGGATGCCCGGATGTACGGTGAGCACCAGCAGGGGCAGCGCCGCCACCGCGACGTAGGACCACCATATCGTCACTGTCAGGTAGGTCTTGTTCACGTCGCGGTGGTACAGGTGGCCCAGCTCGTGCAGCACGACCGCGTCGAAGCGTTCCCTGTCCCTACCATTACCGTGCAGATCGAGCAGCCCGGCATCGAGCCGTACGTAGTAGCGGCCGAGCCGGCCGAAGGCTTGGCCGTTGACGTCCTTACCCGCGCCCAGCATGAAGGTGGGCGGAGAGGACAGACCAGCCTGTTCGCTGAGCTCGACGAGGTCGCCATGCACCTGCCGGTACGGCCCGTCCGGCGCAAGCTTGCGCAGGCCGCGAAGGCGAATCAGAAACCACGGGTAGGTCCAGTACATGAGCACCGCCACGGCGAACAGCAGCATGTTGCCGTAGACGGCCCACAAGATCTCGTCGCGCCACTCCGGCGCCACGCACAGGCTGGAGCGGTGCAGCGCGTCGGTGTACCAGGTGACCTCGTTGCCGTTGAGGCTGTCGGGGTCACGCGCGAGGATCGGCTCGGCCGCCTTGCAGAGGATCACTGACGCCCAAAGCTGCTGGCCTTTGGTCGGCACCGACGTGTAGATGCTGGTGTAGATGAGGCCGGCCGTCGCCAGTACGGCCAGAACCAGCAGGGCGAACAGCGTCGTGGTCGCCGCGGGCACCCGATACAGGTTGGCCGCCCGCGACTGCCCGGGTTCCCCCGGCGCGGCCTGGGCGTCCGCCTCGGTGCTGGCCATCACGAATCGTCGCGCAACGTCTCTATCAGAGCCTCGGCGATCCGCGTGGCGGTGGTGCCCTCGACACCGGCATCCCGTGCGACGTCGCCGACGATCCTGCGGATTTCGGCGCAGTCCCGCTCCGAGATCCGGCCGCCGTCCTGGTGCCCGACCCGAATCAGGTGTTCGACCGCCATGCTCGCTGCGGTGAGCACCACCGGGGTCATCCGGGTACCTGCGCCGGCGCGCCGATCACCAAACGCCAGGTGGCCAGCACCGGCGAACCGCCGCCGCGATCTGGCGAAGAAGGCATCGCTGACCACGTCAAACGCCAACAACTCCGGCAGCGCGACCAGCGCCACCACGCCCCTGGCGGCTTCCCTGGCCGCCGCGACCACCCTCGCATCCGCTACCCTACGTGGCCTGACCATGACGACGCGCCGGCGCGGCCGGCCACCGAACGCTGCCCGGAACGCCGGTGTCTGCCGGGCCACGGTAGCCGCCACCTGCCGAAGCCACGACCCGTCCAGCCGCACGCCGACGCCCGCCGCCTGGTACGCCGGCGTCCGCCGGCCCACCGTCGCCCACACCTGGGCCCACCAGGAATCACCGGACATCGGCCGCTCCCGCCATGTCATCGGGACGGTCGTCCACTCCGGCCGCAGAAACCGCGGCCGGCGTTTCGACTCGACGTCCGATGACGGCCACCAGCCGTTCCAAGGCCAGAGGCCCCGCCACCCCAAGCCCGAACGCCGCCAACTCACCGCCAAGCTGGCCGGCAGCGGCGGCGGCCGTGCCGCCGCCTGCGGCGACCCGCACCACCGAGGCGAACGCCCAGATACCGAAGGCGTTCCAACGCACCCGAAGCGACGCCTGGGAGTCTTTGGGGTCGATCCATGGCCAGCGGCCGGTCGCCCGGACGACCGCGACGGCGTCGTACGCCTCCACGACAGCGCCACCAACTGCGCCCCACACCAAGCCATGCCACACAAGCATCGACCTTTATCAACCTTTCTGGTCCGCCTCATGGCCGCACTGTCCACCATCTCCGGCCGGAACCACCTGGACTCACCCAGACGCGTTCAACGACACACGAGAACCACCGAAGGGCATCCGCTGAACCGGCCCCAACCGGCCCTTATCCGACTTCATACCCGGGCCGAGCATCACAACCCAACCGCAGGACAGCACGCATCCACAGTGACGTGTCACGGGATCACCAACATCGGCCAACTCGACAAAAGGACCGCACCGCGTCCCGCCCAGACACGCCCAATGCGTCTTCATCCGCCCGCACTCCACTCACCAGACACGTTGACAAGTTGTCGCAACGAGCAACGGCGTACGGTGTAGTTTTGACCTGATCAGGCATCACAAGCAAGGAACGAGTCGGCTGGCCGACAACGGGGGTCTGTCGTCCGAACGTGGATCTCTTCTTCGTTGAAAGTCATTCAAAGCTCGGGTGCGACGGCTCTGAAGATCTCCCTCAACCCCGCTCACCGTGACATCCATGGGCGTCGACCAATTTCTGAATGGCCCTCCCGCAGTGGGAAACCCCTACTCGTACTGCTGCCTGGGGGCGTCGATCTGCTGCCACGACTCGACCGCCAGGTAGGGGATGCTGGCCCCGTTCACCGGGTCGGTGCCGATCCGGTCGCTGTACCGGCCGACCACCTCGATCCAGGTGTCCGCCGGCAGCCCGGTCGGGACGCTCCCGTCCATCCCGACCTTGATCGGCCGGCCGTCGGCGGCGCAGCAGGAGAGCACGATCCGGGCCAGCATCGGCTCACCGTCCGGACCGTCGGTGACGAAGCCGGTGAGTCGTACGTTGCGCCCGTCCAGCGACCGACCCTCGTCGAAGATCGCCCGGGAGGCGTAGTCGAGCACGCTGATCTCGGCCGGATCGCCGTCCGGCAACGGCGGATAGTCCGACGATGCCTGCTCGCTGCTCAACGCGGTGCCGGCCTGCGCGACGGCGTACGAACCCAGCGCCGGCGGGGCGACCAGCAGCAGCCCGAGCACCGGCAGGATCAGCAGCCAGCCCACCCTCGGCTCGTGATGGGCGTGGCCGTGGCCGTCGTCGGCGGCGTCGCCGTGCCCGTCGTCGGTGGCGTGGCCGTGCCCGGCATGTACGCCGACGGCAGGGGCCGGTGTCGACCGACGCCGCAGGTCGTGCCAGAGCGTCATGACCGCTGCGGCGATCAGCAGCAGGCCGGCGACGATCAGGAACGGCTGCAGCGCCTCCTTGACGTACCGCAGGTACATGTCGGTGACGCTGGCCCGGACCACCGCGCCACCGAGCAGCAGCAGCACCACACCTTGAGCCTGTTTGTTCACAGCAGCACCGTCCCCACCGCGACCGCCACCACGATGGCGATCAGGAATGTCGCCGGAGCGAACCGGTACGCGAATCTGCGCCCGAACGTGCCGGCCTGCATCGAGACAAGTTTCAGGTCGACCATCGGGCCGACGACCAGGAAGACCAGCCGTGACGTGAGCGAGAACTGCGACAACGAGGCCGCGACGAAGGCGTCCGCCTCGGAGCAGATCGACAACAGCACGGCGAGTGCGGCGAGCGCCAGGATGGACAGCACCGGATTGTCGGCGAGGGTCTGCAACCAGCGCTCCGGCACCAGCACGTTGATACTGGCGGCGGCCATCGCGCCGATCACCAGGAAACCGCCGGCGTGCATGATGTCGTGCCGGACCGCCGCCCAGAACGCCCGCGCCCGGGACAGGTCGTCCAGGTCGGGGCGGTGCGGCAGGCGGATCCAGTCGGTGCGACCCAGCCGCAGCCACAGCCAGCCCATCACGACCGCGACGAGCAGGCTGGCGACACCCCGGCCGACGACCATCTCGGGGTTGTTCGGGAAGGCGACCGCCGTGGCCACCAGCACGATCGGGTTGATCGCCGGGGCGGCGAGCAGGAAGGCCAACGCGGCGGCCGGCGCGACGCCCCGCCGGATCAGCGACCCGGCGATCGGCACCGAACCGCACTCGCAGCCGGGCAACACCACCCCGGCGGCGCTGGCCACCGGCACCGCCAGCGCCGGGTGTTTCGGCAGCGCCTTCGCCCAGAACGACCTGGGTACGAAGACCGCGATCACCGCGGAGAGCACCACCCCGAAGACCAGGAACGGCATCGCCTGGACCATCACCGACACGAAGACCGTGGTCCAGGTCTGCAGCCGGGGGTCGGAGATCAGGTTGGCCAACGGCTCGCGGAAGATCACCAGCCCGATCAGCAGGAAGGCGAGCACCTCCACCGAGCCGACCCGGTCACCGAACAGTCGGCGTCGGGGCGGACGCGGGCCACCGGGCGGTCCGGCGCCGCCGCCGGACCCGGGCAGGTCGTCGTCGGCCGGCGCGGCCCAGTCGATGTCGTCGCCTGGGCGCGTCCGACGCGTCGCGGTGCGATCGGCAGCGGTCACGGCGGGCTGGTCCCCTCGCTGGTGTGAAGGCGGGCAGTTCACGATAACCCGCGCAGGGGTGCCCGCCACCACACCGGGACTCGACCACTGTCGGTGCGGTGCCACCGGTGCTAGCGTCAGTGGCACAACCTGATGTCCCACAGGGGAGCGCACACAGCGCTGAGAGTGCGGGGAGTCCCGCAGACCCTCGAACCTGATCTGGGTAATGCCAGCGCAGGGAGTTGGAGCGACGTATGACGCAGCAATCTATGCCCGCCGACCGTAGCTGGCGGACCGTCGACATCGTGGTCGCCTCGGTGATCGCGGTCGCGTTCGGGGTGGTCTTCTGGCTGTGGGGACTGATCTGGACCGCCACCGAGGCCGCGTTCACCTTCTTCCCGCCCGCTCAGGCAGTGCTGTACGGGGTGTGGCTGGTGCCGGCTGTGCTCGGCGCGCTGGTGATCCGCAAGCCGGGGGCCGCGCTGTTCTGCGAGCTGGTCGCAGCGGTCGTCTCGGCGGCGTTGGGCAGCCAGTGGGGTGCCGTGGTGATCGTGCAGGGGCTGGCCCAGGGGGTCGGTGCCGAGCTGGTGTTCCTGGCGGTGGCGTACCGCTCGTTCCGGCTGCCGGTGGCGCTGACCGCCGGGGCCACCGCCGGGCTCGGCGCGGCGATCTTCGACCAGATCCGCTACTACGCGCCGTACGACCTGGTCAGTTTCCGGATTCCGATCTTCATCGTCACTGTGGTCAGCGCGATCGTGCTGGCCGGTGCCGGCAGCGTGGCGCTGACCCGGGCACTGGCCCGCACCGGGGTGCTCGACCGGTTCCCCGCCGGCCGCGACCGCACCACGGTGTGACCCGGCCAGGGCCGGCCGGGTCGTGAGCCGGCTGGAGCTGCGCGGGTTCGGCTGGCGGCACGCCGGCCGCCGGGCCTGGGCGGTCCGTGACGTCGAGCTGAGCGTCGACGCCGGCGAACGGGTCCTACTGCTCGGGCCGTCGGGGGCCGGCAAGAGCACGCTGCTGGCGGCGATCGCCGGGTTGCTGCCGGCCGACTCGGGCGAGCAGGCCGGCACCGTCACCGTCGACGGGCTCGACCCGCGCAAGGCCCGCGAGCGGGTCGGCATCGTCTTCCAGGACCCGCAGAGCCAGCTGGTCATGGCGCGCAGCGGCGACGACGTCGCGTTCGGGCTGGAGAACCGGGGCGTGCCGGCCGAGCAGATCTGGCCACGGGTGGACGCCGCGCTGGCCCGGGTCGGTTTCCGCTACGGCCGGGACCGGCCGACTGCCGCGCTGTCCGGCGGCGAGCAGCAGCGGCTGGCCCTGGCCGGGGCGCTCGCCCTGCGGCCGGGTCTGCTGCTGCTGGACGAACCGACCGCGAACCTCGACCCGGCCGGCGCCGACCTGGTCCGCGACGCCGTCGCCGGGGCGCTCGACGGGGACCGGGACACCACGCTGGTGATCGTCGAGCACCGGGTGGCGCAGGCGCTGCCGCTGGTCGACCGGGTGGTGGTGCTGTCCGCCGGTGGCGGCGTGCGGGCCGACGGCAAGCCGGACGAGATCTTCGACCGGTACGGCGGGCAACTGGCCGCCGACGGTGTCTGGGTGCCGGACCAGCCGTTGCCGCAGCGCGGTGGTTCCGCCGCCCCGGCCGGTGAGCCGCTGCTGATCGCCGACCGGGTCGGGCTGGTGCCCCGGCTCGCCCCGCTCGCCGACGAGGTGCCGGTACGCGGCGGCGAGGCACTGGCCGTGCTGGGGCCCAACGGCGCCGGCAAGACCACGCTGGCCCTGCTGCTCGGCGGGCTGGTCGCGGCCACCGACGGAGCGGTCCGGGCCACCGCCGCGTTGACCGGCGACGGCCGGGTCGGCCCGGCCCCGCACCGGTGGCAGGCACCGGAGCTGGTCCGCCGGATCGGCAACGTGTTCCAGAACCCGGAGCACCAGTTCGTTGCCACCACGGTGGCCGACGAGCTGGCCCTCGGCCCGCGCCGCTGCGGGCTGGCGGAGTCGGCCGTCGCGCCGGTGGTCGACGAGTTGCTGCACCGGCTGCGGCTGGACCGGTTGGCGGCTGCCAACCCGTACACCCTGTCCGGTGGTGAGGCGCGGCGGCTGAGTGTGGCGACCGCCCTGGCCACCGCGCCCCGCCTGCTGGTGCTCGACGAGCCGACGTTCGGCCAGGACCGGCGCACCTGGCTCGAACTGGTCGCGCTGCTCGGTGAGCTGCGCGACGCCGGGCACGGGATCGTGACGGTGACCCACGACGTCGACCTCGTCGCCGCCCTCGCCGACCGGCGGTTGACCCTGTGAGCCGGCCGGCGGCTGACCCTGTGATCGGCGAACCGGACGGCACCAAGAAGACGGCGCCGCTGGCCCGCCGCAACCCGGTGGCGAAGCTCGCCGCCGCGCTGGTCTTCTCGGTGCTGCTGCTGGCCACCCTGGACCCGCTGGCGCCGGCCGTCGCGATCGCAGTCGAGCTCGCCGTGGTCCCGCTGTTCGGGCTGGGCTACCGTGCCCTGCTGCGCCGAATGGCGCCGCTGCTGCTGAGCGCCGCCGGTGTGCTGGTCACCCTGACGCTGTTCGCCGCCGAACGGACCGGCCCGGTGCTGCTCGCCGCCGGCCCGGTGCTGGTCACCAGCGGCGTACTGGTCACCGCACTCGGGCTGGCGTTGCGCCTGCTGGCCGTGGCGCTGCCCGGGGTGCTGGTCTTCGCCACCACCGACCCGACCGACCTGGCCGACGCCCTGGTGCAGAACGTCAAGGCCCCGCCCCGGTTCGCGATCGGGGCGCTCGCCGCGTTCCGGCTGGTGCCGATGCTGGCCGCCGAGTGGCAGCTGCTGGCGATGGCCCGCCGGGCCCGGGGCATCGACGCGGGCCGCAACCCGGTGCGCCGGCTCCGGTTGTTCGCGGCGACCGCCTTCGGGCTGCTGGTCCTGGCGATCCGCCGGGGCACCCGGCTGGCCACCGCGATGGACGCCCGGGGGTTCGACGCCGGCATCCCCCGGACCAGCGCCCGGCGGCAACGGTTCGGGGCGGCCGACGCGGCTCTGGTCGCCGGTGCCGCGATCGCAGCCGGAGGGTCGCTGGCGGTCAGTCTCGCCGCCGGGGTCTTCCGCCCGGTGATCGGCTGATCCTGGCCCGGCCACCCCCCCGGCACAAAGATCAGCAGGTCACGCCAGATGCCACAGATGCATACATGGCAACACCTTCACGACACGTGCGCCGCAACGACGGCAGCACGTCGCCTGCTGTTTCCCCACCTCCACGAGATTGACCGCGACAAAAGTTGATCTGGGAGGCGGAACAGGGATGGGACACCACCACCATCACCACCACGACCACGCAGCGAGCGGTGCCGACGTACCGGCACCGCTCGACCTGTCGGTGCCGGACGCCGAACTGTCGCCGACCGAGGCGTCCCGGCGTACCTTCCTGCGCAACGCCGGGCTGCTCGGAGCCGGCGCGGCCGCGTCGTCGGTGCTGGCCGGCGGACACGCCGCGCACGCCGCACCGGCCAACGACCACAGCGGCGGCACCGGCGGTGGCCAGGCCAACGACGGCGAGTTCGTCTGGCTGGCCGGCGACCACCACATCCACACCCAGTACAGCTCGGACGCCATGTACCGGGTGGTCGACCAGGCCAAGCACGCCCGCGCGTACGGTCTGGACTGGATCGTCATCACCGACCACGGCAACGCCACCCACTCCCGCATCGGGGTGGAGAAGGTCAACCCGGACATCGTCGAAACCCGCAAGGAAATCAAGGACCTGCTGATCTACCAGGGCCTGGAGTGGAACATCCCATCCGCCGAGCACGGCACGGTCTTCGTCCAGCCGGGGCCGAACGAGGTCGCCGTACTCAAGCAGTTCGAGACCGACTACGACGGTTCGGTGAACGGCACCAGCAGCCCGAGCCCGGCCAACGAGGCGCTCGCCATCGCCGGCATCAAGTTCCTCGGTGACGAGGTCCGCCGGCGCCGCATCGGCGGTGCGCTGTTCCTGGCCAACCACCCGTCCCGGCGGGGCGTCGACTCGCCGCACGAGGTGCGGGCCTGGCGCGACGCCGACCCGACCGTGGCGGTCGGTATGGAGGGCGCGCCCGGTCACCAGGCCTCCAGCCTGCCGGCACCAAACGGCCCGGGTCGTGGTCGCGGCTACTACGAGGGCAGCCCGTCGGCGGCGTCGTTCCCCGGCTACCCGTTGGAGAGCTACCGCACCTGGGGCGGGTTCGACTGGATGACCTCCACCGTGGGCGGGCTGTGGGACAGCCTGCTCGCCGAGGGCAAGCCGTGGTGGATCAGCGCCAACTCCGACTCGCACATCAACTACCTGGGTACGTCGATGCGCGGGCCGGACAGCGACTTCAACGCCAACGGCAAGTACAACGACCCGGTGTACGGGCCGCTGATCACCACCGCCGGTGACTTCTGGCCGGGCCAGTACAGCCGTACCCACGTCGGCGCGCAGGCGTTCGGCTACCGCGCCGTGATGGACGCCATCCGGGCCGGCCGGGTCTGGGTCGACCACGGCGGTCTGATCCGGGGCTTGGGCATGCGGGTCCGCCGGCTCAACGACCAGCGGCCGGGTGCCGGTGCTACCCTCGGCGGTACGTTGAAGATCAAGAGTGGTACGTCGGTCGTGGTGACCCTCGACATCGATCTGGCGACCGTGCCGAACTGGGCGCAGTTCGTGCCAAAGCTGGCTCGGGTGGACCTGATCGTCGGCGACGTCACCGGACCGGTCACCGACCAGGACGCCTTCACCGCCCCGACCACCCGGGTCGCCGCCTCGTTCGAGGTGCAGCCGGGCCGCAAGCGGGTGTCGTTCAGCTACCCGCTGGGCCGGGTGGACCGACCGATGTACGTCCGGGTCCGCGGCACCGACGGCAACCGCAGCGCGCCCGGTCTGATGGGTGCGGCGGTCGACCCGCACGGCCCGGCGATGGACGTGCTCGGCGACGCCGACCCGTGGCTGGACCTGTGGTTCTACGGCAACCCGATCTGGGTCCTGCCATCCTGACCGCCACCGCCGTGACAGTCATCGGAATCAGCCTGGGGCACGCCGACGACGCCGCCGCCGAACACTGGCTGCACGACGTCGTCGGCGTGGCCGACCTGCCCGACCTCGTCGCCTGCACCCATCTGGTGCGGACACCGAGGCCACACGTGGCGATCAGCCTGGCCGCCCCCGACGGGCTGCCCGACCTGCCCGCCACCCCGGCCGATCTGGTCCCGGCGGCGGAGCTCGCCGCCGACGAACACCGGGCCGGCCGGTCCGGGCGGGCAGTGCGCTACCCCGGGGTCGACCGTCTGGTCGGCACACTCACCGTCGCGGAGCTGCTCGAACTCAGCGCGATCGAGCAGGTCATCATGCTCGGCGGCGCGGTTCCGGAGCCGGAGACGCCGGTGCAGACCCGGGACTTCGTCCGGCCGCAGTGGATCAACGGAGTGCTCACGTTGATCACCACTCCGGTCGGACCGGGGCGGATCGGGCCGTTCGAGCTGCCCGACCCGACCCCGTGCTGCGCCGACAAGCACTGACCGTACGCCTCACCTATCCAGAATCACCTATCCAGCCTCCGGCGCTGGTCACATCCTGTGGCCAGCGCCGGAGGCAGTCTCATGCTCGACGGCCTTCCCTTGCCGGAGCCGCGAGGTGAGGCTGACGCACGTCATTTCGCGTTTTGAGGTGCGTCAGCCTCACCTCGCGGGCGGTGGAGTGGTGGTCAGTTCGCCGCACCGAGGGCACCAGCGACTCTTGACTCGGAATGAGAACAGCCCGGCGAGGAAACCGAGTAACGCCGCGCTGGTCAACGCGCAGATGTCCATGATCCTCATTGACTTCTCTATGAGTGGGGATGGTCGACGCCGTTGAGTGGCTGCCGGCGTTGCACCACGCCGGAGCGGATCAGGGCACTCTTGTAGACGCCGATCGCGGCCATCCGCCCGTCCCGCCCGGCCGACGTGATCGTGGCAAGGATGCCGACCACCGGGGAATCGGCGTCGTCCAGGCCGTACCGGATGTCGGAGACCCGGACCGTCATCGACCGGTCGCCGAACACCCAGTCGGCCTTGCCGAGATGCAGCGTGTCACCGACCCGCAGGAGTTCCCCGTCGGCCATCAGCCGTCCCGCCCGTCGTGGACGTACCCGTCCGGCCACAACCCGGCGTACTGCAACACCGCCCGCACCCGACGCGCCTTGACCTGATCCCAGCGGTCCAACACCGCCAACGCGCTGGTGAACGGCGGGCAGAACGCCGGCACGTCACACACCCGGCACTCGGCCAACCGGCTCGGCATGTGCTCGGCGACCGTCTCCCGCGCCCGGTCCAACACGTCGACGTCCGGCCGGTTCCGCATCGCCGCCGCCACCTCGTCCAGCACCGCCTGCTCGGCGTCGACGACCGGCCGTTCGGCGTCCGGCGCGGGTGCCACCGCACGCGTGGCCAGCAGCCGGAAACGTGAGTCCCGCCCGATGTCCGTCTGCCCCGGCGTCCGTCGCGGCAACGGCGGCCGGTCCGGCGTCGGACCCGCGTTGACCATGGGTTGTCGGGTCCGTTGATACCTGTTGTCGGGAACCTGGTTCCTGTTCACGGCTCTCTCCATCGCGGATCAAGGGCGTTTGAAGGATCTTTTGTGGACTCTTCCTGTATGGAGGGGATGCCGGGACCTCTGCGTCAGGTAGCCTAGGGACGTTTACAAACGTCCCAGGAGTGATCAACCATGAACACAGCGCTGCACGTGGCGATGAGCCGAACCGGCATGACACCCGCGACCCTGGCCGGCAAGGTCGGCGTCGACCCCAAGACCGTCGCCCGGTGGCTCGGCGGTCGCGTTCCTCACCCCCGCCACCGCTCGCAGGTCGCCCAGGCGCTGAGAGAAGATGAAGACGTGATCTGGTCCGGCTTGGTCAAACGCGGATACGACCGGGAAATCCGCGCCGCATGGCCGACACGCTCAGCCGTCCCCCGGGAACTCTGGAACGACCTCCTCCACCGCGCCACGTCCCGCATCTGGTGCGCCGGCTACACCTCCTACTTCCTCTGGACCGAGGTCCCCGGCATCACAGCCACCCTGCGCAACAAGGCCGCATCCGGGCTCGACCTGCGCTTCCTCCTCGGCCACAAAGACTCACCCGTCACCCGCGAACGCGAACGCATCGAGAACGCCGCCCTGTCGATCTCCACCCGCATCGACATCACCACCGCCGAACTGGCCAAGATCGAACCCACCCCACAGGTACGCCACACCGACCGCCACATCAGCCTGTCCGTCTGGATCTTCGACGACGAAGCCCTGGTCAGCACCCACCTCGCCGACCAACTCGGACACGCCTCCCCCACCCTGCACATCCGCCGCCGCGGCCCCGGCGGCCTGTTCGACCAGTACGCCGGCCACGTCGAGCACCTCTGGCAAGCAGCCCCCGCACCAGCACCGACCCCATGACAGACCAGGGCTGGACCAGCAGCTCAGACCCGTACCTCGTTGCACAGCAGCACGACGCGTGGTCCGCCGAGGCCGCCGGCCGGGGACGCGTCGGCACGCAACAGCTACTCGGCGTCGAGACCGTCGACGCGGACACACAGGTCAGACGCGCACTCGGACTCGCCGCCGGCGAACGAGCCGTCGTCCGCCGCCGCCTCATCCTCGAAGACGACCGGCCCGTCGAACTCGCCGACTCCTACTACCCGGAACCCATCGCCGCCGGCACCCCACTCGCCGAAAACCGCAAGATCAAAGGCGGCGCGGTACGGGTCCTCACCGACCTCAACCTCGCACCCCACCAGGTCACCGAACACGTCACCGCACGACGGCCGACCGACCACGAACAGGAACTCCTCGACATCCCCGCCGACGAGCCACTCCTCGTCCTCACCCGCATCAGCCGCGCCGCCACCGGCCAACCCGTCGAGTACGCCGTCATGCACACCGTGACCAGCCGCTCCACCGGCCACACCTACCAAATGCAGGTCCCACCCGCATGACCAACCAACCCGACCCCGCCGCTGCCAACGACGTTACGCGACCGCCAACGCCAGATCGCCGCCGACCTGCGCCGCCAGATCCTCACCGGCGAGTTCAAGCCCGGCGACAAGGTGCCCTCCACGGCCCAACTCTGCGAGCGGTACGGCGTCTCCAACCTCACCACCCAACGCGCGCTCAACATCCTCAAGAAGCAAGGATTCGTCCGTGGCGAGTCCGGCGTCGGCGTGTTCGTCACCGCCAACCAGCCGATCGCCGTCGAAGCGAACCACTACCCGGGCCGGCGAACCGATCGAAGTCACCGAGATGATCAAAAGCCGCCCACCGGCGCAAGGCCAGATACCTCCTGCCCGGACCAGACAAAGCCTAATCTCACCGCCCTCCCGCGACACTTACCAGACCGCCACCGAGGTAGTGGAGTTGGCCACGGCGAACTCCGCTTGGCGAACCGCAGCATGCGCACAACGGACAACCGCTCCCCCTTGCCGGAGACGACCGGGTACGCGACAATTTCCACATCGACCTGTCGTTAGGTATCCGGACGGAGGTGAGACAGCCACGCCGAGCCAGCAGCATCCGTTGAGGACAGACAACGCATCGATGTACGCAAGATTAGGTGCCGGAGTTGTGGTGAAATGTCGATTGCGGCAACCTCCGACACGCCCGGGATCCGGGGAGGTTGGCGGAAAGATCCCAAACTGCCCCCGAGCTGCGAAAACCAGTCTCATAGAGATCATCTGAGCCACTACCAAGATCATGATCAACAGAAGGTTGCCCTCCAGGCCCCCTGTTTGCCCAGGTCAGACCGCCCGACATTTCGGACACGGTCCCCGAGCACACGAAAACCGCGCCGGATTGAAACGAGCCGTAGCCCTTCCGTGGAAGGCCGTCTTGAGAGTCCCCGAGCACACGAAAACCGCGCCGGATTGAAACCCTCACGTGCGTTCGCACGATCCTTGCACCACACTGGTCCCCGAGCACACGAAAACCGCGCCGGATTGAAACCCGCCCGCATGAGAATGCAGGCATCCTTGCGGATACGGGCGGTCCCCGAGCACACGAAAACCGCGCCGGATTGAAACTGCGATGGCGGTAGTGCCTGCGGCTGTTTTGATGTGGTCCCCGAGCACACGAAAACCGCGCCGGATTGAAGCCGCCGTACCGCGTGTCGTTGGTCGACGCGTCGTGTCCCCGAGCACACGAAAACCGCGCCGGATTGAAACCCTGCGCAAGCCCGTCCGCCGTACGACGCTGCACGCGAGTCCCCGAGCACACGAAAACCGCGCCGGATTGAAACATGGTGGCTCGAAGGTGATACTTGCTTCGTACCTGTCGTCCCCGAGCACACGAAAACCGCGCCGGATTGAAACAGCATGACTTCGTCGGTGACGACGGAGGTTGCGTCCAGTCCCCGAGCACACGGAAACCGCGCCGGATTTAAACTGAGATTGAGTCGCGGAGCAGTACGGTTCTTCGGGTGTCACCGAAACCGGAACCATGGACACGAGTCCGGCGTAGACCAAATCTCGGTCTGTGACGGTGCTGCCGCTATCCGGAGCGAAGGCCAGGCTTCCCGGAGTAGCCGACGAGATCGGCCGTACCCATGGCTGCGTTCACTTCACGCGCAACGGGCGCGAGTACATGGTGCTGATCTCGAATGAGGGCCTTTCAGTCGCTGGAGGCGACCTCGAACTGTTTCCTCCTGAACGGCCGGGGGTGAGGGGACCGACTCCGCTGACCCCGTCACCCCACTCGGCTCGCGACCGTCAGCGACGACCGGTGACGATGTACTGCAGTTTGAGCTCGTGATCGGGTGCCACGCCGAACCGTTGATCGAGTTCGTAGATCGAGGTCAGCGGTACGGCCGCGACATCACGCAGACCGGCCCGCTCCAGCACCGCCACGGTCTGGTCGATGGACTTCGCGGTGGCCAGCGGCAGCGCCGAGCGCACCGCACTGTCGTAGTGGTCGGCGAAGTTCTCCGAGGCGTTGTCCAGCCCGTCAGGGAACCAGGTGCTGTCGACCACGGCGACGGTGCCGCCGGGGCGCAGCAGGCGTACCCAGTTGGCCACGGCAACCTGCGGCTCCCGCAGCGTCCACATCAGGTAACGGCTGGTCACCGCGTCGAAGCTGGCCACCGGGAAGTCCGGTGCGACGGCGTCGCCGTACGCGATGACCGGGCCGTCGGGCATCGCGGCGGCGTGGTGCCTGGCCCGCTCCAGCATCCCCTCGGACAGGTCGATGCCGGTGACCCGGTGGCCGAGGCCGGCCAGCACGATGGCCGCCTGCCCGGTGCCGGTGCCGACGTCGAGCACGTCCAGCGGTGCCGGCGGCAGTGCCGCCGCCCAGACCTGCGACCAGGCCTGCTGGTCGACGGCGAACCGCTCAGGGCGCTGCACGTACTCGTCGTAGCCCGGCGCCCGGCCGGTCCAGTACGCGTTGATCCGGTCTTGTACGGCCGTCATGCCGCGGTCCTCTCCTCGGTCGCCTCGTGTGGGCGGAACAGCAGGTGGATGGCTCCGTCGAGGTCCAGCCGCCGGATGCCGATCCCGTAGACCGGTTCGAGCACCGCCGGGTCGAGCACCTCGTCCGTGCTGCCGGCGGCCGCCACCTGGCCGTCGCCGAGCAGCACCAGGTCGTCGCAGTAGCGGGCGGCCAGGTTCAGGTCGTGCAGTACGACGATGGAGCAGGTGCCGAGGTCCCGCACCAGTTGCAGGACCTCGTGCTGGTAGCGGATGTCCAGGTGGTTGGTCGGCTCGTCGAGCAGCAGATGGGTGGCCTGCTGGGCGAGAGCGCGGGCGATCAGCACCCGTTGGCGTTCGCCGCCGGACAGCCCGGCGAACGCGCGGGCACCCAGGTGGGCGGCACCGACCCGGGCCAGGCACCGGGCCACGATCTCGTGGTCGGCCCGACTGGTCCGTTGGAACGTCGACAGGTGCGGACCCCGGCCCAGCAGCACCAGCTCGGCCACGGTCAGCGCGGTGTCCGCGCCGCCGGCCTCCTGCACCACCACGGCCAGCCGGCGGGCGACCTCCCGCGACGGCAGGCTGGCAAGTTCGTCCCCGTCCACCACGACCCGCCCGGCACCACCACCACTACGCCCGGCACCGCCACCACCACTACGCCCGGCACCGCCGCTGCGCAGGGCACCGTGGAGCAGGCGCAGCAGGGTGGTCTTGCCGCTGCCGTTCGGGCCGATCAGCCCGAGGACCCGGCCCGGTCGGGCGGTCACGCTGACCCCGTCGATCACCGGGTTGGCGCCGTAGCGCCAGGAGACCTCGGTCGCGGTGATCACGACTCGGCCTGGAAGTGCTGCACAATCCGTTCAAGTCCGTCGATGGACAGTGGGGTCGGCGGCTCGGTGAAGTTGAACAGCTGGGTCAGCACGTCGCCGTTGCGCACGGCGGCCAGGTTCTCCGCCCCGGGCAGCCCGGTCAGGCCCTGTTCGACGGCGGCCGGGTCGCCGTCGCTGTACAGCAGGACCAGCACGTCGGGGTCGCGGCCGAGCAGTTCCTCCACGGTGACTTCGAAGACCCGTTCGGGTACGTCGTCGAAGACGTTGCGGAACCCGGCCGCCTCCAGCTGCGGGTGCGCCATGCTGGCGGTGCCGTACGCGTAGGTGACACCGCCGCCGACGGTCGGGTACAGCACCGCGGCCGTACGGCCGGAGCCCGCCTCGGCCTGGGCCTGCACCTGCGCCATCCGCTCTTCCAGCGCGGTGACCGCCGCAGCCGCCTCGTCGGCCCGGTCGAACACCTCGCCGTAGGTCCGCATCTGAGCGTAGATGTCGTCGAAGGTCGGCACCGCCGTGCTTCCCGGGCACATCGCCGGCTCCTCGAGCAGCGGGATGTCCACCGCCGACAGCGTGTCCCGGGACAGGTTGTCCACCTCGCCGAGCACCAGGTCCGGCTGTTGGCTGATCACCACTTCCTTGGAGATCTGCAGGTGGCCGCTGGTGTCGGTCTTGTCGGTCAGCAGCGGGACGCGGTCCAGCTCGGACAGGGTCGCCTCGTCGTAGTACTCCGCCGGGTACTGCCCTGCCCGGGCGGTGACCCGGTCCATCACGCCGAGCGCGTGCAGGTACGGCACGGCCGCGCTCTTGAGCAGCACGACCCGTTCCGGCGCGGCGTCGAAGGTGACGTCGACGCCGCAGTTGGTGACGGTCACCGGGTAGCCGTCGGCCGCGTCCGGGGTGGGGTCGGCACCGGCTTCGCCGCATCCGGCGGCGAGCAGCACGGCGGCGGAGACCGCCGCGACGGCGGTGGTACGGCTTGTCCTCATGGTGCTCCTCGACTGTTCGGCAAACTCGGGGGCCCAGTTGGACCCGGTGCTCGGGCAGGCCCGGTGGTCACCCGGACGCGGCGTGCAGGCGGCGGATCAAAACCAGCAGGAAGGGTGCGCCCAGCAGCGCGGTGATGATCCCGATCGGGATCTCCTGGGGGGCCAGCAGGACCCGGGCCAGCACGTCGGCCCAGACCAGCAGGATCGCGCCGAGCAGGGCGGCCACCGGCACCACCCGTACGTGTGGCGCGCCGACGAGCCGCCGGGCCAGGTGGGGCACGACGAGGCCGACGAAGCCGATGCTGCCGGCGGCGGAGACCAGCACGCCGACGCTCAGCGAGACCAGCACCAGCAGGCGCAGTCGGAACCGGTCCGGTGACACGCCGAGGGTCTGCGCGGTCTCGTCGCCGATGGCGAGCACGTCCAGTCGCCGGCCGACGATTGTCAGGTACCCGGTCGTCCCGACCAGCACGACGGCGGCCACCGCCAGCAGCGCGTCCCAGCGGGCCAGCCCCAGCGACCCGAGCAGCCAGAACATCACCGATCGGGCACCCTCGGCCGACCCGGAGGCGAAGATCAGGAAACTGGTGGTGGCGTACAGCGCGTAGCCGACGGCGACTCCGGACAGCAGCAACCGGATCGAGGTGACCCGGCCGCCGCTACGGGCGATCAGGAAGACCAGCAGCGACGCGGCGAGGGCGCCGATGAAAGCGCTGGCGGACAGGGCGTACTGGCCGAAGCCGGCACCGGCCCCGAACAGGATCGCCGCCGCCGCGCCGCTGGACGCTCCGGAGTTGATGCCGAGCAGGTACGGGTCGGCGAGCACGTTGCGGACCATCGCCTGCAACGCCACTCCGCACACCGCCAGCCCGGCACCGACGAGCATGCCGAGCAGCACCCGGGGCAGCCGGACCTGCCAGACGATGGCCTGCTCCGGAAGGCTCCAGGTCGCCTCAACGGGCAGTCCGACGAGTTGGTTGCCGATGATGGCGGCGACGGTCGTCGGGGCGATCCCGATGGCACCGGAGCCGACCGCCACAACGGCGGTGGCCACCAGCCCGACGGTCAGCGCGACCAGCCAGATCCCGGTCCGGCGGCGCTGTGCGGCGACGCCGAGCAGGTCGCTGCGGGCTGCCGACAGGGTGGCCGCCGCCATCGCCCCACCCCCGTACGCCGATCTGTTGCTCTTGCAAAGTTATGGCAAAAGCTAGCAGCAAGATCAGCGGATCCGGAAGGCGGTGAGGCACTGTTCACCTCGGCGTCGGTCAGCTGCGCCGGAACTGGTAGTTGCGGCCCTTGCCGGCGCGCTGACCGCGACCGGCGAGCCGGTCCGGGCGGGCGCTCCTGGTCTGCGGGCCGGAGCCCGGCGCGAGCGCGCGGGCAGCGCGCCGACCCTCGGCGGGCAGCGCGTCCTCAGGCAGCGCGACCTCGGGCAGATCGATCTCGGACAGAGCGACCTCGGGCAACGCGAGGTCACTCGGGGCGTTGTCGGGCACGGTGAACCGGGGCGTCGTCGTGTCTTGTTCTGGTCGTTGCGCCATGCGGGAAAGACCTCCTGGCTGCGAACCGCCACGCGAACCCGCGGCGGTGACGGGTGAGATGCGGGAGGCGGGCGCCGCAGTCACCGACGACGGTCCACGATGACGGGACCAGCCAGCCGGAGACGCCGTGACGCCCGCAGTGTCGACCGGCGGCGGGAACCCGCACGGCACGGATCGACGGCGACCGCCGAGCGGTCGCGGCACTGCGAAAAAGAGGGCGTCAGAAGCGCATGACCGTCACGCTAACCGGTGCGGTCCCCCGGCGCACCCGGTTTTCCAGACAGCCCGGCGGCGCGCCGGGCCGGGTCGCGTTCAGCCCTGCGGGGCCACCGGGTTGGGCAGGGCGCCGCCGAACCGGCGGTCCCGCTGCGCGTACAGCTCGCAGGCGTACCACAGGTGCCGCCGGTCGAAGTCCGGCCAGAGGGTGTCCAGGAAGACCAGCTCGGCGTAGGCCGACTGCCAGAGCATGAAGTTCGACGTCCGCTGCTCGCCGGACGGACGCAGGAACAGATCCACCTCGGGCACTTCCGGGTGGTAGAGGTAGCGGGCCAGCATCTTCTCGTTGACCCGGGCCGGGTCGACCTTGCCGGCCGCGACGTCCCGGGCGATCGCCGCCGCCGCGTCGGCGATCTCCGCCTGGCCGCCGTAGTTGACGCAGAACTGCAGGGTGAGCGTGCTGTTGTGCCGGGACATCTCCTCGGCGGTCTGCAGCTCGGAGATCACGCTCTTCCACAGCCGGCCCGCCCGCCCGGACCACACCACCCGTACCCCCAGGTCGACCAGCTGGTCGCGGCGACGGCGGATGACGTCACGGTTGAAGCCCATCAGGAAGCGGACCTCGTCCGGCGAGCGGCGCCAGTTCTCCGTCGAGAAGGCGTACGCCGACAGGTACGGAATCCCCAGCTCGATCGCGCCTTCCACGGTGTCGAACAGCGAGAACTCCCCCTGCTCGTGCCCCTTGGTGCGGGGCAGACCACGGTCCTTGGCCCACCGGCCGTTGCCGTCCATCACGATCGCCACGTGGTCGGGCAGCGCCTGCTTCGGCAACGCCGGTGGCCGGGCCCCGGACGGGTGCGGAGTGGGTGCCACCGGCGGGCGCAGGCCCCTGCCCTTGGTCATGGTTGCGTCTCCTGGGAACGGTCGACCAGCGGCAGCGAGCGTAACCCGCGCTCCAGATGCCACTGCAGGTGCGCCGCCACCAGCCCGCTGCACTCCCGTCGGGTGGCCGGTTCCGACGTGTCCGCCACCTGCCAGTCGCCGGTGGCCAGGGCGGCCATCAGGTCGATGGTGGCCGGGGCCGGGTGGGCCGCGCCGGGTGGTCGACAGTCCGGGCAGACACACCCCCCGGCCGGTACGGAGAACGCCCGGTGCCGGCCTTTGGTGCCGCACACCGCGCAGTCGCGCAGCGCCGGCGCCCAGCCGGCGAGGGCCATCCCACGCAGCAGGTACGCGTCGAGCACCAGGGTGCCGGCGTGGTCGCCCTCGGCCAGTGCCCGCAGCGCGCCGAGGGTGAGCTGGAACAGCCGCAGCGACGGTTCCCGCTCCACCGGGGTGAGCCGCTCGGCGGTTTCGACGATCGCGCTGGCGGCCGTGTAGCGCGGGTAGTCGGCCAGGAACCGTTTGCCGTACAGGTGCAGCCCCTCGACCTGGCTGACCGTGTGCAGTGAGCTACCGGGCCCGTCCGGGTTCCCGGCGATCTGCAGGTCGACGTGGCCGAACGGCTCCAGCCGGGCACCGAACCGGGAGGTCGTCCGGCGTACCCCCCGGGCCACCGCCCGCAGCCGGCCGTGCCGGCGGGTCAGCAGGGTGATGATCCGGTCGGACTCGCCCAGTTTCTGTACGCGGAGCACCACCGCGTCGTCGCGGTAGAGCTGGCGGCGGTATCCGGGCACCCGGTCATTGTCCCGCGCCGACCGGGCGTGCCGGCGACCGGCCCTGATGCGGACTCAGGGTCGCGATCCGGGACAGATCCGTGGCCGTGCCGGATGTGCCCCGCCGGTGGCGCTCGTAGCGTCACCGGCATGACTCGCGCCCGTACCACGACCACCGCACTCGCCGCCGCGTCGACCCTCGCGCTGCTGGCCGTCGCCTCGGCCGCGTGCGCACCGCTTGCCTGGCACCAGGAGGACTTCGACGACACCGAGACGGTCCCGATCACCGCCGTACGGATCGTGGAATCCGGCGACGGGGACGTGCTGGTGCGGACCCGGCCCGGTGACACGGTCGAGATCCAGCGGGTCGTCCGCTACCAGCGCTCCGAGCCGGGTCGGACCTACCGGATTGACGGGACGGTGCTCGAACTGGACACGTCGTGCGGCTGGCGGTGCGACGTGTCGTACGACATCGTCGCGCCCCCGGGCGTCTCGGTCGAGGGTGAGAACGGCTCCGGCCAGCTGATGCTGTTCGACGTGTCGGACGTGTCGGTCCGGGTCGGATCGGGGAGCATCACCATCGACCGGGCTACTGGTCGGGTGGACGCGCGGACCGGTTCCGGCGGCATCACCGCGTACCGGCTGTCCGGTCCGGCGGAGCTGCACACCGGTTCCGGCTCCATCGACGGCCGCGATCTCAGCGGCGATGGCGTGGTCGCGACCACCGGCTCCGGGAAGGTGGCACTCACCCTTGACGACCCGGGTCCGGTGCGCGCCGAGACGTCCAGTGGGTCGGTGCACGTCACCGTGCCCGCGGGTAGCTACCGGATCCGTACCGAGACCGGATCCGGATCGGCCGACGTACGGGTGCCGGACGATCCGGACGGCGAGCATCTGATCGACGCACGGACCGGCAGCGGGAGCATCACCATCGATCGCAACCGGGACTGATCAGGAGAACCTCCCGAAGACACCAGGTCAGAAGCCCAGTTTGCGCAGCTGCCGGGGGTCACGCTGCCAGTCCTTGGCCACCCGGACGTGCAGGTCGAGGTAGACCCGGCTGCCGAGCAGCTCCTCGATCTCCTTGCGGGAGCGGGTGCCGACGTCGCGCAGCCGGCTACCGCCGGCGCCGATGACGATCGCCTTCTGACTCGGCCGCTCGACGTAGATGTCAGCGTATATCCGGATCAGCGAATCCTCTGGGAGCATCTCCTCGACGATCACCGCGATCGAGTGTGGCAGCTCGTCCCGTACGCCCTCCAGCGCGGCCTCCCGGATCAGCTCGCCGATCAGCACCTGCTCGGGCTCGTCGGTGAGCATGTCGTCCGGGTAGAGCCGGGGAGATTCGGGCAGGTGGCCGGTCATCACGTCGACCAGGGTCTGCACCTGGTGGCCGGTGGCGGCGCTGACCGGCACCACGTCGGCGAAGTCACCCAGCTCGCTGACCGCGAGCAGCTGCTCGGCGAGTCGGTGCCGGTCGACCAGGTCGGTCTTGGTGACCACCGCCACCACCGTCGCCTTGAGCTCGGCGATCTCCCCGGTGATGAACCGGTCGCCCCGGCCGACCGGCTCGTCGGCCGGGATACACAGCCCGATCACGTCGACCTCACTCCAGGTCTGGCGGACCAGGTCGTTGAGGCGTTCGCCGAGCAGCGTCCGCGGCCGGTGCAGCCCCGGGGTGTCGACCAGGACCAGCTGCGACTGCGGCTGGTGCAGGACGCCCCGGATCACGTGCCGGGTGGTCTGCGGCTTGCTGGAGGTGATCGCGATCTTCTGCCCGACGATCGCGTTGGTCAGGGTCGACTTGCCGGCGTTCGGGCGGCCGACGAAACAGGCGAAGCCGGCCCGGAAGGTTTCCAGCGGAGACGATCCGCGCGAGCTCACTGGCGTACCGTGCCGAGCAGTGTGCCGTCCGGGGCAGCGACGTGGACCGGGGCGTCGGTGGCCAGGTCCCGCACCACCGCGTGCCCGGCACCATCCAAGGTGGAGGCTTCGGTGACCACGGCGGCGGCCTCCAGCCGGGTGGCTCCGGACGCGACGGCCGACGCGACCGCCAGCTGCAACGCGGTCAGCGTCAGCGACGGCAGTGCGACGTTAGCGCCGGCGTAGGTACGCCCGTCCTGGTCCCGTACGGCGGCGCCCTCAGCCGCCCCGATCCGGGCCCGGGCGCTGCGGGCCAGCACGACCAGCTTGCTGTCCTCGGCGCTGAGCTGCGGCTCCGGCTCCGACCCGGTCGGCGTGGCCGACGGCGACTCAGGCATCTGCGTGCTGCCTTTCCTCTGCTCTGGCATGACGGTGGTCCTTGCCGTCGGCGGTGTGCTCGGCCGACGGCTCGGCCGGCTGGTCGACGGTCCGACGTACCAGGACGGTGTCCACCCGGTTGCGCCGGCCGGTGGTGCCCTCGGCGACCAGCCGGAGGCCGGCGACGGTGACCTCCGCACCGGGGATCGGCACCCGGCCGAGCAGGTGGGCCATCAACCCGCCGACCGTCTCGACCTCGTCGTCGGAGATCTCCACGTCGAACAGCTCGCCGAGGTCCTCGACCGGCAGCCGGGCGGTCACCCGGACCCGGTCGTCGTCGAGTCGTTCGACCGGCGGCCGCTCGACATCGTACTCGTCGGTGATTTCCCCGACGATCTCCTCCAGGATGTCCTCGATGGTGACCAGTCCCCCGGTGCCGCCGTACTCGTCGACCACGATCACCAGGTGGGTACGGGCGGCCTGCATCTCGGAGAGCAGGTCGTCCACCGGCTTGGACTCCGGCACGAACGTCGCCGGGCGCATCAGCTCGACCACCGGGACCTCGTCGCTGCCCGGCCCGACCGCGTGGGCCCGACGGACCACGTCCTTGAGGTAGATGATGCCCACCACGTCGTCGACGTTGCCGCCGATCACCGGGATCCGGGAGAAGCCGGACCGCAGAAACAGCGCCAGTGCCTGGCGCAGCGTCTTGTGCCGTTCGATCCACACCATCTCGGTCCGCGGCACCATCACCTCGCGGGCGATGGTGTCGCCGAGCGCGAACACCGAGTGGATCATCTGGCGCTCGCCGTGCTCGACGACACCGCGCTGCTCGGCGAGGTCGACGAGCTCCCGCAGCTCGATCTGGGTGGCGAAGGGGCCTTCCCGGAAGCCCTTGCCCGGGGTCACCGCGTTGCCGATCAGGATCAGCAGCGAGGCCAGCGGGTTCAGGGCGCGGCCCAGGCCGCGGACCAGCGGCGCGGTCGCCCGCGCCACGACGAAGGCGTGCTGGCGACCGATCGTACGCGGACCGACGCCGACCACCACGAAGCTGACCACGGTCATCGCCCCGGCGGTGACCAGTGCCGCCGTCCAGCCGGCGCCGAAGGTGTCGACGGCGACCAGCGCGACCAGGGTGGTGGCGGTCAGCTCGCAGAGCAGCCGGAGCAGCAGTAGCAGATTGACGTGCCGGACCGCGTCCGCGGCGACGATCTGCAGGGCCCGGGCGGAACGGCTGCCGTCGCGGGCCAGCTCGGCGGCCCGGGCCGGCGAGACGACGACCAGCGCCGCCTCGGTCATCGCGATGATTCCGGCCAGCACCACCAGACCGGCGGCGATGACCAACAGTTGCAGGTCCGGCAGCCCGGTGGCTGTCGCAGCGGCGGCCAGCGGGGTGCCGGTGGTATGGCCAGAGTTCACGTGGCCCGGGCTTCCTTCCAGCTGTAGAGCAGGCGAGCCTGCAACTCGAACATCTCACGTTCCTCGTCCGGCTCGGCGTGGTCGTAGCCGAGCAGGTGCAGCACCCCGTGCACGGTGAGCAGGTGCAGCTCGTCGGCGGCGGCGTGCCCGGCGGTGGCCGCCTGCTTGGCGGCCACCTCCGGGCAGAGCACGATATCGCCGAGCAGGCCCGGCTCGTCCGGGCTCGACTCGCCCGGACCGTGGTCGACGCTGCCCTCGTCCATCGGGAAGGCGAGCACGTCGGTCGGCCCGTCGCTGCCCATCCAGCGGTGGTTGAGCTCGGCCATGTAGTCCTGGTCGACCAGCAGCACCGACAGCTCCGCGAGCGGGTTGACGCCCATCTCGTCCAGCGCGTGACGGGCGACGGCGAGCACCGCGTCGGTGTCGACGTCGATTCCGGACTCGTTGGCGATCTCGATGGACACGTGTCTCTCCCGAAGCTCTATCGGCGCCGGTTCGCCCGGCCACCGTGGGCGGTCCGGCCCTGGACCGCGTGGACGCCCTGATTCTGCTGTGCCTCGCGGTCGGCGTCCCACCGGGCGTACGCGTCGACGATGTCGCTGACCAGCCGGTGGCGCACCACGTCGGTGCTGGACAGCTGCGCGAAGTGCACATCGTCCAGGCCGGTGAGGATGTCCCGCACGGTACGCAGCCCGCTGGAGGTGCCACCGGGCAGGTCGACCTGGGTGATGTCGCCGGTGACCACGATCCGGGAACCGAAGCCGAGCCGGGTCAGGAACATCTTCATCTGCTCGGCGGTGGTGTTCTGCGCCTCGTCGAGGATGATGAAGGCGTCGTTGAGGGTGCGACCCCGCATGTAGGCCAGCGGCGCGACCTCGATGGTGCCGGCCGCCATCAGCTTCGGGATGGAGTCGGGGTCGAGCATGTCGTGCAGCGCGTCGTAGAGCGGACGCAGGTAGGGGTCGATCTTCTCGTAGAGCGTGCCGGGCAGGAAGCCGAGCCGCTCACCGGCCTCGACCGCCGGCCGGGTCAGGATGATCCGGTTGACCTGCTTGGCCTGCAGTGCCTGCACCGCCTTGGCCATCGCGAGGTAGGTCTTGCCGGTGCCGGCGGGGCCGATGCCGAAGACGATGGTGTGCGCGTCGATCGCGTCCACGTACCGCTTCTGGCCCAGGGTCTTGGGCCGGATGGTCCGCCCGCGCCGGGAGAGGATGTTGAGGGTGAGCACGTCGGCGGGGCGCTCACTGCCGCCCTGCGCCAGCATGCCGACGGTACGCCGGACCGCGTCGGTGGTCAGCGTCTCGCCCTTGGCGATGAGCTCGAGCAGCTCGCTGAACAGCCGCTCGGCGACCGCGTTGTCCGACGGCACACCGGTGATGGTGATCTCGTTGCCGCGTACGTGGACGTCGCTGGCGAGGGACTGCTCGACCAGCCGCAGGATCTCGTCGCCTGCGCCGAGCAGGTTGACCATGATCTGCTGGTCCGGGACGGTGATCCTGGTCTGCACCCGGGCCTGCCCGGGAGGTGGAGTGCCGGTCATGGGTCGGCCTGACGGCCTTTCGCACCTGCTTCCATTTCAGCGCCCCGACCCGGTCGGCCGTGGCGGGCGGACTTGCTGCCATCGTATCCGCTCAACGCCCGGCGCAGCGGCTCCATTTCCGCCGGTTGTCACCGGGACAGCAGCGGACCGAGCGGTGCTCCGCCGAGCACATGGGCGTGCACGTGGAACACCTCCTGACCGGCGTACCGGCCGGTGTTGAAGATCAACCGGAAGCCGTCCGCAGCGAGCCCTTCGGCCTGCGCCACTGCGGCCGCCGTGGCCAGCAGCTCGCCCGCGACGGCGGGGTCGGCCGTGGCAAGCGCGGCGACGTCGGGGTGGTGCTGCTTCGGTATCACCAGTACGTGGGTGGGTGCCTGCGGGTGGAGGTCCCGGAACGCGACCGTGTTGACCCCGTCGTACAGCAGGGTGGTCGGCAGTTCCCCGGCGGCGATCCGGCAAAAGACACAGCTGTCGCTCACCCGACGGATGGTAGCGGTGACCGGGGTCCGGCCGGTCCACCGCCGCGCCACCAGCGCCTCAACCACCGCGCTACCAGCGGTCCAGCCGACCGGAGAGCAGGGCGAGTGCCGCGACACCGGCGGTCGACGTCCGCAGCACCGCCGGGCCGAGCCGCACCGGCCGGGCCCCGGCGTCGACG
The DNA here is from genome assembly GCF_030345075.1 of Solwaraspora sp. WMMA2065. Taxonomy (NCBI): domain Bacteria; kingdom Bacillati; phylum Actinomycetota; class Actinomycetes; order Micromonosporales; family Micromonosporaceae; genus Solwaraspora; species Solwaraspora sp. WMMA2065. Next base: position 2,876,044 of record NZ_CP128361.1, read on the forward strand.
AAGGTGGCCAGCTCGGCGTCGTCGATCCCGCCTTCCGGCCCCACCACCAGCAGCACCGACCCGGTGGTCGGCAGGTCGGCGACGGCCAGCCGCTGCTGCGCCGACTCGTGCAGGACGAAGCTGGCGGCCGACGCCGCGCACCGGGCGGCGACCGCGTCGGTGGGCTCGGCCGGCTGCTGGTCGGACCCGCCGATCGTCGGCAGCCACGGCCGGCGGGCCTGTTTGGTGGCCTCCCGCGCGGTGCCGACCCATCGTTGCCGGGCGCGGGCACCACGGTCGTCGCGCCAGCGGGTCACCGAGCGGGCGGCCGCCCACGGGACGATCTCGTCAACCCCGACCTCGGTCATCGCCTGCACCGCCAGCTCGCCCCGGTCGCCCTTGGCAATGCCCTGCGCCACCACCAGCCGGGGGTCGGCGGCGCTGACCTGCCCGGTGTCGGTGATCCGCAGGTCGAGCTGGTGCCGGCCGACGGCCTCGACCACCGCGTCGGCGACACCGCCGCGCCCGTCGGCGAGCCGCAACCGCTCACCCGGGCGCAGCCGGACCACCGTGGCGGCGTGGTGGCCCTCCGGCCCGTCGAGGGTGTGACCCGGCCCGGTCGGCAGGCGCTCGACGAGAAACAGTGGGGCGCTCACGTCGGATCGGTTCTCCGCTGCTGCTCGGCGGCCGGCGTCGGGTCAGCCGTGGCCGTTGAACGCGTCGCGCATCCGGGAGAAGAACCCGCCCTGCTTGGTCAGCTCGGCGACCTCCTCGCCCCGGGCCTTGGCGAACTCCCGCAGCGTCCGCTCCTGCTCCGCGTCGAGCTTGGTCGGGGTACGCACGTCGAGGTGCACGTAGAGGTCGCCGCGGCCGGTGCCGCGCAGATGCGGCACGCCGCGCCCACGCAGCCGCAGGGTGGCACCCGGCTGGGTGCCCGGCTTGACGTCCACCGGCTCGTCGCTGTCCAGGGTCCGGATGGTCAGCCGGGTGCCGAGCGCCGCGGCGGTCATCGGCACGGTGACCCGGCAGTGCAGGTCGTCACCCTTGCGGGAGTAGACGTCGTGCGGCCGCTCGTGGATCTCGACGTACAGGTCACCGGCGGTGCCCCCGCCCGGCCCGACCTCGCCCTGCTGGGCCAGCCGGATCCGCATCCCGTCCTCCACCCCGGCGGGGATCTTGACGGTCAGCGAACGTCGGGTCCGCACCCGGCCGTCGCCGGAACAGGTGGTGCAGGGGTGCGGAATGACGGTGCCGTAGCCCTGGCAGGCGACGCAGGGCCGGGACGAGACCACCTGGCCGAGGAAGGTCCGTTGCACGGACTGCACCTCGCCGCGCCCGCCGCACGCCTCGCAGGTCGCCAGGTGGGTGCCGGCCGCGGTGCCCGCGCCGGAGCATGTGGTGCAGATCACCGCAGTGTCGACGGTGATCGGCGCCTCGACGCCGAACGCGGTGTCGGTCAGATCGAGCTCGAGGCGCAGGATCGCGTCGGCGCCGGGGCGGGTCCGCGACCGGGGCCCACGGGAGCCGGCCGCCGCCCCGAAGAAGGCGTCCATGATGTCCTGGAAGCCGACGAAGGGCCCGGCCCCGCCGGGGCCGCCGCCGGGCGCGCCGCCGGGTGCCAACGGGTCGCCACCGAGATCGACGATCTGCCGCTTCTGGTCGTCGGAGAGCACCTCGTACGCGGCGTTGATGTCCTTGAACTTGTCAGCCGCCACCGGATCCGGATTGACGTCCGGATGGTACTGCCGGGCCAACTTGCGGTAGGCCCGCTTGATGTCGTCAGCGGAGGCGTCCCGGCTCACGCCGAGAATCCCGTAGTAGTCCTTGGCCACTGCGTCTGGTGTCCTCATGTGTCAGTCTCGCATGTGCAGTTCGCCGGGTCGTATTGATCCTGCCCGCCGGTCAGTTCTGCGCCAGCAGATCGCCGACGTAGCGTGCCACGGCGCGAACCGTGGCGATGGTGCCGGGGTAGTCCATCCGGGTGGGCCCCAGCACGCCGAGGCCACCGACCATGACAGTGCCCGGACCGTAACCGGTGCTGACCACGGATGCGGCCCGCAGATTGTCGATTTCGTTCTCGTCGCCGATGCGGACCCGCAGGGTGCTCGGCTCCACCTCGCCGATCAGTTTGAGCAGGACGACCTCCTCCTCCAGTGCCTCCAGTATCGGGCGCAGGGAGCCCTGGAAGTCGAGTAGTCCCCCTCTGGCCAGGTTAGCGGTCCCGGCCAGGGCGAGGCGTTCCTCGTGCCGCTCGACCAGCGTCTCCAGCAGGACCGTCGAAAGCGTGGTCATCGCCGGTCGCAGGTCCGCTGGCACCTCGTCGACCAACGCCTGGACCAACGGCGGGGTGTCGGAGAGCCGACAACCGTCGAGCTTCTCGTTGGCCAGCCGACGCAGGTCGGTCACGTCGTCGGCACTGATCGGGGCCGGCAGCTCCACCAGTCGCTGCTCGACCCGGCCGGTGTCGACGATCAGGACCAGCATCAGCCGAGTGGTCGAGATCGGCACCAGTTCCAGGTGCCGGACCGACGACCGGGCCAGGCTCGGGTACTGCACCACCGCGACCTGGCGGGTGAGCTGGGCGAGCAGCCGGACGGTGCGGTGCACGACGTCGTCGAGGTCGACGGCGCCGGCGAGGAAACGTTCGATCGCCCTGCGCTCGGCCGGGCTGAGCGGTTTCACCCGGGACAGCCGGTCGACGAACAACCGGTAGCCACGGTCGGTCGGGACCCGCCCGGCGCTGGTGTGCGGCTGCCGGATGTAGCCCTCCTCCTCCAGCACCGCCATGTCGTTACGGACGGTCGCCGGTGACACCCCGAGCTGGTGCCGCTCGACCAGCGCCTTGCTGCCGACCGGCTCCTGGGTGGCGACGTAGTCCTCGACGATCGCCCGGAGCACGTCGAGTTTGCGGTCGTCGAGACCCATCTGCACCTCCTCCGCTGACACCGGTCGGACCGGTCCGAGGCTACGGTCCCGGCCGTCACGGCGGCCGCTGGGTGGCCGGACCGACGACGGACGCCGTTGCTGGCACTCGCCGGTTGTGAGTGCCAGCATACGTCGATCGGGCCGGGCCGGCGATGATCAGTTCGCCGGGCGGGGGCGTACCGGGCGATATGTCACCAAACGCACTCACCCTGTCGGATCGGGCGGTTCGCTCGGGCTCGGATCGGTCGGCCGGCGGGCATCGTAAGGCCGGCCGGCCAACCCAGCGCAAGCCGACCGACCAGCGGAGACGGCCTACCCGGACGGGAAATTCGTCGGCGGGGCTAACTGGCGCGGCTTGATCCCTCCCCCTACCGTGTCGGGCATGACTGAACCACCTCGCCCACCAGGGGAGTACGGTCCCGGCGGCATGCCGCAGGACCCCAACTCCCCGCCGCCACCTCCAGCGTCCTACTCGATGCCGGGCGAGGCCTCCTCTCCCGGATACCCCCCGCCGCCCGGCGGCGCGAGCCCGCCCCCCGGCGGATACCCCCCGCCCGGCGGTTTCCCGCCCGGCGGTCCGGCGTACGGAGGTCAACCCCCGTCCGGCTACGCCACCAACGACGACAAGACCTGGGCGCTGATCGCCCACTTCGGTGGCGCCCTGGGCGCGTTCATCAGCTTCGGACCGCTCGGTTTCGTCGGCCCGCTGATCGCCTACCTGGTCAAGGGTCAGCAGTCACCGGCCGTACGGGCGCATGCGCTGGCCGCGCTCAACTTCCAGATCCTCTGGTCGGCGATCGCCTTCGTGCTGCTCTTCGTCAGCTGGTGCCTGTTCTTCATCCCCAGCCTGGTGGTGTTCGCGATCCAGATCATCTTCGGGATCATCGCGGGCGTGAAGGCCAACGAGGGAACGCTGTACAAGTACCCGATGTCCGCCAACTTCATCAAGTGACGCCGCTCGCCCCCGGATCCGTACCGGCTCCGGGGGCGTCACCGGTGGTGACAACGGGCCACCCACGGAAGGTCGCCCAGCAGCGGTTTCACGGCAGCAGGTCACGGACGATCGCGTCGGCCAGCAGCCGGCCACGCAGGGTCAGTACCGCCTGCCCGGCAGTGAGCGCTTCGGGGTCGAGTAGTCCGTCGTCGCCGGCCCGCCGGGCCGCGACCCGGCCGGCCGGGGCCAGGCGCGCCAGCGGCAGCCCGCTGGCCAGACGCAGCCCCAGCATCACCTCTTCGAACTGCTGCTCGGTGTCGGTGAGTAGTTCCCGGCCGTGGCCGGGCGACCGTCCGGCGGCCAGCCGCTCGGCGTACGACCGGGGATGCCGCACGTTCCACCAGCGGACCCCGCCGACGTGGCTGTGCGCCCCCGGCCCGAGCCCCCACCAGTCGCCGCCGGTCCAGTACAACAGGTTGTGCCGGCACCGGCCGGCGTCCGACCGTGCCCAGTTCGACACCTCGTACCAGTCGAATCCGGCGCCGCTCAGGGCCGACTCGGCGGCGAGGTAGCGGTCGGCGGCGACGTCGTCGTCGGGGTACGGCAGTTCGCCGCGCCGCATCCGGGCCGCCAACCGGGTGCCGTCCTCGACGATCAGCGCGTACGCGCTGACGTGGTCCACCCCGGCCGCCACCACCGCCGCCAGCGACTCGTCGAAGTCCGCCGCGCTCTCCCCCGGCGTACCGTAGATCAGGTCGAGATTGACGTGCTCGAACCCGGCCTCCCGGGCCTCTCGGGCGGCGGTGACCGCGCGGCCCGGCGCGTGCCGGCGGTCCAGCACGGCGAGCACCGCCGCCGCGGTCGACTGCATGCCGAGCGACACCCTGGTGTAGCCGGCGGCGCGCAGCGCCCGCAGCGACGCCGGCGTCACCGACTCGGGGTTGGCCTCGGTGGTGACCTCCGCGTCGGCGGCCAGCCCCCAGGTGGCGTCGATCGCGTCGAGCAGCCGGGCCAGTGCGTCGGCGGGCAGCAGACTCGGCGTGCCGCCGCCGACGAAGACCGTGTCCACCTGCCGAGGCGGCCGGTCAGCCAGGACCTTCGCGGCCAGCTCCAGCTCGGCCAGCACGGCGTCCAGGTACTCCCCGACCGGTGCGCTGCCGCCGAGTTCGGCAGGCGTGTACGTGTTGAAGTCGCAGTAGCCGCAGCGGGTGGCGCAGAACGGCACATGCAGATAGACCCCGAAGCCGCGCCGGCCGCTACGGGCGAGCGCGGATGGCGGTAGCGCCCCGTCGGCGGGCACCGGCGTACCGGCGGGTGGTGCTCCTGGCATGGGACTAGTGTGCCGGCATGGATGAGCCCCGACCCACCAGGTCCGCGCAGCCACTGATCCGCACGGCCACCGCCGCCGGGATCACCACCCTGACCCTGGACAGCCCGGGCAACCGCAACGCGCTGTCCACCCCGCTGATGACCGACCTGCTCGCCGCGTTGTCCGCAGCGGTCGCCGACCCGCAGGTCCGGGTGGTGGTGCTGAGCCACACCGGGCCGGTCTTCTGCTCCGGTGCCGACCTGAAGGAGACCGCTGAGGCGTACGCGACCCGGCAGGTGCCGGTCGGGATGCTCGGCGACGTACTGGCGGCGATGTGGGAATGTCCCAAACCGGTGGTGGCCCGGGTCGGCGGCCCGGCCAGGGCCGGCGGGCTGGGGCTGATCGCCGCGGCCGACATCGCGATCTGCGACGCGGCGGCCACCTTCGCCTTCACCGAGGTACGGCTCGGAGTGGTCCCGGCGGTGATCTCCGCCACCGTGCTGCGCCGGCTGCAGCCACGGGCGGCGGCGCAGCTGTACCTCACCGGTGAACCGTTCGACGGTGCCCGGGCGGCGCAGATCGGTCTGGTCAGCGCCGCCGTACCGGCCGGGGAGCTGGACGCCGCGGTGACGGCGAGCTGCGCCGCGCTCGTCCGGGGCGCTCCGGGCGCCCTGGCCGGCACCAAGCAGCTGCTCCGGCGCACTCCGCCGACGGACATCCGGGCCGAGACGGCCGAGCTGCGCGAGCTCTCCACCGGATACTTCCTCTCCGACGAGGGCCGCGAGGGCGTACGGGCGTTCCGCGACAAACGCGACCCGAGCTGGCTGCCGGGACGGTGAGCACGGATACTCGCCCCGAAACGGGGTAAGTCCGGCGTACGGGGCCGAGGCGTACGGCGTAAGGGTCGGGTACGGCAAGCGCGCGGGGCCCTCTCCCGCTGGACGACACAACCGTCCCTGGTGTACCAAAGGTCCCAGCAATACGCGTGGGGGTGACGGTGCGGGCTCGGACGGTGCTGGTGCTGGTCGCCGTGCTGGCGGCAATCGCCCTGTTGGGCGGGGTCGGCCTGGGCCGGTGGATCGGCGATTTCGCGTTGCCCGGTGGTTATCGGGGTTGCACCGTCGAGCTGCCCGATTCCATGCCCGGGGCCGGCGACGGCCAGTTGCGCCGGGTGACGCTCGATCCGGAGCAGATGGCGAACGCCGCCACCATCGCGGCGATCGGAGTGCAGCGCGGGCTGCCGCCGCGTGCCGTGGTGGTGGCGCTGGCGACCGGGTTCCAGGAGTCCAAGCTGCGCAACCTGACCGGCGGTGACCGGGACTCGGTCGGATTGTTCCAGCAGCGACCCAGCCAGGGGTGGGGCACGGTCGAACAGATTCGCGACACCAGGTACGCGACGAACGCGTTCTACGCCGGCCTGGAACGGATCCGGGGCTGGCAGGACATGCGGGTCACCGACGCCGCCCAGGCGGTCCAGCGGTCGGCCTTCCCCGAGGCGTACGAGAAGTGGACCGACGAGTCGCAGGTGCTCACAGCCGCGCTGCTCGGCGAGGCCACCGGCGCGGTCGCCTGCACGGTGACCCAGGATCCGGTGATGCGGGGTGCCGAGGCGACGGCGGCGCTCACGGACGGTCTGCGGCTGGACTGGGGCGGGCTGGAGTCGCTGCTGCCGGGACCGACCACGCCGTCACTGAGCGTTCCGGCAGAGAACACACAGGCCGGGTGGCGATATGCGCACTGGCTGGTTTCCCATGCCACTGATCACGGCGTCAAAAGGGTCACGTTCGGCGATCAGGAATGGACTGCGGAAGGCGGCAGTTGGTCGTCGATTTCCGGCAGTGAGATCGAGACCGGGCGGGTGATGGCGGAGGTCTTCGCCTGACGTCGACAACTGCCCCCTGGTTGCACATCTTAACTGACAGTTAGCGCAACATGCGGCAAATTATACAATCCGGACATCTCGCACGATGCTCCTGTACCGAAAGTGCGTGCCCCGACACCTCACGTGCGATCAACTGTGGCCGACCACACGGCCCGCGAATTGCTGACAATCGGGCCCGGGCGGGCCGGCCGAGAGGCGGGCTAGGATCGGCATCCGCCAGGCCCAAATGGGCGCACCACCGACAGGACGGGAAAGCTGTGTTCGATTACGGCGGGCGGACCGGTTACGAAGCGATCAGCGACATCGACCGCAAGGAGTTCCACGAGCAGGGCTTCCTCCTGCTGCGCAATGTGCTGACCGAGGACCACCGAGCGGCACTCGAGGCCGCGGTCGACCGGGTGTACGCCGAGGAGAAGGCCGCCGGTAAGACCACCGCCGACGGCACCCTGCACCTGCTGGGCTTCCTGGACCGCGACGAACTCTTCGGCGACCTGCTCACCCATCCGATCGCGTTCCCCTACATGTGGGGGCTGGCCGGTTGGAACATCTACACCCACCACAACCATCTCGACGTCACCCCACCGGCGCTGGAGCCGGAGAAGCCGTACTGGGGGTGGCACCAGGACGGCTACCGGCAGAACTCCGACCCGGAGACGATGGACCCGAACCTGCCCCGGCCGATGTTCTCGCTGAAGGTGGCCTACGTCCTGTCCGACCTGTCGGAGACCGGCCGCGGCGCCACCAAGGTGATCCCCGGCAGCCACCTGCGCAACTCCCTGCCCCGCCCGGCCGACCTCACCGTGCACAACCCGGATCCCGAGGGTACGGTCGAGATCACCGCCAACCCGGGCGACGCGTTCATCTTCGACCGCCGGCAATGGCACTCCCGGTCGACCAACCTGTCCACGATCACCCGCAAGATGCTGTTCATCGGGTACACGTACCGCTGGATCCGCCCGTTGGACGAGTTGCATGTCGACAAGGACGGCCAGTGGTGGGCGAACCGGACCCCGGTGCAGCGACAGCTGCTCGGCGAAGGCACCCACACGGCGAACTACTGGGGCATCAACTGGGACGGCTACATCGACGACGAAATCCCGCTCCGTAAGGAACTCAAGGAGCGTGAGCTGCTCGACCGCAGCATCCCCTGGCTGCGCTGACCAGCGGTCACCGGGTCCGTCGTCGGCATCCGCCCCGCCTGTGCCGGGGATGGGCGCCGACGACGGACCAGGTGCCGTCAGCTGTCGATCGCGCGGTCAGTCCGTCGGCCCGAGCGCTCGGCCAGTCGACCCGGCCAGTCAGTACCGGCTCATGCTGCGGCGGCCACCGACCCCGACGACCAGTGCCACACCGACCGCGGCCAGAATCACCTGCACGAAGAACTCCCGCCAGTCGAAGCCGGCGGTGCTGGCGAAGCCGCCGGCACGGGCGATGACAGTGCCCAGCAGGGCGGCACCGACGCCGATCAGCATAGTCAACCAAATCGGGATGTTCTGCTTGCCCGGCACGACCAGACGGCCGAGCGCACCGATAATGAGGCCGACGATGAGTGCGGTGATGATGCCCATGACGCTCATCTTTTCTCCTCCTTGTCGGAGATGTCGCGTTGTCCTTGGTGACCGCTTAGTTCCCGGCCATCGCGACAACCAAACCGATTCATCTCCGCCGGACGAGCAACCGCGTCAGCGTCCGAAGGATGCCGCCACGTCCCGTACCGCCGCGTCCATGGTCGTGAAGGCCAGCGACGGCGGCTCGGCGAGGGCGAACCAACCACACTCGGTGGCCTCTGCCGGATCAAGCCGGATCCGGTCGCCGACCAGGGTGGCCAGGAAGAAGCACTCCAGCACGCTCAACGTCTCGTCCTGGAACTCGTACTCACCCAGATAGAGGCCGACCAACGCACCGAGCTCGACCTCGACGCCCAACTCCTCCCGGCACTCGCGCAGCGCCGCCGACCGGGGGTGCTCCGCCCCGTCGCAGAACCCGCCCGGGGTCTCCCACTGACCAGCCCGGGGCGGTTTGGCCCGTCGGATGGCCAGAAACCGGGTACGGGCGGGGTCGGTCACCACCACGTTGACCGTCGGCCGGGAACTCTGGAACAGCTGGTAGTCGCAGCCACCGCAGCGAACCGGCGGCGGGCCGGGAAGCCCGGCACCGCACCGCGGGCAGTACGCCGCGCTCGGGCCGTACCCACGGGGGATCACCGCTTGCCGCCGGACTTCCCGTCCGAGCCACCGCCATCCGAGGTGGACAGGGCCGCGATGAACGCCTCCTGCGGCACCTCCACCCGGCCGACCATCTTCATCCGCTTCTTGCCCTCTTTCTGCTTCTCCAGCAGCTTGCGCTTACGGCTGATGTCGCCGCCGTAGCACTTGGCCAGCACGTCCTTCCGGATCGCCCGGATCGTTTCCCGGGCGATCACCCGGCTACCGATCGCCGCCTGGATCGGCACCTCGAACTGCTGGCGGGGGATGAGGTTGCGCAGCTTGGCGGCGATCGTCGTGCCGTAGCTGTACGCCTTGTCCTTGTGCACGATCGCGCTGAACGCGTCCACCGGCTCGCCGTGCAGCAGGATGTCCACCTTGACCAGGTCGGACGGCTGCTCGCCGGAAGGCTCGTAGTCCAGCGAGGCGTAGCCCTTGGTCCGGCTCTTCAGCTGGTCGAAGAAGTCGAAGATGATCTCGGCGAGCGGCAGCGTGTAACGCAGCTCCACCCGGTCGGCGGAGAGGTAGTCCATGCCCTGCAACGAGCCGCGCCGGCCCTGGCACAGCTCCATCACCGCGCCGACGTAGTCGTTCGGGGTCAGTACGGTGGCCCGGACCACCGGCTCGTGCACTTCGGCGATCTTGCCGGTCGGGTACTCGCTCGGGTTGGTGACGGTGGCCGTCTCGCCGTCCTCCATCACCACCCGGTAGACCACGTTCGGGGCGGTCGAGATCAGGTCGAGGTTGAACTCCCGCTCCAGCCGCTCCCGGATGATCTCCAGGTGCAGCAGCCCGAGGAAGCCGCAGCGGAATCCGAAGCCGAGCGCGCCGGAGGTCTCCGGCTCGTACGTCAACGCCGCGTCGTTGAGCTTCAGTTTGTCCAGCGCCTCGCGCAGCGCCGGGTAGTCGGAACCGTCGATCGGATACAGCCCGGAGTACACCATCGGCCGCGGGTCCTTGTAGCCGCCGAGCGGCTCGGTCGCCGGCCGACCGTTGATGGTCACGGTGTCCCCCACCCGGGACTGCCGTACATCCTTCACCCCGGTGATCAGGTAACCGACCTCGCCGACACCGAGCCCGTTCGCCTTGATCATCTCGGGCGAGATCACCCCGATCTCCAGCAACTCGTGGGTCGCGCCGGTGGACATCATCTTGATCCGGTCGCGGGCCTCGATCCGCCCGTCGATCACCCGGACGTAGGTCACCACCCCCCGGTAGACGTCGTACACCGAGTCGAAGATCATGGCCCGCGCCGGTGCCGCCGCGTCACCAACCGGCGGGGTGAACTGGCGGACGATCTCGTCGAGCAGGTACGGAACGCCTTCCCCGGTCTTGCCGGAGACCCGGATGCAGTCGGCCGGATCACCGCCGATCAGATGCGCCAGTTCCTCGGCATACTTCTCCGGCTGCGCCGCAGGCAGGTCGATCTTGTTGAGCACCGGGATGACGTGCAGGTCGTTCTCCAGCGCCAGGTAGAGATTGGCCAGCGTCTGGGCTTCAATCCCCTGCGCCGCGTCGACCAGCAGGACCGCGCCCTCGCACGCGGCGAGCGAGCGGGACACCTCGTAGGTGAAGTCGACGTGCCCCGGGGTATCGATCATGTTGAGCACAGCCGACTCGCCCTGACGTTCACCGGCGCGGATCGTCCAGGGCATCCGTACCGCCTGGCTCTTGATCGTGATGCCGCGTTCCCGCTCGATGTCCATCCGGTCCAGGTACTGGGCCCGCATCTGGCGCGGGTCGACCACCTCGGTGAGCTGGAGCATCCGGTCGGCGAGGGTCGACTTGCCGTGGTCGATGTGCGCGATGATGCAGAAGTTCCGGATGCTGCCGGGTTCGGTGGCACCGGGGGCGTTCACGCCGGAGTCGGGCGTCGGAGGCACGGTGGTCCGTTCTGCTGGGCTGGAGTCCGTCGTCTCAGCCGGCGTCGCCGGCCGCCACCTATGTTCCCACGGCCCGATCGTCGGGGTGGCCATGCCCACCCACCGGGCCACCCACCGGGCCACCCGGGTGGCACCCGCGTGCCGGCCGGGTGCCGCTGCCGGGGTTCGTGGCGGCGGCGCGGCAGGATGGAGGGGTGGCTACAGTGCGGTTGCCCGCTATCCGGTACGACGCGACATCGGTCCGACCCGCCTGGGCGGACCTCCCACCCGACCTACGCGCGGCGATCTGTGGTCGGCTCGGCAGCCCGGTGACCTGGGCGACCAGCGCCGGCGGCGGCTTCACCCGGGGCTTCGCCGCGACACTGACCACCTCCGCCGGTGAGCGGGTGTTCGTCAAGGCGGCGTCGCTGGTCGAGCAGCGACACCTCAGCGACTGGTACGCCCGCGAAGCGGCGCTGACGGCCGAACTCCCGGCCCAGGTGGCGGCGGCCAGACCGCGGTGGACACTCACCACCGCCGGCTACTTCGTACTCTGTCTCGACGCTGTCGACGGCCGGATGCCGGCGCTGCCCTGGGCTCCGGCCGAGCTGGACGCAGCCCTGGCCAGCTGGGCGGGCGCGGCCCGCGCCCTGCGCCGGCCGCCGGCCGGGCTGGTCAACATCGGTCTGCCCGGGCTGGCCGACCTGGCCAGCGCCGACCTGGCCTGGTGGCAGGAGATCGCCGCCGGCCGGGAAGCCATGCCGGTGTTCGATACCGACACCGACGGCGACGGGCTGCTCCGGCGGCACCTGCCAGAGCTGGCGTCGCTGGAGGCGGACCTGCCCCGCCTGGTGTCCGACGACGCGGTCATCCACGGCGACCTGCGTCTCGACAACCTGCTGATCGACCGGACCGGGATGGCGTGGATCTGCGACTGGACCTGGGTGTGTCACGGTCCCGCCTGGTTCGACACGACGAGCCTGCTGGTCACCGCGTACGCCAGCGGCCTCGACGCAGACGCGCTGTTCGCCCGGCACCCGACCGCTGTCGACGCGCCGCCCGGCGGGCTGGACGCTGCGCTGGCGGCGCTCTCCGGCTACTGGCTGACCCGGGCGTCCGCCGGGCCCACCGGCGCCTCGCCGCATGTCCGCGCCCACCAGCGGTTCAGTGGCGAGACGGCGTTGGCCTGGCTGGCCGCCCGGCGTGGTTGGTCCGGCCCGTTTTGGCCGGCGCACCGATGAGCTGGTAACCTTGCCCTTCGCGCGTGGCGACACGCGTCGCCAGCATGCATCCCGGTTGTCGGGCCCGACCATCCGTCGGACTCCGGCACCTGTCCGGACCGCCACTGCGTCGGACCCGGTCACCGGGATGACTCGGGCGGACGCGTACGCCGCAAACGGATTGTCATTTTGGTCGTTTCGATTTCGGATGAGCAGGGCGAGGCTGTCGCGTGGCGAACATCAAGTCCCAGATCAAGCGCAACCGGCAGAACGAGAAGCGTCGGCTGCGGAACAAGTCGGTCAAGTCGGCGCTGAAAACCGCCGTCCGTAAGTTCAACGAGGCCAACGCGAACGGCGACACCGAGCAGGCTGCCGCGCTGATGCGGGAAGCCAGCCGCAAGCTCGACAAGGCCGTCAGCAAGGGCGTGATCCACAAGAACCAGGCGGCGAACCGCAAGTCCGCGATCGCCAAGCGCCTGCAGTCGATCGGCTCCTGACGAACCCGCTCCCACACGGACCAGCCGACCTCGCGAGGTCGGCTGGTCCGTGTGGGGTGACCATTGCCACCAGCCGGGCCCAACCCAGCTGAGCTGCGTCGGTCCCGACCCAACTGGTTCACGTCACTCGGGTGCCGGTGGTTGGTGATCGCTGAGCTGACCGGTGTGAAGCACGTTCAGCAGCACCGTCGGCGCGGCAAGCGCAGCAGCGGTAGCGGAGTTGGCTCCGACGGTCTGCAGGAAGACCGTCGGAGCCGCGAGGGCCGCACAGGTCGCCGCTGACGCAGTAGCCGTCGCGGCTGTCGCCTCGACGTGGGCGCCACCGATCCGCCTGATCCGGATACCGGGGCCGGTCTGGATACCGGGGCCGGTGCCGCCAGCCGGAAACGCCGATCCGGTCCGGGTACCGGTCACCGACCGTACGGGCTGCCCGGCCGCCAAGACCACCTCACGACGGAATATCTCCTGTTCCCGCTCGGGGACCAGCTCCGCCGACCGCTCGACCGCACCGGCGACCAAATCGTTGATCTTTACCATGACGGCCACCGCGACCGGCAGGACCAGCATGCCCCACCAGGGAATGAGTTCCGCCAGGGCGAGCAGCCCACCCAGCACGAAGCTGCCCTCGAAGAAGGCCAGACAGGTCAGCCCGCTGGGCTGCACGTACCGGAGCCGTAGCGCCCGGGCGTAGACCGGTTGGAACTCGTCCTCGATGGCGTCCTGCTCGTCGGCCGGGTCCAAATGGTCACGCGGATCCCGATGGTCGCGGCCGCTCACCGCTGATCACCACCGCTGCGCCGGGCCTGCGCGACCGCGACAACGGCCCGCTCCAGTGCGTAGTCCCGGTCGTCCGACCCGCCCTTGACATCGGCGTTGCACCGCGCCGCCGCGTGCATGGCATCAACCAGGCCTTCCGCGCTCCAGCCCCGGCTCTGCCGTTGCGCACGCTCGATCTTCCACGCGGGCATGCCGAGACTGCTCGCCAACTGGTACGGGCTCCCCCGACCGGCGGACGCGACCCGGGCCACGGTACGGATGCCGTCGGCGATCGCGTCGGCGATCGGCACCGGATCGACTCCGACGTGCAGGGCCCACCGCAGTGCTTCCAGGGCTCCCGACACGTCGCCGATGATCGCCGCGTCCGCCACGGTGAATCCACTCACTTCGGCGCGACCCCGGTAGTACCGGGCCACGGTCGCCGCGTCGACCCTGCCGCCCGTGTCCGCCAGCAGTTGGGCGCAGGCCGCGGACAGCTCTCGCAGGTCGTTGCCGACGGCGGCGAGTAGTGTCTCGGCGGCGTCGTCGGTGCACCGGCCGCCGGCGCGGCGGAACTCGTCTCGGACGAAGGCGACCCGTTCCCGGTGCCCCTTGAGCTTGGCCGCCGGCACCACGGTCGCCCCGGCCGACCGCAGCCCGTCGGCGAAGGCCTTCCCTTTGGCGCCGCCCGCGTGGGTGACCAGCAGCGTCACGTCCGGATCGGGTTGCTTCGCGTACCCGAGCAACGCGGCGGTCAGGTCCTTGCGGGCGTCCTGGCCACTGCGCAGCACGAGCAGTCGCCGACCGCCGAACAGGGACGGGCTGAGCATCTCGGCGACCTCGCCGGCACTGACCGCGCCCGCCTCGTACTCCCGTACGTCGGCGTCGGGATCGGTGGCCCGGGCAGCCTGGACGGCTTCCGTCACAGCCCGAGTGACCAGAAGTTCCTCGTCCCCGAGCACGAGTACCACGGCGGGCGGGGCGGCAATTTTCACGCCCGCCATAGTCGCACGGGTCGTACCACCGAGATCAACCCCCAATTTCTCGCAGAGTAGTTGTTCGATCACGCTCCGATAATAGGGACATTTGCCAGCGAGCTGTCACGAACAGCACCGGAACACCGCAGTTGACTGCGGTCTTCCGTCCCACCCGGATCAGCCGGTACGGGAGTTGATGTCAGCTCTCTGGTGGGAGACCGCGAGCCCGCCGGCACGCCGTACCACCGCGAGATCACCGTCGACATCGGTGCGCAGCACCCGCGCTCCCCGTGCCGACAGCCGGGCGAGCACTCCGGGATCCGGATGCCCGTAGCGGTTGTCGGCACCGACCGGCACCACCGCGACCGCAGGAGCCACCGCGTCCAGGAAGCCGACGTCCTGGAAGGCCGACCCGTGGTGGGCGACCTTGAGCACGTCCGCCCGCAGTCCGGCCGCCCCGAACCGGTCCAGCAACGCTTCCTGCGCGGCGTGCTCGGCGTCACCGGTCAGCAGGATCCGTACTCCGTCCACGACAGCCAGCAGCATCAGCGAGTTGTTGTTCGGATCGGACCTGGTCCCGATGAACGGCTCGGTCGGACCGAGCACCATCAACTCGACCTGGTCACGACGGTAACTCCAGCCGGGCGGAACCGGTCCGACCGCGACGCCTCGGGCCGCCGCCGCCAACTGCACCGCGTCCCGGCCGGCAGCCGGCTCCGGCCACCCGGTGGTCGCCACCGCCGAGACCAGACGGTGCCGCAGGACACCATCGACGCCAGCGACATGGTCGGCGTGGAAATGACTGATCACCAACAGCGGCACCCGGCTGATGCCGAGACGGCGCAGGCACCGGTCGGCAGCAGCCGGGTCCGGTCCGGCGTCGACGACCACAGCGGACCGGGCACCGGCGGGTAGCACCACCACGTCCCCCTGACCCACCGCACAGACCGCGACCACCCAGCCATCCGGTGGCCAGCCCGACGCGGCGAGCCGCACCGGCAGGGCCCCGACCACGGCTCCGACCGCTATGACCGCCAGCACTCGACGAGTGAACCCGTGACGGGCCAGGAGCAGCACGACGACCGTCAACGCGGCAAGAGAGAGCGCACCGAACGCCCCGTCCGGCCACGGCAGCGAACCCGCGGGAACCCGCGCCCCGTACCGGGCCACCGTCACCAGCCACCAGGCCGGCCAGTGACCGAGCCAGGCGAGCAGTTCGGCACCGCCCGGCCAGACCGGTGAGACGACGGCTGTCGCCACCCCGAGCACCGTCGCCGGGGCGATCGCCGGCACCACGAGCAGGTTGGCGGGGACCGCGACCAGGCTGATCAGTCCGGATAGGCCGGCGACGACCGGGGTGCAGGCCAGCTGCGCCGCCGCCGGGATCGCCAACGCGTCCGCCAGCGGAGCGGGTACACCACGGGCCACCATCGCGTCCCGCCAGCCGGGTGCGAACAGCAGCAGACCACCGGTCGCCAGTACGGACAGGGCGAAACCCGCGTCCGAGGCCAGCTCCGGATCGACCACGACCAGGACGGCCACGGTCGCACCGAGCGCCGGCAACGCCGCCCGCCGACGTCCGGTCGCCAGCGCGAGCAGCCCGACCGCACCCATCACCCCGGCCCGTACCACGCTGGGCGAGGGACGGGCCAGGATCACGAAGCCGACCAGCGCCACGGCGCACGCGACCGCTGTCAGGCCGGGACCAGCCCGACACCAGCGCATCCCGAGCAGGACGAACCCGACGACGACCGCGACGTTGGACCCACTCACCGCGACGAGATGGGTCAGCCCGGTGGCCCGGAAGTCCTCCTCCACCGCAGGATCCAGCCGGCTGGTGTCGCCGACGACGAGACCGGGCAACAGGCCACCGGGCTGGTCTGGCAACGGCTCGCAGGCGCGCTGCAGGCCCGACCGCAGGACACCGGCCGCCCGCTGCGCCCAGCTCGAGGACCCGACCGGCGTCGGATCTTCCCCGGTGGACAGCACTGCTGCGGTCAGATCACCACCGCGCGGTGGCGCCAACCGGCCGGCGACCCGCACCCGCTGCCCGGGCAGCAGCCCGTCCCAGGCGTTGCTGGTGCCGAGGACGAGCAACCGCACCGGACCGACCAGCCGGCCGGCGACGCCGTGGTCGGACCCGACGGCCGGCGAGCCGGACAGGCTGGCCAGCCGGACCGGTACCAGCCACAGCGGCGGTCCGGCCACCGCCGACCTGACCCGTCGAGGATCGTCCCGGATCACCAGCTCCGCGGCGACCGCCGCACGGTCGTCGACCAGCGCCGCGAGCGGCCCGGCGTCCCGCGCCGCCACCCGCGCGCCGGCAGCGGCGGCACCGCAGACGACGCCGAGCACCACCGCCATGGCCAGCCAGCCGTACGCGTGGATCCACCTGGTCAGCCGGGGCAGGTCGGCGTAACCGCCGGGCGGCCTGGCAGCGCGGCTGCGGCCGGTGCCCGTACCTCTGGTCAGGTAGACGCCGAGCAGACCGACCAGCGTCACGCCACCGCTGACCAGTGCCACCGCCAGTACGGCCGTGCCGTACACCACGGCGAAGGCTGCCAGCCAGCAGGCCACCGCGAACCCGGCCAGCCGCAGATCAGGCGGCCCGACCCGGTCACCGCCGGACGCCTTCACACTGTCACCAGCTCACGCAGTTGGTCGAACCGCGCGTCGCCGATGCCGCTGACCTTGCGCAGGTCGTTGACGGACGCGAACCCACCCACCCGCTCGCGATGGTCGATGATCCGCTGGGCGAGCACCGGGCCGACTCCCGGCAGCGTCTCCAACTGCTGCTGGCTGGCGGCGTTCAGGTCGACCTTGCCGGTCTCGCCCGGCTGGCCGGCGAGCGGGGCAGGTCCAGTCTCGGCTCCCGGCGGAGGTGTGACCCCGACCACGACGAGCTCGCCGTCCTGGACCGGGCGGGCCAGATTGAGCCAGGCGATGTCGGTGTCGGGCAGTGCGCCACCGGCTGCTTCCAGGGCATCGGCCACCCGGGCACCTGCCGGCAGGGTCACCAGGCCTGGCCGGTGGACCCGGCCGGTCACCGCGACGATCAGCTGTGTCGGCCCGCCGGTGCCGGTCGTCCCAGGTCCTGCCGCAGCGGGGCGGCCCTCAGGACTCGGGCCGGCGGCGACGGCCGACACCGGGGCGCCCTGGGCCGAGGCGCCGTCGGCGGACGGCACCGGCTCGACCTGGGGTCGTGCCCGCCAGGCGAGCAGCGCGGCGCCGGCTACCACCACGACAGCCACGGCGGCGAGCGCCCGCACCCCCCGCCGGCCAGGGTCGAAGGCGGGCAGCCGGGCGGTCGCCCCAGAGAAGGCCGGGTCATCGCCATCGATCGGGTCGCCCGATCCGGCCGGGTCATCGAGGTCGCGGACGGACGAACGGACGGGGTCTACCAGCACCCGTAGGTCGCCGTCGGCGCGGGTCAGTAGGCCGCCGTCGGCGCGGGTCAGTAGGCCGCCGTCGGCGCGGGTCAGCCGGGCCAGCCGACGCTGGACGGTGTCGTCGTCGATCACGTGCAGAAGCTAGGCCGCCGGCCAGGACGGTGGACCGGACTGCGGGCAGGGCTGTGGACGACCGGCGTGTTGTGGACAGTGCCCCGTACCAGACCCGGATCTTGCTATGGGCCGGCGGTCAGGGAGCCCGCCCGCCGGTGCACCACGACCGAGAGCAGACCGGGGCCGGCGTGTGCGGTCACCACCGCCCCGATCTGCGTCACGTGAACGTCCTGGAGCCGGTCGCCCAGCCGGGAGGTCAGTTCGGCACACAGGGCGGCGGCCCGGTCCGGATCGTCGAGGTGGTGCACGGCGACGTCGACCCGCGAGGCGTCGCCGGCCGCGAGACAGGCGAGGTCGACCAGCTTGGCCAGGGCACGGGCGGCGGTACGTACCTTGTCGCGCAGCACGATGTGCCCGTCCGGCACGTGCAGGATCGGCTTGACCGCCAGCGCCGTACCGAGCAGCGCGGATGCCGCCGTGATCCGACCACCGCGCCGCAGATGCTCCAACGTGTCGACGTAGAAAAACGTTCGGGTGCGGGCCGCTGCAGCGGTCGCGGCGGCGCTGACCTCGGCCAGGTCACCCCCGGTAGCCGCCACCGTCGCCGCGGCGAGCGCCGGGAAGCCCAGCCCCATGCCGGTCGAGCCGCTGTCCACCACCGCGACCCGGTCCGGGCCGGTCTGCCGGGCAGCCAGTTCGGCGGCCGCGACCGTGCCGGACAGCCCGGCCGACAGGTGCACCGACACGACCCCGGAGCTACCGGTGCGCAGCAGTCGCCGGTACGTCTCGGCGAACTGCTCGGGCGCGGGTCGCGAGGTGCTGACCGTCGAGCGCCGCGTGGTCAACGCGTGGGCCACCTCGGTCGGGGTCAGATCGAGGCCTTCCCGACGTTCGATGCCGTCGACCAGCACGGTCAGCGGCACCACCGTGAGGTGGTGCCGCTGCGCCAGATCGGCCGGCAGGTAGGCGGTGGAGTCGGTCACGACCGCGACGGACATGCCGGCACGCTAGCTGATCATCGGCAATCGTGCCGGACCAGGCGACCTGTGGGGTCGGACCGGCTGCCGGATCAAGCCGGCGATCAGGTCGGACCGGCTGCCGGGTCAGACCGGGGCGGGAATGTCCCGGGTGCTGCTCACCCCGACGTTGTGTGCCCGCAGTTGCCAGCCCCGCGACTCGTCGTACCGTAGCTCGGTCCAGTGGCAGTTCTGCAGCGGCGCGACGGTACGCAGCACCGGCACCCCCCAGCCGAGCAGATGGCCACAGCCCTGCCGGGCCGCCCCGCCGTGGGTGGCGATCACCACAGTCCCGCCTGGCATCGCGTCAGCCGCGTCCTGCAACGCCTCCCCGACCCGTTTGCCAAGGTCGTCGAGGCTCTCCACAGCGCAGCCGGGCGACGGATCGCCGGCCCGCCAGCGGGCGTGCTCGGCGGGGAACCGTTCCGCGATGGTCGGCATGGTGAGCCCTTGCCAGAGCCCGTACTGCCGCTCCCGCAGCCGGGGGTCGGAACGGACCGGAAGGCCGGTGAGTGCCGCCAGGGCCGCCGCGGTGTCGGCTGCCCGCTGGAGATCGCTGGCGACGATCGCGTCCGGTCGTAGCGCCGCGATCAGCGGCGCGGCGGCGGTGGCCTGGGCCCGGCCGAGGTCGTTGAGGGCGGTGTCGGTCTGGCCCTGCACCCGGTCGGCGGCGTTCCAGTCGGTGTTGCCGTGCCGCCAGACGATCAACCGGGTCACTCGGTGGCCCCGGCTTCGGCCTCGACCAGGTCACGGTCGACGAACGGGATGACCGGACAGTCCTTCCAGAGCCGGTCGAGGGCGTAGAACTCGCGCTCCTCGGTGTGCTGGACGTGCACCACGATGTCGTTGAAGTCGAGCAGCACCCACCGGCCGGCACGGTCGCCTTCACGCCGGATCGGCTTGGCCTTCTCCGGCAGCCGGACCAGGCTCTCCTCGATGGCGTCGACGACCGCCAGCACCTGGCGCTCGTTGGGCGCGGAGGCGAGCACGAAGGCGTCGGTGATCGCCATTCGGTCGGCCACGTCGATGACGACGATGTCCTGCGCCTTCTTGTCGGCGGCGGCCTGGGCGGCCGTCAGGGCCATCTCCCGCGCGCGCTCTGAGGCGCTCATCGGATCACCTCGACAACACTCCTTCAGCTAGACAGCTTCGCTGCTCTAGCCTCTCACACTCGCCCAGCCAGAAAATACGGATATATTACCTATATTGTGACAGCAGGGGGTCATTCACCCGAAGATTCCGTCTCGTACAGCCGACGTTTGGCGATGTACTGCACCACCCCGTCCGGCACGAGGTACCACAGCGGCTTGCCGGCAGCCACCCGCGCCCGGCACTCGGTTGACGAGATCGCCATCGCCGGCACCTCGACCAGGGACACCGTGTCGGCCGGCAGGTGCGCGTCGGACAACTCGAACCCCGGCCGGGTCACCCCGATGAAGTGGGCCAACTCGAACATCGCGTCCGTGTCCTTCCAGGACAGGATCTTCTCCAGGGCATCCGCGCCGGTGATGAAGAACAGCTGCGTCTTCGGCCCGTACACCGAGT
Organism: Solwaraspora sp. WMMA2065; assembly: GCF_030345075.1. Classification (NCBI taxonomy): domain Bacteria; kingdom Bacillati; phylum Actinomycetota; class Actinomycetes; order Micromonosporales; family Micromonosporaceae; genus Solwaraspora; species Solwaraspora sp. WMMA2065. Next base: position 2,896,653 of record NZ_CP128361.1, read on the forward strand.
GCAGGTCGCGCAGCGTGTCGACGGTGTAGGTCGGGCCAAGCCGGTCGATGTCCGCCCGACTCACCTGGAACGTCGGGTTCGACGCGGTCGCGATCACGGTCATCAGGTACCGGTCCTCAGCCGGGGTGACCGTCAGCCCAGCCTTCTCCCACGGATCCCCGGTCGGCACGAAGACCACCTCGTCGAGCGCGAAGCGCTCGGCCACCTCGCTCGCCGCGACCAGGTGACCCTGGTGGATCGGATCGAAGGTGCCGCCCATAATGCCGACCCGACGGATGCCATCGTCCATCGACGAATCGTATGCCGATGATCTACCCAGCCGGGCTGTCGCGTGGCGTAGGCAACACTTTCGGGGGCCTGCTCCCGCTTTGCGCCTCCGGCGATCACCGCCTACGCCGGTCCGGCACCGGCACCGGCTCTGGACGCGTACCGACGTCGAGCGGCCAACGCCCGGTCCAGTTCATCGGTGGCGTCGGTGACCACCCGACGTAGCCCGGCGGTCAGATCGTCGCGGGCGAGCATCGCGGTTGCCGCCGCCCGGGTCCGCTCGCTCACCGCGAACTGCGGGAAGGCCGTCTCCGCCACCCGGTCGGCGAGCCACGCCGCGCGGCGCCGGGTCGCCGCCGGCAGATCGGCGAAGTACCGGTCCACGTACGGCGCCGTCAGCTCGGTCTGTTCCGGCTGCCAGAACCCTTCGGCGTACGCCTCGACGAGACGGTTGGACAGGCTGGTGTCGGTCACGATCGCCTGCCAGGCACGCTCCTTGCCGGCCGGGTCCGGCACCGCCGCACGGCACTTCGCGGCCCACTGCTCACCGGCCGCGCTGCGGTCCCGGCCGGCCTCGTCGGCGATCTCGGTCGTGCCGACGCCGCCGCACGCCGCCAGCCGGTAGAGCAGCAACCAACGCAGGTCGGCGTCGACCGTCAGCCCGGCGGGCACCGCCCACCCCGCCAACCACCCCCGCAACCAGTCGACGTCCCCGCTGGCGGTGATCGCCCCCCGGGCCGCGGCCAACTGGACCGATGTGCCGGACCCGGCTGCGGCCAGCAGCCGGGTGCAGGCGGTGCCGAGCCGGGACCGCAGCACCGGACGGTCCACCGGGTGCGCGTACCGGTCGATCACCGACCGGCTCAGCCGCAGCACGTCCTCGACGACGACCACCACGGTCTCGGCCGGCAGGGCCAGCTCGATCAGCGCCGCCAGGTCGGCCACCGGCTGCTGGGCGTCACGTACCGCGTCCAGGGTCGCCGTCCACGACACAGCACGGGCCAACGGATCGGTCATTCCGGGCAGCATCGCCGGCAGCGCGGCCGACGAGGCCGGGTCGAGCCGCACCTTGGCGTACGTGAGGTCACCGTCGTTGACCAGCAGTAGGTCGGCCGCCGGCTCACCGACCAACGCCGGCACCAGGGTACGTCCGCCGTCGACGTCCGGGGCCAGGTCCACCGCCAGCCGGCGCCGCCGCACCGATCTCCGCCGGTCCCCGGTCGCCTCGGCATCGAACAACCCCAGTCCGATCCGGTGCGGACGCAGCACCGGATAGGGCTGCGGCGCGGTCTGCACCAGGGCGACCTCCCGGTAGCGGCCGGTCTCGTCGACGATCGTCTCGGCCCGGATCGTGTTCACCTGCGCCTGCCGCAGCCACCGCGTCGCCCAGCCGGACAGGTCGCGGCCACTCGCCTTGGTCAACGCGTCGAGCAGGTCGGCCAGCGTAGCGTTGTCGAACCGGTGGGCGGCGAAATGTGCCCGCAGCCCGGCCAGGAACGGTTCGTCGCCCAGCCAGGCCACCAACTGGCGCAGCACCGACGCGCCCTTGGCGTACGAGATGCCGTCGAAGTTGAGCAACGCCCGCTCGGCGTCCGCGACCTCCTCCGGCGCCACCGGATGGGTCGACGGACGCTGGTCCGCTGCGTACCCCCAGGATTTGTAGCGAATGCCGAACGTCGTCCAGGCGTCGGTGAACCGGGTCGCCTCGGCGGTCACCCGCACCCCGAGGTACTCGGCGAACGATTCGTTGAGCCACAGGTCGTCCCACCACCGCATGGTCACCAGGTCGCCGAACCACATGTGGGCCATCTCGTGGGCGATCGTGGTGGCCCGCCGCTCGCGTTCGCTGTCGGTGACCGCCGACCGGAAGATGTGGTCGTCGCGGAAGGTCACCAGGCCCGGGTTCTCCATCGCGCCGGCGTTGAACTCGGGCACGAACGCCTGGCCGTAGCCGCCGAACGGGTACCGCACGTCGAACAGTTCGTGGAACCGGTCCAGGCACTGCCGGGTGATCGTGAAGATCTCCTCGGCGTCGGCGTCCAGGTGCGCGGCGAGCGAACGTCGGCAGTACAGCGACAGTGGGACCCCGTCGTGCTCGGCGTGGCGGGCGTGGTACGGCCCGGCGATCAGGGTCACGAAGTACGTTGCCAGCGGCGCCGTCGGCGCGAAATCCCACCGGCCGTCCACCGGCGCGCCGACCGGCTGGCCGTTACCGGCCACCGTCCACTGCGGTGGCGCGGTGACCCGCAGCCGTACCGATGCCTTCAGGTCGGGCTGGTCGAAGCAGGCGAAGATGCGCGGCGCGTCGTCCAGGAACGACATGGCGTACAGGTACGTATCGCCGTCGGCGGGGTCCACGAAGCGGTGCAGCCCCTGCCCCGAGTTCGAGTACGCCATCCGGGACTCGACAGTCAGCGTGTTGTGTCCGGCCAGCCCGGTCAGCGGGAACCGGTTGTCGTCGAGCGTCGTCGGATCAAGATCGACCTCGTTGAGCCGTACCCGCGTCAGCTTCACCGCAGCGACCTCGACGAAGGTCGCTGCTCCCGGCGTGGCCCGGAACTCGATCACACTGGTCGACCCGAACTCGGTGTCACCGGCGGTCAGATCGAGGTCGATGGTGTACGACTCGACGGTGATCGTCGCGGCGCGTTCGACGGCCTCGGCGCGGGTCAGGCTCGGCATCCGACCATCCTGCCGCACATCGTGCAACCGGCGGCGGCTAGCCTGTGCCGGTAACCGGGCGTGTACCGCCTGACAAATCCCGCGTGTGTTCCCGTGCAGAAGGAGTCGACGATGGCGCAGCACCCCAAGGGCGATTTCGACCTGTCCCGTGCGGTGTGGCAGCGGGCCGAAGGTGACGACTCCGAGGGCGCGGTCGAGATCGCGTTCGTCGACGACCTGATCGGGATGCGCAACTCGGCCGAGCCGGACGGGCCGATCCTGGTCTTCACCCAGGCCGAGTGGGACGCGTTCGTCGCCGGCGCCCAGGACGGCGAGTTCGACCTGGAGTGACCCGGTGGTCGCGGCGGCCTGGGACGCACGGTCTACCCCGGGTCGCCGCCACCCCAGCTCAACGCGTTGATCCCGGCCGCGCGGTGGAAGCCGGGATGTTCGAGTACGTCGACACAGGTCTCGCTGTCCGGGTCCGGCCCGACCGCCCCGCAGAACAGCGGCTCGGCCAGGTGCCAGGCGTCCGTGTAGGACAGCCGCGCGACGCCGATCGCCACCTCGGGCCGCGGGACCGTCAAACGGCGAGTACTTCCCCTGCTCGATGGCGATGACGGTCTGTCGGGTGACGCCGAGCCGTCTGGCCAGCTCGGCCTGGGTCATCTCCCCGTTGGCAAAGCGCAGGGCCCGGATCGAGTTGGTCACCCTGGTCGGTCTGCCCACGCTTCACCACCCCCGGTGGTACGCGACGATCCCCAGGGTGGTCACCAGGAACGCCCAGGTGCCCTTCTCCTCGTACGACTTGACATCACTAAGGTAAAGGAGACGGAACATGATGTCGCTAGTCTTTGACATGGCCGGACCAGGGGCGCACCCGTAGGTGCAGGATGACCAGGACTACAGCGCGTCGTCGAGCAGGATGCGCCGCTGGTCCGTCGGCGTCACCAGGTGTACGCCGAGCAGCCGCACGCCGGCCTGACCGCACACCTGGTACGCGGTGTGGAACCAGAGCCGGTCCGGGTCGCTGACCGCGCTCGATCCGGACCGGGTGAGCACCACCAGCATCGAGCCGTCACCCGCCCGCTCCGCGAGCGCGTTGGCGAAGATCCCGACCGCCTGGGCGCAGTCGTCCGGGTCGAGCCGCGCCGGCAGGTCGTCGACCGGGCAGTGGACCTGTACACGGTCCTCCTCGTCGCAGAGAACGAACCGCACCCCGCGCCGCCCCCGCTCCCACCGCTCGATAGCGGCGGCGAGATGAGCATCGATAGCCTCGGGACTGTCCAGAACCGGCGAATCGCTCATGACCCGACATCGTCCACCATTCGCCCGGGTTCGGCCACCCCGCCCGCGTCGCCGGGCACCATGAGCCAGGACAGTCAGGCCGCGGCGACCGGAACCCGTTTCTCAAAGCAGACGCTGTACGGATTACCGACGTACTCGCCGTAGACCGGGATCCGGGCGTAGCCCGCCGAGGCGTACAGGTGCATGGCCACCGGCAGGTAGCTGCCGGTCTCCAGCCGGAAGATGGTGTGGCCGGCGGCGTACGCCGACTCTTCCAACGCGGTCAGCAGGTGCCGCGCGATACCCCGACCCCGGTAGGCCGGCCGTACGTACATCCGTTTGATCTCGGCGGTCTGCGCGTCCAACGCCTGGACGGCGCCGCAGGCGACCGCCCGCCCGTCCAGCACGCACACCAGGTACCGGGCGTCGTCGTGTACCTGGTGCCCGACCGGATCGACTGGCCGACCGGCACGCTCCGCCTCAGCCAGCTCGCGCTGCTGGGTCATGATCAGGGCGGCGACCTCCGGGTCGGTAGGCAGACGGCGCTCGATCAACACTCAGTCACGATAGGCAAAGCGCGTTTCCCGAAGGTTTCGTCCAGTTGGCCGGGATCAGGCCTGATTCCGACAACCCGACGTTCAACTGCCACCAACCCGCTTGGTAACAATCAGTTACCTCGATACGTCCGAGTCGTCCTCTGCTGGCCGCTGCCGGCGGGCCTTGCGGTCCGCCAGCCGCTGCGCGGCGCTGGCCCGGCTCGACTGCTCCTCCAGCCGGACATCGGTGCCGCGGGAGCTCGGCACGTACTCGACGTCAGCGAAGTGGCTCGGCTGCCAGTCGAACTCCCATGATCCGATCCTCACCAACGCGCCCGGCTCGGCGCCCGCCTTGGCCAACGCCTCCTCCACGCCCAGCCTGGCCAGCCGATCGGCGAGGAAGCCGACTGCCTCGTCGTTGTCGAAGTTGGTCTGCCGTACCCACCGTTCCGGGCGGGATCCCCAAACCCGGTACGCACCGTCGGCCGCCGGCTCGACGGTGAATCCGGCGTCGTCGACGGCCGCCGGCCGCAGCACGATCCGGGTCGGCTCCAGCTCCGGCGCGGCCGCACGGGCAGCGGCGACCAGTTCCGCCAGGGCGTAGGTCAGCTCCCGCAGCCCTTCCCGGGTCGCCGTACTGACCTCGAACGCCCGCAACCCGCGCGCAACCAGGTCGTTCCGGACCAGCTCGGCCATTGCCCTGCCGTCCGGTACGTCGATCTTGTTGAGCACCACCAGCCGTGGCCGGTCCGCCAGACCGCCGTAGGCGGCCAGCTCCGCCTCGATCGCGTCGATGTCGGCCAGCGGGTCCCGCCCGGGTTCCAGAGTCGCCGTGTCCACCACGTGGGCCAGCACGGCGCACCGCTCGATGTGCCGCAGGAACTCCAGACCGAGGCCCTTGCCGGTGGCCGCACCAGGAATGAGCCCGGGTACGTCGGCGACCGTGAAGGTGTGTTCGTCGGCCCGGACCACCCCGAGGTTGGGCACCAGCGTGGTGAAGGGGTAGTCAGCGATCCTCGGCCGGGCCGCCGAGATCACCGAGATCAGCGACGACTTTCCGGCCGAGGGGAAACCGACCAGGCCCACGTCGGCGACGCTCTTGAGTTCCAGTACGACGTCAAGCTGCTCGCCCGGCTCACCCAACTCGGCGAAGCCGGGTGCCTTGCGCCGGGCGCTGGCCAATGCGGCGTTGCCCCGGCCACCCCGGCCGCCCCGGGCGATCTCCAGGCTGGTGCCGGCACCGACCAGATCGGCCAGCACCTCGCCGTCGAGACCCTGCACACTCGTCCCGTTCGGCACCTTGAGCACCAGGTCGGCGCCTTTGGCACCGTCCCGGTTGCCACCGGCCCCGCCCTTGCCGTTCTCGGCCTTGGCGTGCGGCCGGAAGTGGAAGTCGAGCAGGGTGTGCACCTGAGGGTCGACGACCAGGGTGACGCTGCCGCCGTGCCCACCGTTGCCCCCGTCCGGCCCGCCGAACGGCTTGAACTTCTCGCGGTGGATCGAGACGCAACCGTGCCCACCGTTCCCCGCCAGCACATGCAGTACAACCCGGTCGACGAAGGTCGTCACGGCCCTATCCTCTCCATTGCCGCCGGCGGGACCGGCGGACACGACAAAGCGGGCTGGGACCTCTGGTCCGCAGCCCGCTCGTCAGGTTGCTCGACAAGCGTCAGCCAGCAACGCCAGGGCGCCTGCCTGCGGCGGCGCTGTACGGCAGATGCTACTGCGTCGCCGGAACGATGTTGACCGTCTTGCGGCCGCGCTTGGTGCCGAACTGCACCGAGCCGTCAGCCAGCGCGAACAGCGTGTCGTCGCCACCCCGGCCGACCAGGTCACCCGGGTGGAACTTGGTGCCGCGCTGACGGATCAGAATTTCGCCGGCGCTGACGACCTGACCACCGAACCGCTTCACGCCGAGACGCTTGGCCTGGGAGTCACGGCCGTTCCGCGAGCTGGACGCACCCTTTTTGTGAGCCATGGCTGGTGCCTACTTCCCGTTCGAGATGCCGGTCACCTTGACCTGGGTCAGCGGCTGACGGTGACCCTGGCGCTTGTGGTAGCCGGTCTTGTTCTTGAACTTGTGAATCCGGATCTTCGGACCCTTGGTCTGCGCGGCGATCTCGCCGGTCACAGCGACCTGGGCAAGCTTGGTCGCGTCGGTCACCAGGTCGTCGCCATCGACGAGGAGCACCGCGGGAAGCGTCACCGCGTCACCGGGGGCACCGGTGATCTTCTCGACCTCGATCACGTCGCCCTCGGCGACCTTGTACTGCTTGCCGCCGGTCTTGACGATCGCGTACATCGGACGCGGACTCCTGTCGTTTGTCGCTGGCGGATGGTGTTCGTGGCAGCTCGGTGGACCGTCGGCTACGCCGTGGGGAACGGACGCGGCGGTCTGCGACTGAGCAGTCACGGGCACGCGGGAACCTGGCGCACCGGGTGCGCCACCGGCAAGCGTACGGCATGCCGGTGGCTACCCTCAAATCGACCCCGGTCAGGGACGAGTCCGGCGGCGGGTGCCGCTGCTGCGGCGGACCCGTCGCCGACCGCCGGCGGCGTGATCGCCTGCGGACGCGTCCCGGTCATCGTCGTCATCGGCGAGATCGGGATCGTCCGCCCCGGCCAAGCGGACCGGTGCCGCGCCGTTGCCGGTCTCGACCACCGGATCCACCTCGTAGCGGGACAGGTCGTAGCCCATGGTCTCGTCCTCGTCCTCCGCGGTCGGATCGACCAGCGGTTGCGCCGCCGCGACGGGAACTCTGATCACGCCGGTGGTAGTCGGGGCAGCCTCGGCCTCGGCGACACCGGCGACCACGTCTGCCGGCTCATCCGGCTGGTCCGCCCCGGTCACAGCCGTCACGTCAGGTGCAGAGGTGACGTCAGGGGTATCGGTGACGTCAGGCGCCGGGGATGCCTCGTCCGCCGGTTGGTTGGCCTTGCGACCCCGGCGGCGGCTGCCACCGGTTGCCGCACCACCCGTAACGCTCGTACCACCACCGCTGGCCGGAGCTGCGGCGACCGTCTTCGCCCGGTCCCCGGCCCCGGTACCGCCCGACGATCGCGGCTTCTCCGGCACCGGCTCGGTGTGGATGATCAGCCCGCGGCCCTTGCAGCAGTCACAGGTTTCGCTGAACGCCTCCAGCAGCCCGGCACCGATCCGCTTACGGGTCATCTGCACCAGACCCAGCGACGTGATCTCGGTGACCTGGTGCTTGGTGCGGTCCCGACCCAGGCACTCGGTCAGCCGGCGCAGCACCAGCTCCCGGTTCGACTCCAGCACCATGTCGATGAAGTCGATCACCACGATGCCGCCGATGTCGCGCAGCCGCAGCTGGCGGACGATCTCCTCGGCGGCCTCCAGGTTGTTGCGGGTGACCGTCTCCTCCAGGTTTCCGCCGGCGCCGGTGTACTTGCCGGTGTTCACGTCGATGACGGTCATCGCCTCGGTCCGGTCGATCACCAGGTGACCACCGGAGGGCAGGAACACCTTGCGGTCCAGGCCCTTGAGGATCTGCTCGTCGATGCGCCGCTCGGCGAACACGTCCGCCACCGCGGCGTGCCGGCGCAGCCGGGCCAGCAGGTCCGGCGAGACGTGGGCGAGGTAGGACTCCACCATCTCGTACGCGGTGTCGCCCTGAACGACCAGTTCGCGGAAGTCTTCGTTGAACAGGTCCCGAACGACCCGGATGACCAGGTCCGGCTCCTCGTAGAGCAGCGTCGGCGCGCCACCGGAACCCGCCTTGGCCTGGATGTCCTCCCACTGTGCCTGCAGTCGTTTGACGTCGCGGGACAGCTCGTCCTCGCTGGCACCCTCAGCTGCGGTCCGCACGATCACACCGGCACCGTCGGGCACCAACTTCTTGAGGATGTCCCGTAGCCTCTTGCGCTCGGTGTCCGGCAGTTTGCGGCTGATCCCGGAGGCGTTCCCGTTCGGTACGTACACCAGATGCCGGCCGGAGAGCGCAACGTGACTGGTGAGCCGAGCGCCCTTGTGCCCGATCGGATCCTTGGTGACCTGCACGAGCACCGAGTCACCGGAACGCAGCGCCTGCTCGATGGACCGGGACCGACCTTCCAGGCCGGTGGCGTCCCAGTTGACCTCACCGGCGTACAGCACCGCGTTGCGGCCACGACCCACGTCGACGAAGGCTGCCTCCATGCTCGGCAGCACGTTCTGCACCTTGCCGAGGTAGACGTTGCCAGCCATGGTGCCCGACGAGGCCCGGGTGACGTAGTGCTCGACCAGGACGCCGTCCTCCAGCACGGCGATCTGGGTCCGGTCACCGCGCTGACGCACCACCATGTCCCGGTCGACGGCCTCCCGCCGGGCCAGGAACTCCGACTCGCTGAGGATCGGCGGACGGGTCCGCCGCTGCTCTCGGCCGTCCCGACGGCGCTGCCGCTTCGCTTCCAACCGGGTCGACCCGGTGACGCCCTGCACCTCGTCGACGGTTTTGCGTGGTTCACGAATCTTGACGACGGTCGGCACGCCGTCCTCGGCCCCGGACTCCGCGTCGCCGGAGCCACGGCGTCGGCGGCGACGCCGCCGACGGGTCATGGAGTCGCCATCGCCATCGCCATCGGCGTCGTCGGCCGACCCACCGTCATCGGACGCCTCGGTCTCGTCGCCGGTGTCGGCGTCGCCCTCCTCCGCGCCGCCCTTGCCCCGGCCCCGGCCCCGGCGCCCACGGCGCCGACGACGCCGGCCGGCCGGCGTGTCGTCGTCATCGTCGTCCGTGTCGGCGTCGGTGGTCACCTCAGCGGGCTGCTCCTGCGGTGCCTCTGCGGCCTCGGTGACCGGCTCGGCCGCCGGCTCGCTGTCGGCGCTACGCCGGCCCCGCCGACGCCGCCGCACCGGCTCGTCGTCGCCGGCCGCCTCGGCACCGTCGATGGTCTGGACAGCGGGCTCCACTGCCGCCGGCTGACCAGCGTCGGTGGCGACCGGCGGACTCTGCGGATCGGGTGCCATGAACAGCACGACAGGTGGTCCGGCTGCCGCTCTGCGGCGTCGGGACGACGGCGCGACGCCAGACACCGCAGCGGCGTCGTCGGTCGCCGGGCCGGCCTGGCCCACGGCGGCACCCGGCTCCGCGTCGGAGTCGGCGGCGGCCGGGCCGGGCATCGCCGCCGACTCGGACTTCGCCGACCGGCCGGCTGCTCGGGTCGGCACCGGCTCGGCGGCCGGTGGTGTCTCGGTGGCCGGCGTCGCAGGACCGACCGGCGACGATGTGGCCAGTTGGGCAGCGGCTGCTCCCGGGGCGGGTTCGCTCTCCTCGACCGGCACCACGACTGCCGGCTCGGCCGCCTTCTTCCGCCGGGTCCGAGTGGTCTTCTTGATCGCCGGCTCAGCAGTGGAGTCGGCCGACGGGCCGGCGGTGTCGTCCGGGCCACCCGCGTCAGCGGTATCAGTACCGGTGGTATCCGTACCGGCCTTGTCCGCTGCCGTCGAACGGCGACGGCGGGTCCGGGACACCGCAGCCGGTTCGCCGGTGGCTGGTGCCGGATCAGCCGAACCACCGGTCGTGGCCGCGTCGCCGCCGGCGACCCCCGCCGCGGCCTTGCTGGTCCGCCGCCGCGTCGTGCGGGCGGTTGTGGATCGGGTCACATCAGCGGGAGCGCCGGCCGGTTCGGTACCGGTCCGGTCCCCGCCCTCTGGCTCGTTTTCGAGCATTGGACGTTCTCCAGTTCTGGCCGCCCCGGGCGCGGGTGAGCGCTGCCACGCAGGGTTGCCGCAAAAAGTGATCCGGCGGACGCGCCGCTGAGCTTCCGGCCCGGTGGGGCGAGAGACCCGGAGGCAGACCGCCGAAGTCTGGCTTACTGAGCGCCGGCCGGAACACGGCTGGCGTTCACCGATGGCTGCCCAGCTCGATCCGCCTCCAACGGATCGACGATCTCCCCCTGCGCGGTCAGTGTTCCCTGAGCTAGCCGGGTCACTCGGGGCGGCACCGGCGGCTCCAGGTCGGCCATGACGCGCAGGCCGGAGAGGACGTCATCGGGTCGTACCGACGGGGTGACCTGCCGGACGACTAGGTCGAGTATCGCACACGGCACCGAGCTGACCTCGGAAGGTAGGCCGCTGCCCGGACCGGCACCCGGTCCGTCGGTGTTGTCGGACCGGTCGGCGACCACGATCCGCACCACTGCGGCACGGGCGTCGAAGGTCCGCCGGCCCTGCTTGGTCAACCGCTCCACCAGCACCTCCTCGGCGGCGGTGAACGTCGCCACCGCCCGGCCGGCCGACTCCGGATCGACCTCGGGCAGCTCGATCCGCCATCGCGACGCGTCGATCCGGTCGGCCAGGCTACCGCCGGCCGCCTCAACCGCCTCCAGTACGTCGAGGCCGGGCGACAGCGCAGCGTCGAGCGCCACCCGCAGCCGGTCGGGGTCGACCTGCTGCTGCAGACCGATCTCCAGATACTCGGCCTCACTGGCGACGCCGGTCGGGGCCGCGCTCGCGTAGGAGATCTTGGGGTGCGGGGTGAATCCCTGAGAGAAGGCGACCGGGACACCGCCGCGGCGCAGTGCCCGTTCGAACGCCCGGGCGAAGTCGCGGTGCGAGGTGAACCGCAGCGGGCCGCGCTTGGCGTACCGGATCCGGATCCGTTGCACGACCGGCGCCTGGCCGCCTGCCGGTTGTGGCTTCCTGCTGATCGTGATGCTCCTCGGAAGGGGTAGGGAACGTCGTCATCCTCACCCGGATGGGTGCGGCGCGCCAGTCAGCCCGCCGCCGGGGTCCGCAGGCCGGTGTTGACCGGCGTCAGCGGCAGCAGTTTCTGCCCGGTCGGACCGATCTGGATCTCAGTATCCATTGACGGACAGACACCGCAGTCGAAACAGGGCGTCCACCGGCAGTCATCCTGCTCATACTCGCCCAACGCGTCCTGCCAGTCCTGCCAGAGCCAGTCCTTGTCCAGCCCGGAGTCCAGGTGGTCCCAGGGCAACACCTCGGTGGTGTCCCGTTCGCGAACCGTGTACCAGTCCAGATCGACCCCGTACGCCGGCAGCGTGTCGGCGGCCGCGTCGACCCACCGCTGGTACGAAAAGTGCTCGCTCCAGCCGTCGAACCGGCCGCCGGACTCCCAGACCCGGCGGATCACCGCGCCGACCCGCCGGTCACCGCGCGACAGCAGCCCTTCGATCAGCGACGGCTCGCCGTCGTGGTAACGGTAGCCGATCGCCCGACCGAGCGACCGGTCCGCGTTGATGGCCTGCTTGAGCAGCCGCAGCCGGTTGTCGATCACCTCCGGGTGCTGCATCGACGCCCACTGGAACGGGGTGTGCGGCTTGGGCACGAACCCGCCGATCGAGACGGTGCACCGGATGTCCTTGGAACCGGTCGCCGCCCGACCCGCCTTGATCACCTCGTGGGCGAGCCGGGCGATCTGCAGCACGTCGTCGTCGGTCTCGGTGGGCAGCCCGCACATGAAGTAGAGCTTCACCTGACGCCAGCCGTTGGTGTACGCGGTCACCACGGTCCGGATCAGGTCCTCCTCCGAAACCATCTTGTTGATCACCCGGCGGATCCGCTCCGAGCCGCCCTCCGGGGCGAACGTCAGCCCGGTACGCCGACCGTTGCGGGACAGCTCCTGCGCCAGCTCGATGTTGAACGCGTCAACCCGGGTGGACGGCAGCGACAGCGACACGTTCGTGCCGGCGTACTGCTCGGCCAGGCCGGAGCACATGTCGCCGATCTCCGAGTGGTCGGCCGAGGACAGCGACAACAGACCGACCTCGTGGAAGCCGGAGTACTCCAGGCCGTCGGCGACCATCTGCCCGACCGTGGTGATGGACCGCTCCCGCACCGGACGCGTGATCATGCCCGCCTGGCAGAACCGGCAACCGCGCGTACAGCCGCGGAAAATCTCTACCGCGTAGCGTTCGTGGACCGTCTCGGCCAGCGGGACGATCGGCTTCTTCGGGTACGGCCAAGCGTCCAGGTCCATGGTGGTGCGCTTGTGCACCCGGAACGGCACGTCAGCCCGGTTCGGCACCACCCGCTGGATCCGGCCGTCCGGCAGGTAGTCCACGTCGTAGAAGCGCGGTACGTAGATGCTCTCCGTACGGGCCAGCCGCAGCAGCAGCTCGTCGCGCCCACCCGGCGACCCTTCGGCCTTCCACCGCCGGACGATGCCGGTGATCTCCAGCACGGCTTCCTCGCCGTCGCCGAGCACCGCCGCGTCGATGAAATCGGCGATCGGCTCCGGGTTGAACGCGGCATGCCCACCGGCCAGCACCACCGGGTGTGAGTCGTCCCGGTCAGCGGCGGACAACGGGATCCCGGCCAGGTCGATCGCGGTCAGCAGGTTCGTGTAGCCCAGCTCGGTGGCGAACGAGACACCGAACACGTCGAAGTCGCCGACCGGCCGGTGCGCGTCAACGGTGAACTGCGGCACGCCGTGCGCCCGCATCAGCCGTTCCAGGTCCGGCCAGACCGCGTAGGTCCGTTCGGCCAGCACGTCGGGCTGCTCGTTGAGCACCTCGTACAGGATCTGCACGCCCTGGTTCGGCAGGCCGACCTCGTAGGCGTCCGGATACATCAGCGCCCAGCGCACGGCTGCGGCCTCCCAGTCCTTGGCCACCGCGCCGAGCTCGCCGCCGACGTACTGGATCGGCTTGCTGACCTGGGGCAGCAACGGCTCCAACCGGGACCAGACCGACCTGGCCGTCGGGCCACCCACGGTCGCCGTCGGGGCAGCGCCTGCCGGGACAACCATCAAACCTCCTCCAAACCGCACCGGACACCGGGTCAACCACCCACAGTACGCGGGCGGGGCGGCCGGGCTAGCCGCACGGTACTAACCTCGAACGGGTCCGAGAGGAGATGCATCTGCGATGCGGCAGCCGCAACCGGATGAAGGTCCGACCACGGACCAGCCAGCCGGGGCGGGCGGGTCCGACCCGGCCACGTCACCCGCCACGTCACCGGCCCCGTGGCGGGGCTCGGCAGCGGTGCCGCCACCGCGGCCGCGCCAGCGCTGGTGGCAGCGGGACGCCCCCCGGACGGATCAGCCACCACCCCGTGACCCGACCCTGCAGCTACCACCCGACGGGTACGCCGAAGACGATCCAGCGACCCGCACCCCGGTCGACCCGTGGGCCGCCGCCGACCCCTGGCCAGCGGGTCAACCGACCGACCCGCCCGACGAATGGCCCGGTGCCAACCCGCCGACGCCGGAACCGGCGGCCTTCCCCCCGCCGGTGGCCCCACCCGCGCCCACCTCGCCCCCGGACACGCCACCACCGGTCGCCGGTCCGCACCCGCCGAACCCGAGCCGGCTCCCGGTGACCCGACCACCGGTCACCGGGCCACCGGTCACCGGGCCACCGGTCACCGGGCCACCGGTCACCGGGCCACCGGTCACCGGGCCACCGGCGCCGACCGGAAAAGCGGCCCGTCGGCAGCGCCGACAACAACGCCGACGACGGCGCTGGCCATGGAAGACGACGCTGTTCACCCTGCTCACCGTCGCCTGTTGCTGCGGCTGTCCGGCCTACTACGGCAAGCCGCTGTGGGACCAGTACCCGGCGAACGCCGCGCTCCCCGGGCAGGTCGCCGACCTGCGACTCAGCGACGACGGCTCCAGCCAGGAGACCGCCGCCCGGTTGGAAGGTGAGATGCGCACCGCCCATCTGCTTGCCGAGGACACCTTCGCCGGTGTGTACCGGGACGGCAACGGCAAGCTCGTGGTGCTCTACGGCATCACCGGTTTTCGGATGACGCCGGGCAGCGACCTGGACAGCGAGGTCGGCCGGATCAGCGACGCGTACCAGATGGATACCGTCGAGACGTTCGAGACCGGCACCCGGGGCACCCACCTGAGCTGCGGAACCGGCGTCTCCGACGGCGACGACGTGGTGGTCTGCGCCTGGGCCGACCACGGCAGCCTCGGCACCGCGCTGTTCACCCGCCGGTCGGTCGAGGAGAGCGCGACGTTGACCGGGCAACTACGCGCCCAGGCGATCAGCCGGGAGTGACCCGGGAGTGGCTCAGCCGGCGGCGTCGCCGTTACCGTTGCCCGGCTGGCCGTCGCTGGTCCTCGCCCCACCGGCGGTACGCGGTGGCGCGTACCGGGGCACGTACTCCTGGCCGGTGAGCTGCTGAATCTCGCTCATCACCTCGTCGGTGATCCGACGCATCTCGGAGCGGTCATCGCCGCGCCCGGTGAAGTCGAGCGGCTTGCCGAACCGGACCGTGACCGTGCCCCGGCTCAGCTTCGGCCAGTGCGACCCGATCGGCTGGATCTGCGCGGTGCCGACGAACCCGACCGGGACGACCGGCACCCCGGCGGCCAGCGCCAGCCGGGCCACCCCGGTCCGGCCCCGGTACAGCCGCCCGTCCGGCGAACGGGTGCCCTCCGGGAAGACGGCCACCTGCCGGCCGGCCCGCAGCAGCGGGATCGCGCCGTCGAAGGCGCTCAGCGCCGCCCGCCCGCCGCCGCGTTCCACCCGGATCGCGCCGAGCCCGGTCACCAGGCCTTTGGTCAGCAGCCCACGGAATCCGGTGCCGTCGAAGTACTCGGCCTTGGCCCAGAACGCCACGTGCCGGGGCAGCACCGCGCCGAGGAAGTACTCGTCGGCGACGGACAGGTGGTTCGCGGCCAGGATCACCCCGCCGGTGGTGGGGATGTTCTCCCGCCCTTCCACCTTGGGTCGCCAGCCCAGCAACAACGCTGGTCCGACAGTGACTTTGCCGATCGAATACAGCGGCGGCACGGATCCTCCGGCGACGGGACAGGCATGGGTGGGTCGGACAGACACGGTAGCGGACGGGATCCCGCCCGGACCGGTCAGACCCGCTGCACCCGCACCGACACCGGCTCACCGTCGCCCACCTCACCGGCGAATCCCCCCGCCGGGCCGGCCCCGGACGGGTCGACCGTCACCTCGTCGGCGAGCACCTCACCGGCGACGAAGTCCTGGTACGCCCGTACCGCCGCCGCCACCTCGGCCCCGGCGACCACAGTGACCCGAACCCGGTCGGTGATCCGCAGGTCGGCCTCCCGCCGGGCCTGCTGGATCACCCGGACCAGGTCCCGGGCCAGCCCTTCGGCGGCCAGCTCCGGCGTGACGGTGGTGTCCAGCACCACCACCCCCTGCCCGGCCGGCAACGGTGCGGAATGCTCCGGGTCGGCGGCGACCAGCTTCAACTCGTACTCCCCGTCGGCCAGCCGGACCCCGGCGGCGACCGGCGCGCCGTCGTCGCCCAGCGCCCAGTCGCCGGACTTCACCGCCCGGATCACCGCCTGTACCTGGCCGCCGACCCGGGGGCCGAGCACCCGGGGCACCACGGTCAGCACCTGCTGGCAGTGGTCGGCGACGGCGTCGGTGAACTCCACCGACTTGACATTGACCTCGTCGGCGACCAGGTCGGCGAACGGCCGCAGTTGTGGCGCGGCGGCGCTGGCCACGGTCAGCGCCGGCAACGGCAGCCGGACCCGCAGATTACGGGCCTTGCGCAGCGACAGCCCGGCCGAGCAGACCTCGCGGACCGCGTCCATCGACGCGACCAGGTCGTGGTCGGCGGGGAACTCGCCGGCGGCCGGCCAGTCGGTCAGGTGCACCGACCGTTCACCGGTCAGCCCGCGCCAGATCTCCTCGCTGGTCAACGGTGCCAACGGCGCCACCACCCGGGTGAGCGTCTCCAGCACGGTGTACAGGGTGTCGAACGCGTCGGTGTCGCCGGACCAGAACCGGTCCCGGGACCGGCGGACGTACCAGTTGGTCAACGCGTCGAGGTAGGTACGCACGCTGGCGCAGGCACCGGAGATGTCGTAGCCGTCCATCTGCCGGGTGGCCTCGTCGACCAGTTCACCGGTCTTGGCCAGCACGTACCGGTCGAGCAGGTGGGTGCTGTCGGTACGCCGGGTCGCGGTGTAGCCCTCCGCGTTGGCGTACAACGCGAAGAAGTACCAGACGTTCCACAGCGGCAGCAGCACCTGCCGGACGGCGTCGCGGACGCCGCTCTCCACCACCGCCATGTCGCCGCCGCGCAGCACCGGCGAGGCTATCAGCATCCAGCGCATCGCGTCCGAGCCGTAGGTGTCGAACACCTCGTACACGTCCGGGTAGTTGCGCAGGCTCTTGCTCATCTTGCGCCCGTCGGCGCCGAGCAGGATGCCGTGGCTGACGCAGTTGCGGAAGGCCGGCCGGTCGAACAACGCGGTGGCCAGCACGTGCATGGTGTAGAACCAGCCACGGGTCTGCCCGATGTACTCGACGATGAAGTCGCCCGGGTAGTGGTGCTCGAACCACTCACGGTTCTCGAACGGGTAGTGCACCTGGGCGAACGGCATCGACCCGGACTCGAACCAGCAGTCGAGCACCTCCGGCACCCGGCGCATCGTGGACCGTCCGGTCGGGTCGTCCGGGTTGGGCCGGGTCAGCTCGTCGATGCCGGGCCGGTGCAGGTCGGCCGGGCGTACGCCGAAGTCACGCTCCAGCTCGTCGAGCGAGCCGTACACATCGACCCGCGGATAGGCCGGGTCGTCCGAGCGCCACACCGGGATCGGTGAGCCCCAGAACCGGTTCCGGCTGATCGACCAGTCCCGCGCTCCGGCCAGCCACTTGCCGAACGAGCCGTCCTTTACGTGCGCCGGCGTCCAGGAGATCTGCTGGTTCAGCTCCACCATCCGGTCCCGGAAGGTGGACACGGCCACGAACCACGACGACACCGCCTTGTAGACCAACGGCGTGTCACAGCGCCAGCAGTGCGGGTACGAGTGGGTGTAGGTGTCGTGGCGCAGCAGCAGGCCCCGGTCGCGCAGCTCACGGATGATCGGCTTGTTGGTGTCGAAGACCTGCTCCCCCGCGTACGGCGGGACCAGGGCGGTGAACCGGGTGTGGTCGTCGACGGTGACGATCGTCGGGATGCCGGCGGCGTTGCAGGTGTTCTGGTCGTCCTCACCGAACGCCGGGGCCATGTGCACCACCCCGGTGCCGTCCTCGGTGGTGACGAAGTCGGCGCCGAGGACCTGGTAGGCGTTCGGGCCGGCCCGGTCGACCAGGTAGTCGAACAGCGGGGTGTAGCGGCGTCCGACCAGGTCGGCGCCGCGGACCGTGCCGACCCGCTCGAACCCGTCCAGTTCCTTGGCGTACGCCTCGACCCGTGCCGCCCCCAGCAGGTACCGCTGCCCGTCGCGCTGCAGCACCGCGTACTCGATGTCCGGGCCGACGGCGAGGGCCAGGTTCGACGGCAGCGTCCACGGCGTGGTGGTCCACACCCCGATCCGTTCCGGCTCGCCACCGGGCTGCGCCGGCGCCAGCTCGAACCAGACGGTGACGGTCGGGTCCTGCCGGTCGCGGTAGACGTCGTCCATCCGGGTCTCGGTGTTGCTCAGCGGCGTCTCACAGCGCCAGCAGTAGGCCAACACCCGGAAGCCCTCGTAGACCAGCCCCTTGTCATACAGGGCCTTGAAGGCCCACATGACGCTCTCCATGTAGTCCAGGTCGAGCGTCTTGTAGTCGTTGACGAAGTCGACCCAGCGGGCCTGCCGGGTGACGTAACGCTCCCAGTCCTGCGTGTAGGTCAGCACCGAGCTGCGGCAGACGTCGTTGAAGCGCTCCATGCCCAGCTCGACGATTTCCGCCTTCGTGGAGATGCCGAGCTGGCGTTCGGCCTCGACCTCGGCGGGCAGCCCGTGGCAGTCCCAGCCGAAGCGGCGCTCGACCCGCCGGCCGCGCATCGTCTGGTAGCGCGGCACCACGTCCTTGACGTAGCCGGTGAAGAGGTGGCCGTAGTGCGGCAGGCCGTTGGCGAACGGCGGGCCGTCGTAGAAGACGTACTCGTTGGCGCCGTCCGGACCCGGGTCACGCTGGTCGACGCTGGCTTCGAAGGTCTTGTCCGCCGTCCAGTAGTCCAGGACACGGCGCTCCACCTGGGGCAGGTCCGGACTGGCCGGCACGCCGGTGGCGGGGTCGGTCATCGGGTACGCCATGGTGGTGCCCTCTCCTCGCGCAGCTCACTGTCTCGTGGTCTGCGAGGACGAACCCGTCGCGGGTCGCCGACTGCTGCCGGACGTCGCCACGGTGGGCCGCGGTACCACCTCGCTTGGCGGTCGCCGAGGTGCGCGACCGCCCGCTCATCGGCCGGCTGTGACGGGCCGGACCCGTCCGGTTCTACTGGGGCCGCCGCTGCCGGGCAGTGGTAGCCGGTTCTTCCGGAGGCTCACCGGTGATGGCCGGGTCGTCGCCTTTGGGTTGCCTTCAGTTTTGAGCGTATCCCACCCGTCGAGCTGGTTTCCGTCCGCCTGCCACTTCCGGTTTCAGCGGGCGGACGAGGCCGGCAGGGTGGCCGACCAGAGCGAACGGCCGTCCCGGTCGCGCAGGTGCACGGTGAACGCCCGGGATTCGCCGTCGACGAACACCTCGCCGTAGTGCTGGAAACCATCGGCCGGTGAGGTGTTGGCCCGCGGTGGGGCGTTGACGAACACCGCCTCCGGGCCGAACGTACCGTCGAGGGTGTTCGGGCCGAACGCCCCGGCGTGCGCCGGGCCGGAGACGAACTCCCAGAACGGGGTGAAGTCGGCCACCGCTGCCCGTGCCGGATCGTAGTGATGGGCGGCGGTGTAGTGCACGTCAGCGGTGAGGAAGACGATACCGGTGACACCGGCCCGGTGCGCCGCGCCGAGAATCTCGGCGAACTCCAGCTCCCGCCCGGCCGGCGCGCCGCCGTCGCCCTGGGCGATGCCTTCCTGGGCTGCGCCACCGTCCGGCACGATCAGGCCGAGCGGCAGGTTGTTGGCGATCACCTTCCAGGTGGCCGTCGACCGGGTGAGCTCGCGGATCAGCCACTGCCGTTGCTGGGTGCCGAGCAGGCCCCGATGCGGGTCGGCGTAGGTGTTGCCGTCGTTGGGGTCCTTGTAGGTGCGCATGTCGAGGACGAACACGTCCAGCAGCGGCCCGTAGCGGACCACCCGGTACAGCGGTCCGTCGTCCGGGGTCGGCAGCCACTCGTGGAACGCCTGCCGGGACCGGGCGGCCAGCACGTCGACCCGGGTCTCGGTGTAACGCGGGTCGGTGAGGATCTCGCCCGGGTACCAGTTGTTGGTCACCTCATGGTCGTCCCACTGGTTGAGTTGCGGCACCTCGGCGGCGAACGACCGCAGCTGCGCGTCGAGCAGGTTGTAGGCGAACTGGCCACGGAACTCGGTGAGCGTCTCGGCGACCTTGGACTTCTCCGGGGTCACCAGGTTGCGCCACACCCGCCCGTCCGGCAGGGTCACCGTCTCAGCGAGCGGGTTGTCGGCGTACACCGTGTCGCCGCTGCACAGGAAGAAGTCCGGCCGGCCACGCCGCATCGCCTCGAAGATCCGCATCCCGCCGAAGTCCTCGCTGATCCCCCAGCCCTGGCCGGCGATGTCCCCGGTCCAGACGAACCGCACGTCGTCGACCCGACCCCGGGTGCCGCCGACCGGCCGGCCCCGGTGGTGTCCGTGGTGACCACCGGCGCGGGGTGCGGTGCTCAGCGAACCGGTCAACGGTTCGCTGACCAGGCTGGGACGGTGCAGACTCTCCACCCGCACCCGGTAGTGCAGCCGCTCGCCGGCGGGCAGGCCACGCAGCCGTACCTTGCCGGTGTAGTCGCCGCGGCTGTCGAGCACCGGGCCGCGTACCCGCCGGGCGTCGCGCAGGTCCGGCCGGCGGCCGACTTCGACGATCAGCCGGCCGACCCGGTCCGCGCGGGTCCAGACGACGGCCTCGCCGGGGCCGGCCACGCCGCTCTGGACGCCGTGGGTGAGCACCGGCCGGCCGGTGGGGTGCCAGGCCGGCGCCGCAGGCCGGCCCGACGCTGCGGGCCCGCTGGCGGCCGCGCCGGCTCCGCCGAGCAGCGCGCCGCCAGCGAGTCCGGTGCCGCCGGCCAGTCCGGCCCGCAGCAGGGTACGGCGGTCGAATGGGTTCATCGAATCCTCCTGGGAAGTCCGGTGTCCCCAAGAGGTCTATCGATGAAATGTGGCGAGATCCCCCGAATCAGGTGGCCAGCACACGAACCGGCCGACAACCTGCGGCTGATCGACCGGGGTCAGCCCAGGTCGGGGAACCAGAGCTTGATCTCGCGGGCCGCGCTCTCCGGGGAGTCCGAGGCGTGCACCAGGTTCTCCCGGTTGGACAGCGCCAGGTCGCCGCGAATGGTGCCGGCCGTCGCCTTTCGCCCGTCGGTGGTGCCGATCAGCCCACGGACCACATCGATGGCCTGGTCACCGGCGAGCACCAGGGCGACCAGCGGCCCGCCGGTCATGAACTCCTTCAGCGGCGGGTAGAACGGCTTGTCCACATGGTCGGCGTAGTGCGCGCCGGCCAGGTCCTCGTCCATCCGGCGCGACTGCAGGGTGACCAGGTACAGTCCCTTACGCTCGAACCGGCCGAGGATCTCGCCGACCAAGCCGCGCCGGACCGCGTCCGGCTTGATCAACACGAGGGTACGTTCGACATCGGTGGGGCTGGACACGCTGGCTCCTTATCGACGGACCGGCAGCGCTCCCCTGCGGAGCGATCCGGTACGGACTGGCGCTGCCAGCCTAGTGGGTCCACGCCGCCCCGCGCGTCATGATGGAGGGCCAGGGGACGGACGAGGACCGGCGGCTACCGACGCCACCGGTCGTGGCTCTTCCATCCTCGCCGGGCCCGGCCTAGCCTGGCCTTGACGCAGGGAGGTCTACTGTGGCGAACGGCCATCGATCGGTTTCCACCGCCCGCAAGCTCATCGGCACGGTGCTGGGCACTTTCGCCACGTTCATCATCCTCTTCGGCGCAGGCATGACCAGCTGGGCGATCGCCGCGCTGGGCGTGGCGCTGCTGGTGCTCGCGGTCAGCCTGGTGCTGATCACCGCGTTCCCCGGCACTGAGCGCGCCTGGGTGGCTGGCATCGCCCACGTCCGCAGCGTCTCCGAGCCGCCGGCCTCCTCCACCTACGGCCGCTGCGAACTGCAGATCCTGGTGGACGCGCCGGGCGTACCGCCACGGTCGGTCAAGGTCCGCGACCCCCGGGTGCCGGTGGCGAAGTGGCCCGACCCCGGTGCCACGCTGCCGATCATGGTCGCCATCGACGACCAACGTCACGTACGGATCATCTGGGACGACGTGCTCACCCACGCCGAAGCCGCCGCGCAGCGGGCCGACCTGCCGCCGGAGTTCGACGAGCCCGATTTCAGCACCCTCGACGACGACCTGCTCGACGTCGATGAGGAGCCGCCGTGGGTGCGGCGACGCTCCGACGACCTGTTCCTCGACCCGGACACCACCCGGACCGCCGATCTCGGTGCGGGGCTGCGCGACGACGATCCGGCCGAGCCCGCCGGTCCGGCCGACGATCCGCGTCAGCGCCAACGCGACCCGGCGGAGAACCCCCGCCCGGACTTCGCCACCCCAGGGTTCGACCCGGACATCGAACCGTCCGAGCCGGAGGATCCCGGCAACCCCGGCAAGGACCCCGGCAAGGTCGGCGACCCCGTCGTGGTGAGCCAGTCTCCGGGCGGCCACAAGGTGGTGGACGGCACGGTGGTGGACCCGCAGCCGGTGCCGCTGCCGCGCCGTGCCCGGCCACGGCCGTACTCCCCACCCGCCGAGCCGGAGGCCGGCACGGTCACCGCCGGAGCGGACCGGGGCCGGGCCGCCGCCGAGGCCCGCGCCGAGTCACCGACCGCCACTGGGACGGCGCTGGCCGACCAGCCCGACCCGGACGCAGACGACCCCGACGGCGGGTCGGTGCCCGACCCGGACGGACCGCTCGCCGACCTGGCCGCCGCCGGCCCCGACACCCTGGCCGGCGAACCGGCCGACGATCACGGGCCGATTCACGGCGTCGGTCTGACCCTGCTCGTCGCGGACCTCGACCGGTCGGTCGAGTTCTACCGCGACATGCTCGGCTTCTTCGAGATCGACGGCGGTGACGGAAACGCAGTGCTCGCCTCCGGGCAGACCCGCCTGGTGCTGCGGTCGGTGCCCGAGGTCGCCCCGGTCAACCGTCGGCTCATGCACCTCAACCTAGAAGTCGACGGCCTGCAACGGATGCACGACGAACTCAAGGCCAAAGGGGTGCGGTTCACCTACGCGCCCCGGGCAGTCAACCGTGGTGCCCGGTTGGAGCTGTGGGCAGCCGCTTTCCGCGACCCGGACGGCCACGGCATCGCCATCATCGAGTGGCGTGACCGCGACCAGCCGACGTCCGACGCCGACGTGTCGCAGTGACCCCGGCGACGGCTGTGGTCAGCTGAGAATGACCCGCCGGACGTGCCACACGTACGCCCAGACGATGCCGAACAGCACCCCCACCACCAGCAGCGACCAGTGCAGCAGACCGGCGAGCAGGACCAGCCCCTGCAGCACGGTGCCGGCGTACCAGGCCCAGCGGCGCCGCAGCAGACCGGCGAGCAGCACCGCGCCGACGGCGAGGACGGCGCTGGCCACCATGGCCGCCGGGACGGAGCCGTCGCCCAGCATCCGGATCGGCTGGATCGCCAGCACCAGCACCAACGCTTCCAGGCCGAGAGTCGCCGCGCCGAGCCCGCGCGCGGCGGCCGACGGGTTGCGCAACCCGGACTGACGCGGCGGCAGCCCGGCTGGGTCGTCGCTCACGGATTCGTCGCTCACCGGGCCGTCGCTCACCGGGTCAGCAGCCGGCGTGCGTCGGCCACCGTCACCACCGACCCGGTGATCAGGACCCCCACCCCGCTGAGCTCCCCGTCGAGGTCGGCCTCGGCCAGCTCCACCGCCGCTTCGATCGCGTCCGGCATCTGCTGGGTCACCCGTACCCGGTCCACGCCGAACGCCTCGACCGCGAGGCCGGCCAACTGACCGACCGGCATCGCCCGCGGCGACGTGTTGCCGGTCACCACCAGCGCGTCCGCCACCGGCTCCAGCAGATCCAGCAGCGCCTCGGCGTCCTTGTCGGCCAGCACGGCGAGTACCACCACGAGCCGCCGGAACGCGAACTCCTCCTGCACCGCGGCGACCGTAGCCGCCATCCCGTGCGGGTTGTGGGCGCCGTCGAGCAGGATCGTCGGCGCGCTGCGTACCCGCTCCAGCCGGCCTGGTGACGACACCCCGGCGAAGCCCTGCCGGACCGGCTCGGCGTCCAACGTCCGGCCCGGACCGGCACCGAGGAACGCCTCCACCGCCGCCAGCGCCAACGCCGCGTTCTGCGCCTGATGCGCCCCGTGCAGCGGCAGGAACACCTCGTCGTACCGGCCGCCGAGCCCCTGCAACGTGAGCATCTGCCCGCCGACCGCGACAGCGCGGTGGACCACTCCGAACTCGCCGCCCTCCCGGGCGATGGTTGCCCCCACCTCGGCGCACCGGTCCAGGATCGGCCCGGCCGCCTCCTCCGGCTGCACCGCGGTGACCACCGTCGACCCGGCGTGCACGATGCCGGCCTTGGCCCAGGCGATGTCGGTGAGGGTGTCACCCAGCCACTCGGTGTGGTCCAGACCGATCGGCGTCATCACGCAGACACCGGCGGACAGCACGTTGGTGGCGTCCTCGGCGCCGCCCAGCCCGACCTCCACCACCGCCACGTCGACCGGGGCGTCGGCGAACGTCGCGAACGCCAGCGCCGTCGTCGTGTCGAAGTACGTCAGCGGCTCCGCTGCCTGCTTGTCAACCAGGCCGGCCAACGGCGCGACCTCCCGGTACACTGCGGCGAATCGCTCCTCGCTGACCGGCTCACCGTCCAGGCTGATCCGCTCCCGCACCGTCTCCAGGTGCGGACTGGTGTAGCGGCCGGTGTGCAGCCCGAAGGCCCGCAGCAACGAGTCGATCATCCGGGCGGTCGAGGTCTTGCCGTTGGTCCCGGTCAGATGGATCGACGGGTACGCCCGCTGCGGGCTGCCCAGCAGGTCCAGCAGCTGGCCGATCCGGTCCAGGTCGAACACCATCCTGGTGAAGCCCCGGTCGGCGAGCTCCTGCTCGACCCGCGCGAACTCGCCACCCGGCCGCTGCTTCGCGCCGCCGGTGGCTCCAGGTCGACGTACCGTCACGACTGCTCACCGTCGGCGGCCGGCAGCGCGGCGAGCGCTCCGGCGATGCGGGCCAGCTCCGCCTCGGCCGCCGTCAACCGGGTACGGATCTTGTCCACCACCGGGGCAGGTGCTTTGTCGACGAACGCGCTGTTGCCCAACTTGGCCCGACACTGCTCGGCTTCCCGCTTGGCCGCCGACCGGTCCTTGGTCAACCGGGCGCGTTCAGCCGCCACGTCGATCGAACCGCGGGTGTCGAACTCGACCCCGACCTGCGCGGTCACGGCAAGCTTCGCGGTGGCCGAGAACTCGACGGCCGGTTCGTCCAGCCGGGTCAGCGACCGGATCAGCGGCTCGTGCCCGCCGACGCCCGCGTCGGCCAGACCGGTCAGCCGGGCGCTGACCCGTTGGGTTGGCCGCAGCCCCTGATCCGACCGGAACCGGCGGACCTCGGTGACCACCCGCTGCACCACGGCCAGCTCCGCCTCCGCCGCCGGATCGTGCCACGCCGGATCGGCGACCGGCCAGGAAGCCACCATCAGACTGCCGGCCACCGGCTGGCCCGACCCGGCCAGCGCCGACCACAACTCGTCGGTGACGAACGGGGTAACCGGGTGGAGCAGCCGCAGCAGCTGGTCGAGCACGTGGCCGAGCACCCGGCGGGTCCGGTCGGCGGCCCCCCCGCCGGCACCCAGCACCGGCTTGCTCAGCTCCAGATACCAGTCGCAGACGTCGTCCCAGGCGAAGTGGTAGAGCGTGTCACACGCCTTGGCCAGCTCGAACGCCTCGAACTGCTGGTCGACCTGGGCCGTCACCTCCTGCAGTCGGGACATGATCCACCGGTCGGTCATGCCCAGGTCCGCCGGATCGGGCAGGTCGCCGGTCAGGTGCGCGCCGTTGAGCAGCGCGAACCGGGTGGCGTTCCACAGTTTGTTGCAGAAGTTGCGGGAACCCTGGCACCACTCCTCGCTGATCGGCACGTCGGCGCCCGGGTTGGCGCCCCGGACCAGGGTGAACCGGGTTGCGTCGGCACCGAACCGGTCGATCCAGTCGAGCGGGTCGACGACGTTGCCGTACGACTTGGACATCTTCTTGCCGAACTGGTCCCGGACCATGCCGTGCAGGGCCACCACGTCGAACGGCTGCCGGCCTTCCATCGCGTACAGCCCGAACATCATCATCCGGGCCACCCAGAAGAACAGGATGTCGTAGCCGGTCACCAGCACGCTGGTCGGGTAGAAGGTCCGCAGGTCGTCGGTCTGGTCCGGCCAGCCGAGCGTGGAGAACGGCCACAGCGCGCTGGAGAACCAGGTGTCGAGGACGTCCTCGTCCTGCCGCCAGCCGGCACCGGCCGGCGGCTGCTCGTCGGGTCCGACGCAGACGACCTCGCCCGCCGGGCCGTACCAGACCGGAATCCGGTGCCCCCACCACAGCTGCCGGGAGATGCACCAGTCGTGCATGTTGTCGACCCAGGCGAAGTAGCGTGCGGCCAGCTCCGGCGGCTCCACCCGGGTCCGACCGTCACGCACCGCGTCCCCGGCCGCCTTCGCCAGCGGGCCGGTCCGGACGAACCACTGCAACGACAGCCGCGGCTCGACCGTGGTCCGGCACCGCGAACAGTGACCGACCGCGTGCACGTACGGCCGCTTCTCGGCCACCACCCGCCCTTCGGCCCGCAACGCCGCGACGATCGCCGGCCGCGCCTCGAACCGGTCGAGTCCTTCGAACGGTCCGGCCGCCGTGACCACCGCCCGCTCGTCAAGGATGGTCAGACTCGGCAGCCCGTGCCGTTGGCCGATCTCGAAGTCGTTGGGGTCGTGCGCCGGGGTCACCTTCACCGCGCCCGTGCCGAACGTCGGATCGACGTGCGCGTCCGCGACGATCGGGATCCGCCGACCGGTCAACGGCAGCTCAACCTCGGTGCCGACGAGATGACGGTAGCGGTCGTCGTCCGGGTGCACCGCCACAGCGGTGTCGCCCAGCATCGTCTCGACCCGGGTGGTGGCCACCACGATCGACGCGTCGCCCTCGCCGTACCGGATGGAAACCAGCTCGCCGTCGTCGTCGCTGTGTTCCACCTCGATGTCGGACAGGGCGGTTCGGCACCGCGGGCACCAGTTGATGATGCGCTCGGCGCGGTAGATCAGCTCGTCGTCGTAGAGCCGTTTGAAGATGGTCTGCACCGCCCGGGACAGACCTTCATCCATCGTGAAACGTTCCCGGTCCCAGTCGACCGAGTCCCCGAGACGGCGCATCTGCCCGAGGATGGTGCCGCCCGACTCCGCCTTCCACTGCCAGACCCGGTCGATGAACTGGTCCCGGCCGAGGTCGTGCCGGGACAGCCCTTCGGCGGCGAGCCGCCGCTCCACGACGTTCTGGGTGGCGATCCCGGCGTGGTCCATGCCGGGCAGCCAGAGCGCCTCGAAGCCCTGCATCCGCTTGCGTCGGATCAGCGTGTCCTGGATCGAGTGGTCGAGTGCGTGCCCGACGTGCAGCGACCCCGTGACGTTCGGCGGCGGCAGCACGATGGTGAACGGCGGCTTCCCGCTACCCGCGTCGGCGCGGAAGTATCCCTCGGCTACCCACCGCTCGTACCGCCGCTGTTCGACCTCGCCCGGAGCGTACTGGGCCGGCAACATGGGAGCAGCGTCGTGATGGGGTTGCGAAGTTTCGGTCACCCATCGAGTTTACGGAGCCAGCGCGCCTGGATTCACGCAGGCCCGGTTGCGGCTGACCGGCGGCCCCGGCCCACTTGGCGGGCCGACGGGCCACACCCACCGCTGCGCGGACCCGGTGACGTACGGTGTCGGGCATGGTCGACGACATACTCGGCGGACGGCGGCCGGCCCACCAGGAACCGGAAGACCGTCAGGAACCGTTCGACGTCACCCCGGACGCCCAGCCGACGCCGGGCGACGGAGACGGCCGCAGCCGAGGTGCCCGGGCCGGGCGCGGCCGGCGCGTCGCCGTCATCGGCTCGCTCGCCGCGATCGGTGTGCTGGGCGCCGGTCTGCTCGGTTCGACCGGCCTACGCATCGTCGCGCAGAAGGATGCCAGCCTGAGCGCTCCGACCCAGGCGGCCGGGCTGGTCCGCGACGACGGGGAACAGGCCAGGAGTACGGCCGATTACCTGCACAGCGCCTTCGCCGCCGGTATCGACCTGGACCGCAGCACGGCCGCGGTCTACCGGGACCCGTCGGCGGCGGACCGCAGCGTCCTGATCTTCGGTGGCACCGCCCTGCTCTGGTCACCCGAGCACGACCTGGACGCGCTGCTGGAGATCGTCGGTGATGAGGAGGGTTCGGTGACCGGCGTCCACCAGGTGCCGGCCGGGACGTACGGCGGGGTGATGAAGTGTGGCAGCACGCCCACCGACGACCAGGAGATGCCGGTCTGCGGGTGGGCGGACCACGGGAGCATCGCGGTTGCTCTGTTCCCGGGACGCACCGTCGACGAGTCCGCCGCGCTGCTCGCGGACCTGCGCATGGACCTCCAGCAGCGGGACTGACGTCCGCGCTGCGGTTCTCGGCACAGCCGGTGCGGGGGTCTGTGCCTTCTGTCCGGGGGCCGTCGTCTGCGGACTTTCCCGGAAAACACTTGTGGGCCACCCGTACGGGTGGCCCACAAGTAAAGATGTCCGGCGGTGACCTACTCTCCCACACCCTCACGAGTGCAGTACCATCGGCGCTGGAGAGCTTAGCTACCGGGTTCGGAATGTAACCGGGCGTTTCCCCTCCGCCATAACCGCCGTAACCCTAACAACAAACCAAACACACACAAGTGTTCGTTTGCCCAGAATCACACAGTGGACGCGTACATCTTCGAAGTCAAGTCCTCGGCCTATTAGTACCGGTCAACTGAACCAGTTACCTGGCTTACATCTCCGGCCTATCAACCCAGTCATCTACTGGGAGCCTTACCCCACAAAGTGGGTGGGACACCTCATCTTGAAGCGAGCTTCCCGCTTAGATGCTTTCAGCGGTTATCCCTTCCGAACGTAGCCAACCAGCCGTGCCCCTGGCGGGACAACTGGCACACCAGAGGTTCGTCCGTCCCGGTCCTCTCGTACTAGGGACAGCCCTTCTCAAGTATCCTACGCGCGCGGCGGATAGGGACCGAACTGTCTCACGACGTTCTAAACCCAGCTCGCGTACCGCTTTAATGGGCGAACAGCCCAACCCTTGGGACCTGCTACAGCCCCAGGATGCGACGAGCCGACATCGAGGTGCCAAACCATCCCGTCGATATGGACTCTTGGGGAAGATCAGCCTGTTATCCCCGGGGTACCTTTTATCCGTTGAGCGACACCGCTTCCACACGCAAGTGCCGGATCACTAGTCCCGACTTTCGTCCCTGCTCGACCTGTCAGTCTCACAGTCAAGCTCCCTTGTGCACTTACACTCAACACCTGATTGCCAACCAGGATGAGGGAACCTTTGGGCGCCTCCGTTACCCTTTAGGAGGCAACCGCCCCAGTTAAACTACCCACCAGACACTGTCCCTGAACCGGATCACGGTCCGAAGTTAGAAACCCAAATCAACCAGAGTGGTATTTCAACAACGACTCCACCGATACTGGCGTACCAGCTTCACAGTCTCCCACCTATCCTACACAAGCTAATTCGAGTACCAATGTCAAGCTATAGTAAAGGTCCCGGGGTCTTTCCGTCCTGCCGCGCGTAACGAGCATCTTTACTCGTAATGCAATTTCGCCGGGCCTGTGGTTGAGACAGTAGGAAAGTCGTTACGCCATTCGTGCAGGTCGGAACTTACCCGACAAGGAATTTCGCTACCTTAGGATGGTTATAGTTACCACCGCCGTTTACTGGCGCTTAAGTTCTCAGCTTCGCCCCGAAGAGCTAACCGGTCCCCTTAACGTTCCAGCACCGGGCAGGCGTCAGTCCATATACATCGAATTACTTCTTCGCATGGACCTGTGTTTTTAGTAAACAGTCGCTTTCCCCTGGTCTCTGCGGCCATACAACGCTCCACCCGAAAAGAGCTTCACGTCTCCGGCCCCCCTTCTCCCTAAGTTACGGGGGCAATTTGCCGAGTTCCTTAACCACAGTTCGCCCGATCGCCTCGGTATTCTCTACCTGACCACCTGTGTCGGTTTGGGGTACGGGCCGCTAGAAGCTCGCTAGAGGCTTTTCTCGGCAGCATAGGATCACTGACTTCACCTGAATCGGCTCGGCATCACGTCTCAGCCTCACGCACCACGGATTTACCTATGATGCAGCCTACACGCTTACCCCGGCACAACCACCGGCCGGGATCAGCTACCTTCCTGCGTCACCCCATCGCTTGACTACTACCCGCCAGGTTCCCGCGCTCCCTCAGATCAGTCCGAAAACCTCACCAAGTTCGGGCAGTTAGCACAACGAGGTTCATCATGGGCGCTCCTTCGCGGGTACGGGAATATCAACCCGTTGTCCATCGACTACGCCTCTCGGCCTCGCCTTAGGTCCCGACTCACCCAGGGCGGATTAGCCTGGCCCTGGAACCCTTGGTCATCCGGCGGAAGGGTTTCTCACCCTTCTTTCGCTACTCATGCCTGCATTCTCACTCGTGCCGCGTCCACAGCTGGGTCACCCCGCTGCTTCACCCCCGGCACGACGCTCCCCTACCCATCCACACACCTGCACCAACCCAAAAAAGGATCAGCGAAGTACACGCGTGAATGCCACAGCTTCGGCGGTGTGCTTGAGCCCCGCTACATTGTCGGCGCGGAACCACTTGACCAGTGAGCTATTACGCACTCTTTAAAGGGTGGCTGCTTCTAAGCCAACCTCCTGGTTGTCTAAGCGACCCCACATCCTTTTCCACTTAGCACACGCTTAGGGGCCTTAGCTGGTGATCTGGGCTGTTTCCCTCTCGACTACGAAGCTTATCCCCCGCAGTCTCACTGCCGCGCTCTCACTTACCGGCATTCGGAGTTTAGCTGATTTCGGTAAGCTTGTAGGCCCCCTAGACCATCCAGTGCTCTACCTCCGGCAAGAAACACGCGACGCTGCACCTAAATGCATTTCGGGGAGAACCAGCTATCACGGAGTTTGATTGGCCTTTCACCCCTAACCACAGGTCATCCCCCAACTTTTCAACGTTGGTGGGTTCGGCCCTCCACGCGGTCTTACCCGCGCTTCAGCCTGCCCATGGCTAGATCACTCCGCTTCGGGTCTAGAACATGCGACTCAAACGCCCTCTTCAGACTCGCTTTCGCTACGGCTACCCCACACGGGTTAACCTCGCCACATGCCACTAACTCGCAGGCTCATTCTTCAAAAGGCACGCCGTCACCCCGAAAGGCTCCGACGGATTGTAGGCGAACGGTTTCAGGTACTATTTCACTCCCCTCCCGGGGTACTTTTCACCATTCCCTCACGGTACTCGTCCGCTATCGGTCACTAGGAAGTATTTAGGCTTACCAGGTGGTCCTGGCAGATTCACGGCAGATTTCAGGGGTCCGCCGCTACTCGGGAACATCCACAGAAGACCAGAAGTTTTCACCTACCGGACTATCACCGTCTACGGCTGGCTTTTCCACACCATTCAGCTAACAACTGGCTTTATCACTTCTCGACCGAATGTCAGTCCGATCAGCAGAGTCCCACAACCCCGACCACGCAACCCCTGACAGGTATCACACGCAGCCGGTTTAGCCTCATCCGCTTTCGCTCGCCACTACTCACGGAATCACTATTGTTTTCTCTTCCTGCGGGTACTGAGATGTTTCACTTCCCCGCGTTCCCTCCACACACCCTATGAGTTCAGGTGCAGGTGACACCACATGACTGATGCCAGGTTTCCCCATTCGGACACCCTGGGATCACAGCTCGGTTGACAGCTCCCCCAGGCCTATCGCGGCCTCCCACGTCCTTCATCGGCTCCTAGTGCCAAGGCATCCACCGTTCGCCCTTGACAACTTGACCACAAAGATGCTCGCGTCCACTGTGTAATTCTCAACAAACGACCAACCCGCAACCCCCAGCCCCACACCAGCACCACCACACACGATGGCCGGTATGCAAGACCAGGCCGCGCCTGGCACCAGAGACAACAACCCACCACGTGGCCTGTTCCCTCAGGACCCAACAGGATGCCCACCATCCACACCAGCCGCACCAACACCACCCTCCACACCCCCACCCGAAAGCAGAAGCAGTACTAGCAGCATCAGCCGTTGCCGACACGAACTCACCAGTGTCTCCGCCAAATGAGCACCCCCACCCCACACTCGGAGGCGGCAGGCTCCCTACCCGACCTTCGCCGGGAGAGCGCTCCTTAGAAAGGAGGTGATCCAGCCGCACCTTCCGGTACGGCTACCTTGTTACGACTTCGTCCCAATCGCCAGCCCCACCTTCGACAGCTCCCTCCCACAAGGGGTTGGGCCACCGGCTTCGGGTGTTGCCGACTTTCGTGACGTGACGGGCGGTGTGTACAAGGCCCGGGAACGTATTCACCGCAGCGTTGCTGATCTGCGATTACTAGCGACTCCGACTTCACGGGGTCGAGTTGCAGACCCCGATCCGAACTGAGACCGGCTTTTTGGGATTCGCTCCACCTCACGGTATCGCAGCCCATTGTACCGGCCATTGTAGCATGCGTGAAGCCCTGGACATAAGGGGCATGATGACTTGACGTCATCCCCACCTTCCTCCGAGTTGACCCCGGCAGTCTTCGATGAGTCCCCGCCATAACGCGCTGGCAACATCGAACAAGGGTTGCGCTCGTTGCGGGACTTAACCCAACATCTCACGACACGAGCTGACGACAGCCATGCACCACCTGTGACCGCCCCCGAAGGACCCCACATCTCTGCAGGTTTTGCGGCCATGTCAAACCCAGGTAAGGTTCTTCGCGTTGCATCGAATTAATCCGCATGCTCCGCCGCTTGTGCGGGCCCCCGTCAATTCCTTTGAGTTTTAGCCTTGCGGCCGTACTCCCCAGGCGGGGCGCTTAATGCGTTAGCTGCGGCACAGAGAACCGGAGAGGCCCCCCACACCTAGCGCCCAACGTTTACAGCGTGGACTACCAGGGTATCTAATCCTGTTCGCTCCCCACGCTTTCGCTCCTCAGCGTCAGTATCGGCCCAGAGACCCGCCTTCGCCACCGGTGTTCCTCCTGATATCTGCGCATTTCACCGCTACACCAGGAATTCCAGTCTCCCCTACCGAACTCTAGCCTGCCCGTATCGACTGCAAGCCCACAGTTGAGCTGTGGGTTTTCACAGTCGACGCGACAAGCCGCCTACGAGCTCTTTACGCCCAATAAATCCGGACAACGCTCGCGCCCTACGTCTTACCGCGGCTGCTGGCACGTAGTTGGCCGGCGCTTCTTCTGCAGGTACCGTCACTTACGCTTCGTCCCTGCTGAAAGAGGTTTACAACCCGAAGGCCGTCATCCCTCACGCGGCGTCGCTGCATCAGGCTTCCGCCCATTGTGCAATATTCCCCACTGCTGCCTCCCGTAGGAGTCTGGGCCGTGTCTCAGTCCCAGTGTGGCCGGTCGCCCTCTCAGGCCGGCTACCCGTCGTCGCCTTGGTAGGCCATCACCCCACCAACAAGCTGATAGGCCGCGAGCCCATCCCAAGCCGAAAAACTTTCCACACACCACCATGCGGCAGCATGTAATATCCGGTATTAGCCCCGGTTTCCCGGGGTTATCCCAAAGCCTGGGGCAGGTTGCTCACGTGTTACTCACCCGTTCGCCGCTCGAGTACCCCGAAGGGCCTTTCCGCTCGACTTGCATGTGTTAAGCACGCCGCCAGCGTTCGTCCTGAGCCAGGATCAAACTCTCCAACAAAAACTTGTGAAGAAATCAAACCCGGCATTATAAAATGCCAAGGAATCACCAACCAGAAAACCACCACAAACGCAGCAGTCAACCAGCCGGGAACCAAACAAACTTTGGCACTGGCTTATCAAGCACCCTGTTGAGTTCTCAAAGAACAAACACACACCAGCAGAACCACCCACACCAAGCAGGCAACCCCACCAGGGCCATCCGTCCCACCCGACTTCCGCCGGGCAACTTCTCTACCCTACCCGGTTGGGTTCGCGTTGTCAAGAGCTAGTTTCAACTCTCTCGCACCACCCGGATTCCCCCGCGCTTGATCCAGCCGCTTCGCGGCTGTCTTTGGTCGGGGTGTCCAGCAGACCGGCCCGCCTCGTTACCCGAGGCTCGGCCCGGCTCCCTGCCGGCTTCCTACCTTACCCGGTCGGTTTCGCAATCTCAAGTCCGGCTTGCCGGTGAGTCGCACCGCCCGCCCAGTCTGGTTCGGTGGTCTCCCACCCCATCCTGGCTGTCTGCGTTTCCGGCCGTTTTGTCCGTGTCCCGCTGACAGAGAGAAAGTTACGCGGCGCCGCGGCGGAACGCAAGTTGATCTTGAAGATTCCTGGCGTGTTCCACATATGCACAGGTCAGTGCGGGTGCAACCGGATGGGTTCGGGTCCTGACTCGGCCAGCTGTCCGGCGGCTGACCTACGCGGCGTGAGGTTCCTGGGTACCGGAAATGCCGCGTTGCGGTGCGCCCCTTCGGCGACGCCGACCTCTTCGAGCTGGCCGCCGGTCCCCCGCGCAGCGGCCGACCGTGTAACAGTGGCTCTCATGACTGTCGAAGGACCACAGGCCATCGACGCCATCTCCGCCCTACTGCTGCCGTTCTGGCAGATCGTGATCGGCGCTGTGGTGGTGGTGGCCGTGATCGTCTCGATCCACCGGCTCATCCTTCGCGGGCCGTCCCGGATGACGAAGGCGCTGCTGATCCTCGGCGGCACGATCATCAGCCTCGCGGTGATCGGCGTACTCACCTCTGGTGGTTGACGCTGCGGCCGACGTAGCCGGCGGTCCCGGCGGCACTCGTCGCCCGCCGGCGTCAGAACCGGCGGTTAGCCAGGCTCGGCAGCTCGCGCCGGATGGACTCCACCCGCTCTGGGTCGAGATCAGCGAATACGACACCGGGGACATCCGGCGCCTGGGCGACGACGACGCCCCAAGGGTCGACCACCATGCTGCGGCCGAAACAGGTACGGCCCGGCTCATGCTCGCCGATCTGGCCGGCCGCCAACACGTAGCACTGGTTCTCGATCGCCCGGGCGCGGAGCAGAACCTCGAAGTGGTCCCGCCCGGTGTGCAGCATGAACGCTGCCGGCACCACCAGGACCTGGGCGCCCAGCTCGGTCGCCAGCCGCCGGTACAGCTCAGGGAACCTCAGGTCGTAACAGATCGACAGACCGATCCGGATGCCGTCGCACTCCACCACGACCGGGTCGGCACCGGGTGCCACCCTGCTCGACTCGTGGTAGGAGACCCGACCGGGAATCTCGACGTCGTACAGGTGGATCTTCCGGTAGGTGGCGGCCAGCTGGCCGCCACGGTCGAAGACCAGGCAGGTGTTGAACGTCCGGTCCGGATCGGGCCCGCGTTCGTGGTAGGAGCCGACAACCACCCACATCCCGAGATCGCGCGCGGCGTCGGCGAAGAACCGTCCGACCGTGCCGTCGACGGGCTCGGGGGCGGGCAGCCCTGCCGCGGTGCCGAGGTAATCGACGTACTCGGGAAGCACCGCGAGATCGGCGCCGCCGGCGGCGGCCGACGAGAGCAGACCGTACGCGGTCGCCAAGTTGGCGGCCTGATCGGAGCGACTGTTCAGCTGGCAGACAGCGACACGCACGGCGGTGCTCCCTGGTTGCGTTGCGGCTAGGCCGACTTCTCCTCGCGGTCGCGCCGACGCCGGCCGGTGAACTCCCGGGGCACGATCGTCGGGTTGACGTTCTCCAGCACTGCCTCGCGGGTAATCAGGACCCTGGCGGCGTCCGGGTTGCTCGGCACCTCGTACATCACGGAGAGCAGCACCTCCTCCATGATCGCCCGCAGGCCACGGGCACCGGTGCCGCGGAGCATCGCCTGATCAGCGATGGCCTCCAACGCGCCTGGATCGAACTCCAGCTCGACGTTGTCCAACTCAAACAGACGTTGGTACTGGCGGACCAGGGCGTTGCGGGGCTGGGTCAGGATCCGGACCAGGGCCTCACGGTCCAGGCTGCGGACGTTGGTGATCACTGGGAGCCGGCCGATGAACTCCGGGATCAACCCGAACTTGAGCATGTCTTCCGGCATCACCTGGGTGAGGATGTCGTCGGTGGACCGCTCGGACACTGCCCGGAGCCGGGCCCCGAAGCCGGTGCCGCCCTGCCCGGTGCGCGACTCGATGATCTGGTCCAGGCCGGCGAACGCACCGCCGCAGATGAACAGCACGTTGGTGGTGTCGATCTGGATGAACTCCTGGTGCGGGTGTTTACGCCCGCCCTGGGGCGGCACGTTGGCCACCGTACCCTCGAGAATCTTCAGCAGGGCCTGCTGGACGCCCTCGCCGGAGACGTCCCGGGTGATCGACGGGTTCTCCGACTTACGGGCGATCTTGTCGACCTCGTCGATGTAGATGATCCCGGTCTCGGCCCGCTTGATGTCGTAGTCGGCCGCCTGGATCAGCTTGAGCAGGATGTTCTCGACGTCCTCGCCGACGTAGCCGGCCTCGGTCAGCGCGGTCGCGTCCGCTATGGCGAACGGCACGTTGAGCATCCGGGCGAGGGTCTGCGCGAGGTGGGTCTTGCCGCAGCCGGTAGGCCCGATCAGCAGGATGTTCGACTTGGCGACCTCGACGGCCTCGTTTGCCCCGGGCGCGCCGGCGGCATCCGCCTGGATCCGCTTGTAGTGGTTGTAGACGGCGACCGCGAGCGCCTTCTTGGCGTGGTCCTGGCCGACCACGTACGAGTCCAGGAACTGGCAGATCTCCATCGGCTTGGGAAGCTCTTCCCACTTGACCTCGCCGGACTCGGCCAGCTCCTCCTCGATGATCTCGTTACAGAGATCGATGCACTCGTCGCAGATGTAGACCCCTGGGCCCGCGATGAGCTTCTTGACCTGCTTCTGCGACTTGCCGCAGAAGGAGCACTTGAGTAGGTCGCCGCCGTCGCCGATCCGTGCCACCTACGTTCTCCCTGCGCTCTCGGCCGGTCTCGCCGGCCCTGGCCTAAGGACGGTCTGCCTCGTCAGTGTCGAGCACCTGCCGCCGGTCAACTCCGTCAGACGGTGCATCTCGACGTTACCCGCTGGCGGGGCAAACTCCGACCCCCAAAATCGGGTGTGTCAGAGGTCGGCCAGTCTACTCACTGCCCGGCCGACCTCTGACCGTGCGTCGTCAGCTGGCCGAGCTGCCTGCCAGCACACCCTTCTTCCGGCTGGTCAGGATGGTGTCGACCAGGCCGTAGTCGCGGGACTCCTCCGCGGTCATGATCTTGTCGCGGTCGATGTCCTTACGGACCTTCTCGACCGCCTGGTTGCAGTGCCGGGACAGCATCTCCTCCAGCTGGGTCCGCATCCGGAGGATCTCGCGGGCCTGGATCTCGATGTCCGAGCCCTGCCCGTAGCCGCCCTCGGTGGCCGGCTGGTGGATGATGATCCGCGAGTTCGGCAACGCCATCCGCTTACCGGGAGTGCCGGCGGCGAGCAGCACCGCGGCCGCGCTGGCCGCCTGCCCGAGGCAGACCGTCATGATGTCCGGCCGGACGTACTGCATCGTGTCGTAGATCGCCGTCATGGCGGTGAACGAGCCACCCGGCGAGTTGATGTACATGATGATGTCGCGGTCCGGGTCCGTGCCCTCGAGGGTGAGCAGCTGGGCCATCACGTCGTTGGCCGACGCGTCGTCCACCTGCACCCCGAGGAAGATGATCCGGTCCTCGAAGAGCTTGTTGTACGGGTTCGACTCCTTGATCCCGTACGAGGTGCGCTCCACGAACGACGGCAGGACGTACCGGTTGTGCACCGGAGCGAACCCGGGCGGCATGGTCAGGTCAGTCATCGTCGCCTTCCTCAGTTGCGGGTGCCAGCGCCGGTCGGGACCTGCGTGGCTCCAGTGATCACCCGGTCGATGAAACCGTAGTCGAGCGCCTCAGCGGCAGTGAACCAGCGGTCACGGTCCGAGTCCGCCTCGATCTGCGCCGGCTCCTGCCCGGTGTGGAACGCCACCCGCTCCTGGAACATCCGCTTGGTGTAGAGCATCTGCTCGGCCTGGATGGCGATGTCGGAGGCGGTACCACCCATCCCGCCGGACGGCTGGTGCATCATGATCCGCGCGTGCGGCAGAGCGTACCGCTTGCCCGGCGCACCGGCGCAGAGCAGCAACTGGCCCATGGACGCGGCCATACCCATCGCGATGGTGGCCACATCGTTGCTGACGTACTGCATGGTGTCGTAGATCGCCATGCCCGAGTAGACCGACCCGCCCGGCGAGTTGATGTACAGGTTGATGTCCCGGTCCGGGTCCTCGGCGGCCAGCAGCAGCAGCTGGGCGCAGATCCGGTTGGCCACCTGGTCGGTCACCTCGCTGCCCAGGAAGATGATCCGTTCCTTGAGCAGGCGGTTGAAGACCGTGTCGTCGAGGTTGCCACTGAGTGAGTCACCGCCGCGGGCCTCGCTCACCCGGTTGGGCATAGCTGGGATGTGCAGATCGGTCATGGCAGCCCTTCGCTCTCCGTGCGTCGTTAAGCCCGACATTAACCGTTGCTAACGGGCCGGGCGCCGTTCTCAGGGTGCTGTTCGCTCACAGCGCAGGGGGCCGCGACACGTGGTGCAGCGGTCACCCCGGTTGAGCAGGCGGGTGGTCCGCTACGACGAACGGGCCACCGGCCGGGCAGGAGCATCCCGGCCGACGGCCCGCAGTCGGTCACGCTCAGTGCTCGTGGTTGTGCTCGGCCTCGTTGGCTTCCCGGATGGCATCCATGCTGATCGGGTTGCCGGCGGCGTCCTTCATCGTGATCCGCTCCATCACCAGGCCGAGTGCCTTGCCCCGGCGGACGTCGCCGTAGACCGCTCCCGCCGCACCGGACCGGGCCAGCTGGTCGTAGTACTGCTGAGGCGCCATCCCGGCCCGCTGGGCGCGGTGCACGATCTCGTGGCCGAACTCGTCATCGGAGACCTGCACGTCCTCGGCGTCGGCGAGGGTGTCCAGCAGGAGCTGAATCTTGACCGCCTTCCCGGCCGCCTCGGTCAGCTCCGCGTCGATGTCGGACTCGGACTTCTCCTCGGAACCGAGGTAGTCCTCCCAGGAGGCCCCGATCCGCTCCAGCTGATCGGTCATCGCCTGCTTGCGGTGCTCGACCTCCTCGCGGACCACGCCGTCGGGTGCCGGTACGTCAGCCGCCTCGACCAACTGGTCGAGGGCCTTGTCCCGGGCGGCGTAGATCTGCTCGACCCGCTTGACCCGCTCGACCTTCTGCCGCAGGTCGTTGCGCAGCTCCTCCAGGCTGTCGAACTCGCTGGCCAGCTGGGCGAACGCGTCGTCCAGCTGCGGCAGCTCCTTCTCCTTGACGGTACGCACGGTCACCGCGACGTCCGCGTCCCGGCCAGCGTAGTCGCCGCCGACCAACTGAGTGACGAAGCTCGTCGCCGCGCCGGCGGCCAGGCCGACCAGTACCTCGTCCAGGCCGGGCAGCAACTGCTTGCTCCCGACCTCGTGGGAGAGGTTGGACGCCGAACCGCCCGGCACTTCCTCGCCGTCGACGGTCGCGGCCAGATCGATCTGGACGTAGTCGCCCTCCTGGGCCGGACGCTCGACCGTCTTCAGGGTGGCGAACCGCTCACGCAGCCCGCCGATCTGGTCCTCGATCTCCTTCTCGTCGATCTGCAGCTCGTCGACGGTGACCTCGATGGTGCTGAGATCCGGCAGGCTCAGCTGTGGCCGTACGTCCATCTCCGCAGTGAACTTCAGCGCCTCACCGTCGGTGAAGTCGGTGATCTCCACCTCCGGCCGGCCGAGCGTCTTCACCTCGTGCTCACGGACCGCGGCCAGGATGTTCTGCGGGATCGCCTCCTGGACGGCCTCGTTGAGCACCGAGCCCCGGCCGATCCGCTGGTCGATCACGGCCGCCGGCACCTTGCCCTTACGGAAGCCGGGGATGGTGACCTGCTGGGCAATCTCCCGGTACGCCTTCCGCAGGCTCGGTTCGAGCTCGACGAACGGCACCTCGATGGCGAGCCGGACCCGAGTCGGGCTCAAGGTCTCGACGGTGCTCTTCACAGGCGTACTCCTTGATGCATGTCAGTCTTGTCCGGTCGTCGCTGTCGGCGCCGGGCGCTGCTCGATGCAGCCACCCCCGCCGCGTGGCATGGCACAGCCCATCGAGTGTAGGCCTGCCGGCAGGCCGGATCGTTCTCACCCGGTGCCGAGCCGGCGGTTGACAGTCGGGGTGGCGGGATTTGAACCCACGGCCCCTCGCTCCCAAAGCGAGTGCGCTACCAAGCTGCGCCACACCCCGTGGCACCGGTCATTCTATGCCGTCGGCAATCCGCCACGCCGCCCGGTATCCCGCCGGCTGTCGGATCAGCCCTCCGCGCCGGCCGGCGGGACCCCCGTGCGGCAGACCCGCGACAACTTGTACGCTAGATGGTGTGCCCTGCTCGCCGGGGCGCCTGCGGGCGTAGCTCAATGGTAGAGCCTCAGTCTTCCAAACTGATTACGCGAGTTCGATTCTCGTCGCCCGCTCCATCGGCTCCACCGCAGGTCAGCGGCGCTACTCCCCTTCCGGTACGCCGTCGGCGGTCAGGGCGCCCTGCCCCGGCGCGGCCGGGAGGAAGATGTGGGTGTGCCCGTTGCCAGCGTCGACGTTGAGCACGTCGAGTTGTGTCGCTGCAACCGACCAAGTGGTGACCGCGATGTCCCGCTGACGGCCAGCGAGCTCCAGCAGAGTTCCACGGTCATCCTGTGGAAGGGCCAGCGCCGCCGTGTATGTGTCGACCGCGGCATCGAGCGCCCGTACCGCCGCAGCCAGACCGGAACGGGCGATGTTGACACCGGTGCCACCGGACGGCGGGTTGGCGAAGTCCTCGACCACGTCCCTGGTGATGCCCCGCCACCCTTCGACGTCTGACTGGGGAGCTGCCGGACCGGGCGGTTGGCCCGCCGGCACCGCACCGGCTAGCCCGTCGAGCACTGGCAAGAGGTTCTCCTGCGTACGGCGGGCAAGTGAGGTCAGCTCCACGATCTGGGCAGCGTTCCGCTCCTCCTCCTGCGCCTGCAGCTGCGCGACTCGGTCGTCGAGCGGTGCGGAGTCAGCTGCGTCGGTGGAGTCGCCTGCGGTCACGGCTCCGATCGGCGCAGCGAGTAGTGCGCCCAGCGCGAAAGCGATCACCAGTGGAGCCAGGCGACGAACCAACGGCGTCCCCGGCGAGGCTGGCCGGGTGGCCGGCCGGGCGGAGTCACGGGCACTGCGGCTTCGGCGATCTGCCGGCATGGTGGAGCCTCTCCACTGCTGGTGACGGGTGGGGTCACGCATAGGCTCGCCGAAGGCCGCTACGTCTCGCAGGGTGGGCCCGGCAACGGCCCGCCGAGGCCGGCGCCGAGGTCGAAACCACCCTAACGGACCTCCCTACCGCGCCGCGGGGTACCGACGTGTCGGCACCGCTGGCTGGCAGCACGGGAGCGCCACCGCCCGGGTCGGAATGATCCGCCGGGCATCGTCGTTGTGCATGGTCGCGCCACGCACTCCGGCCCGCAGCCGCCAGGCCCCGGCCAGGCGGCCCGGCGGGTGGGCCCGGTCGGGAATCGTCGACGGGTCGGCGTGGTTGTACATGGTCACGGCGCGCGGCAGCGCACCCGCACCCCCCATTCGGGGCGTGCCGGAGCCGCCCGCGAGCCGACGTCGCACGTCTGACATCCCGTACCACCCGGACGACCGTTTACCGCGCACCCGCCCGTGACAGGTGTGGTGCGCCCCCCTCGGCAAACGGAAGGTGGACCCCCATGACCACGATCATCACCCGTACCCTGCGTACCAGCCTGCGCACCACCGCCCTCGGCATCGCCGGGCTGACCCTGGCCGGCGGCGCGGTCGCCGCCCCCGCCCTGGCCGCCGAGCACGCCCCCACCGCCCTGGCCGCACCCGCGGCCGCCGCGAGCAGCGACAGCGTCGACACCGACAAGCTCACCCCGCACGGCGTGCAGGGCGAGCAGTCCCGCATCGGCCTGTCCGGCGAGCAGACCGACAACGTCAAGGGCATCATCGCCGCCACGAAGAAGGCCGGCATGCACGAGCGGGCCGCCGTGGTCGCCATCGCCACCGCCCTGCAGGAGTCAAAGCTGGAGAACCTCGGCCACCTCGGTGACCGCAACGACCACGACTCGCAGGGCCTGTTCCAGCAGCGCCCGTCGTCGGGCTGGGGCACCGTCGAGCAGATCACCGACGTGGAGTACTCCACCACCGCGTTCCTCACCGGGCTCAAGGCCGTCGACGGCTGGCAGGACATGCCGCTGACCCAGGCCGCGCAGACCGTGCAGGTGTCGGCGTACCCGGACCACTACGCCCAGTGGGAGACCCAGGCCGCCGAACTCGTCGCCCAGCACTGGAACAGCTGACCGCAGACACAGCGTCGAAGGGCCGGACCCCGCACCCGGGGTCCGGCCCGTCGACGTACTCCGACAGCTCAGCTGCGGCCGAGCAGGTCGGCGTTGAGGATGGTGCCGCCCAGGCACCAACCACCGTCGATGACCTCTTCGAGGATCACCAGCGTGGTTGGCCGGGCGCGTTCGCCGTACCCGTCCACGAAGGCGTCGGTGACGGCGGTCAGGCAGGTCAGCGGGCGTGCGGGTCGGCGGCGTTGAGGGCGGCCACGACCTGGTCGTAGTCGCCGCGTACCTCGGCGTACCGAAGGAACTTCACTCGCTCGACGAGGATCTCGTGAGCATGCAGGTCGGACTTGATCAGGGCCATCACCTCGTCGGCGAACTCGTCGAGCGGCATCGCGAAGTCCGAGGTCTCCTGGCCCGGCAGCAACCCGGTCCGCACGGCGGGCGGGACCAGCTCTGTCACCTGTACGCCGACCGGCGCCAACTGCAGGCGTAGCGTCTCGCTGAGCTGGTGGATCGCGGCCTTGGTGGCGTTGTACGTCGGGGTGACGCGCAGCGGGACGTGCGCCAGCCCGGAGGAGACCGTCACGATCGTGGCGTCGGGCCGGGTCTGGAGGTGCCCGGTGAACGCGGCGATCAGCCGGATCGGGCCGAGCAGGTTGGTGGTGACGATCTCCTCGGCGTCGGCGAGAAAGGCCGGGTCCGTCCAGTCCTCGCGCCGCATGATGCCGGCCATCGCGACCAGGACGTTCAGCTCCGGGTAGCGGTCGACGACGGAGGCGGCGGCCTGCGCGATGGACGCCGGGTCGGTGACGTCGACGTGTACGGTGCCGAAGCCGTGCTCGGCGGCGAGCCGGTCGAGCAGGCCGGCGCGCCGACCGCCGATGATCACGGTGTTCCCGGTGGTCTGCAGCCGCTCGGCCAGGGCGAGTCCGATGCCCGAGGTGCCACCGGGCACGAAGACGGTGTTTCCGGATGGGTTCATGCCCACCACCTTCGGCGCCGGGCGCGCCGGCCGGCAGAGACCCGGTGATCGGGGGACCGGCGATCCCTGGTTGGGCCGGGCCCTGCGGTCGCAGGATGGGGACATGGACCGTACCGGCCTGGCCGATTTCTCCGCCGCCGCCGTGCGGCGCTGCGTCCCGCCGATGTCGGCCTGTCGCCGGGCGCTCGTCGGCGCACGCCGGGGTTGCGGCGCGAGGAGTGTGCGGCGTTGACCGGGATGTCGGTCGACTACTACGTACGGCTGGAGCAGCGACGCGGGCCGCAGCCGTCGGAGCAGATGCTCGCCGCGCTCGCCCGTACGCTGCGGCTGACCGCCGAGGAGCGCGATCATCTGTACCGGCTGGCCGGCCACAACGTGCCGCGTCGCACGCCTGAGGACGGGCATGTCGCGCCGGCCCTGCTGCGGGTGTTGGACCGGATGGCGGACACTCCGGCGCTGATCCTGTCGTCGCTGAGCGAGGTGCTGGTGGCGAACCGCCTGGCCGTGTCGATCTTCGGTGATCCGGCGTCGCGGACCGGTCTGGCCCGCAGTGACGTTCACCGCTGGTTCACCGACCCGGCCGCCCGGTCGGTGTATCCGCCGGAGGACCACGACCGGCAGGGCCGGAGCCTGGTCGCTTCGCTGCGGGTGGCGTACGGCGCGGCAGGTCCCCGGTCGCGCGCCGGCGAGTTGGTGCGGGCGTTGCTGGCCGGTTCGGGTGAGTTCCGCGACCTGTGGCAGCGGCACGAGGTGGCCCGCCGGTTCGCCGATCACAAGACGCTGGTGCATCCCGAGGTCGGCGACATCGAGGTGGACTGTCAGGCGCTGTTCACCGAGGACCAGGGGCAGGCGTTGCTGGTGCTGACGCCCCGGCCGGGCAGCGAGGCCGAGGAGAAGATCCGGCTGCTCGCGGTGCTCGGTCAGCAGGACTTCGCCGGCACGGCCCGGTAGCGCACCGCCGTCGCACCCCCTGCCGCCCAGGCCAGGTCAGCCTCGGGGACGTCCCGGTCAGCCCAGGATCGTCCATAGGGCGTCGACCACCCGGTCCTGGTCAGCGTCGGTCAGGTCGGGATGGATCGGCAGGGACAGCTCCTCGGCGTAGTACGCCTCCGCCGTCGGGCACTCCCCCTGCCGGTAACCGAGATCGGTGAACACCGGATGCCGGTAGACCGGCAGGTAGTTGACCTGGACACCGATGCCCGCCGCCCGCATCCGGTCGTAGACCTCGCGGCGGCGATCAGCGAGTACGCGTACCGGGTAGAGATGCCAGACCGGGTCGACCCAGGGCCGCTGCTCGGGCAGCCGCAGACCCGGCAGATCGGCAAGCTGTTCGTGATACCGGGCCGCGAGTCGGGCCCGGTCGACCTTGAACCGGGGCAGCCGGGTCAGCTGGTTGAGCCCGAGCCCGCAGAGGACGTCGGAGAGCCGGTAGTTGAGGCCGAAGCTGTGCACCTCCTGATGCCAGCCGCCCTCGTCGCGGCGCCGCAGCCGGTCCGGGTCGCGGACCATGCCGTGGTTGGCGAACCGGCGTACCCGGTCCAGCAGGTCCGGGTCGGTTCCGGTCACCGCTCCGCCCTCGCCGGTGGTGAGGTTCTTGGTTGAAAAGAACGAAAAGGTCGTCAGGTCGGCGAGCGCGCCGACCGGCACGCCACGGTACGTCGACCCGATCGCGTGCGCCGCGTCGTCGAACAGCAGCGCCCCCGCGTCGGCGACGACCTTGCGCAGCTGCCCGTACTCGGCGGGGTGGCCGGCGTAGTCGACGGCGGTGACCACCCGGGTCCGGGAGGTGACCGCCGCCTGTACGGCGGCCGGATCCAGGTTGCCGGTCGCCTCCTCGACGTCGGCGAAGACCACCCGGGCGCCGTGCAGCGCGGCGGTCGCCGCCGTCGCGACGAAGGTCAGCGGCGTGG
The DNA here is from genome assembly GCF_030345075.1 of Solwaraspora sp. WMMA2065. Classification (NCBI taxonomy): domain Bacteria; kingdom Bacillati; phylum Actinomycetota; class Actinomycetes; order Micromonosporales; family Micromonosporaceae; genus Solwaraspora; species Solwaraspora sp. WMMA2065. The sequence continues at coordinate 2,941,652 of NZ_CP128361.1, forward strand.
TGATCACCTCGTCGCCGGGGCGCAGGCCGACGGCGGCGTACGCGGTGTGCAGGGCGGCGGTGCCGGAGCTGACGCTGACGCAGCCCACCCCGCCGAGGTAGCCGCCCAGCTCGCTCTCGAACCGGCGTACGGTCGGCCCGGCGGTCAACCACTCGGTGCGTACGGCGGCGGCGACCGCTTCGGCGTCGGACTCGTCCAGACAGGGACGCCCGTAGGGAAGCATCGACATCACTCCATCACTGATCGGTGGGTCACACCGGGCTGAGCGGGGCCGGTCGCGGCGGGGAGTCGCCGGCTCCCTCGGGGCGCGGGTCGGCGGAGTCCGCGTGGCTGGGTCCACCCAGTCCCCGCCGGCGGTCCGCACCTGGTCGGCGGCGGGCAGACCGGGGCGCGGCCCGGCGGGTCAGCAGCAGCCAGGACGACGCCGAGATGCCGGCGTACACCGCGACGCAGGCGACCGCTGCGCCCACCTCGCCCCAGAGTTGAACGGCCAGCAGGAACAGCACCATCGCCGCTGCGCTCCAGGCCAGGCCGAACGCACCGACCGCGCCCATCCGGCCGGCACCGAGCAGGGCCCGGCTCGCCACCGCGTACGGCACGAACGCGACCTCGGCGACCAGCAGCACCACCAGCAGTGGTCCGGCGGCGGCGAACCCGGGGCCGAGCAGCGGGATGACCACCAGCCAGCCCAGCAGCCCGGTCACCGCGCCCACGACGGTCACCACGCCGGCGGTCGCCGCGACCGTGCGGACCGGGCGCAGCGGTCCGGACGCGACGGCCGCGTCCCGGTTGACGAGCTGGCCGATCGCGTTCGGCACCATCCTCGGCACCTGGCCGAGGGTGGACGCCACCGAGTAGACGCCGACCGCCGCCGCCCCGGTGAGCGCGCCGAGGACGTAGCGGTCCAGCCGCAGCGCCAGGGCCAGCCCGAGGGTGAGGCCGAGTGCGCGGCAGCCCCGGCCGAGCAGTCGGGACAGTTCGCGTCGGGTCGGGGCCTGGAAGCAGAGCAGCCCGGTGGCCCGCAGCGCGACGACCTGTGCGGTGGTCGCGGTCAGCATGCCGGTCCCCTGCCCGAGCAGCAGCGACCAGACGCTCGGTGCGACGGTGACTGCGACGAGCAGGCCGAGCCCGCCGCCGAGGGTGGTCGCCATCGCCCAGAGACTGCCGGACCGGAACAGACCGGCCGCGTACCAGCCGTCGGGTAGCTGGGTGTGGGCGACGTACCCGCAGGTCAGCACCGACAGGGCGAGCAGGTAGCGGGGGTCGGCGAGCGCCGGGTCGATCAGCGGCGCGGACAGCGCCGACACCGCGACGGCGAGTACGGCGGCGCTGACCGTGGCCGCCGCCGACCACCAGGTGTAGCTGGCGACCAGGTCGCGTCGCCGGGCACCGCCGCCCGCCGCCGGATACGCCGAACGCAGTTGCGGTCCGGTGCCGAGGCCGGCGAGCAGCGGGACGATGCCGGCGGTGGACACGCCCAGCACCATCAGGCCGCGACTATGTGGGCCGAGCACGCTGGCGGCCAGCAGCGCCGCCACCATGTTGCTGCTCATCTGTACGGCGCTGGAGCCGGCCAGTAGGGCCAGGGTGGACCGCCGGGCGCGGTTCACCGTGCCTCGGCCCGCCACAGCGACCGCCACTGTGCTGCGGCGTGCCGGGTCTGGAACGGTGACGCCGCGAAGCTCGCCCGGATCCGGTCGCGGTCGGCCGGTCCGGTCCGGGCGCTGCGCAGTACCGCCTCGGCCCACCGGTGCGGGCCGGCGCTGAGGTCGACGAGGGTGAGTCCGTCGACGTACCGGGACGCCTCGCGCAGGCAGGGCAGGTCGGTGGCGACGACGGGCAGCCCGGCGGCGAGCGCTTCGAGCACCACGCCGGGCAGCCCTTCCCAGTGGGAGGGCAGGACGAACACGTCGGCGGCGGCGAGCACCGGGGCGATCTCGTCCACTTCCCCGCCGAGGATGACCGTCGGGTCCTCCGGCACGTCCGGGTAGGCCGACACCACGTCGTCGACTCCGCACGGACCGACAATGAGCAGCCGGGTGCCCGGCGACGCCGGGCCGTCTGGGGCTTCGGTCCGGGCCTGGACCGCACGGTGCACGTCGACCAGGAACGGCCGGTTCTTCTCCGGCGCCGCCCGACCGATGTAGCCGATGACCATGGTGTCGGGTGGGATGCCCCATCGTCGGCGGGCCGCTGACCGGTCGCCGCCGTCGACCCGGGTCGTGTCAACGCTGTTGTAGAGGATCCGGCAGCCGGGCATGCCGACACGCCGACCGGCGTACGCCATCGCCGCGTCGCTGACCGCGACGATGTCGGTGGCGACCACGCGCAGCAGGCGGCGCAGGACGGCGCGCAGCAGCCGGCGGGCGACGGTGTCGCGCCGGCCGTCCCCTTCGCTCCACATCCGGGCGATGCGCACTGGCACGCCCATCCCGGCGGCCACCGCCAGCACCACCGCGCTGAACAGGCTGATGTGCGACACGACGACGTCGGGCCGCCGCCAGCGCAGGCAGCGCCGCAGCCGCAGCGGGAAGGTGACGGCCGGACGCTGCGGAACCTGGACGACCGCTGCCCCGGCGGCCCGGAACTGCGGTGCGAGGCTGCCGTCCCGTCCGCCCATGGTGATGAACGTCTGGCGCACCTCGGTAGCCGGGACGGCCCGGCACATGTCGAGCGAAAGCGTCTCTGCGCCGCCACGGTCGAGGGTGCCGATGACGTGGACGACGTGCACGGGCCTGCCGGCCGGCGGGGGTGAGCCGCGCCCGGGTGTCTCGGCGGTGGAGGTGGCGGCTGGCTGGGTCACGCGTAGCTCCTGTGGCTGGCCCGGCTGGCCGCACCGGTGCGTCCGCCGGTGCGCTCGGCGGTCGCCTCGGCGACGGCCTGGTAGTAGGCAGTCCGCCGGGCAGTGAGCACGTCGGCCGAGAAGTCCCAGGCCCGGCGGAGGTTGCGGGCCGACGCGGCGGCCATCAGCTCCGGGCGGTCCAGTAGCGCCGCGACGGCGCCGGCCCACCGACCGGGGTCGTCCGGCGGGACCAGCAACCCGGGTGGCAGCAGCTCGGGGATGCCGCCGACGGGTGAACCGATCGCGGGCAGTGCCCGCGCCATCGCTTCGATCAGCGCGCGGGGAAGCCCTTCGGTGCGGGACGGCATGACGAACAGGTCGGCGGCGTCGAGTTGCCGGCGGACAGCTTCGCCGCCGGGCAACGCCCCGGTGAAGACGACCCGGTCGGCGACACCGTACCTGCGGGCGAGGTCGGCCAGCTCGGCGCGGTGCCGTCCGTCGCCGACGTGGACCAGCCGGACCGCCCGGCCGTCGGCGGTCAGGGTGGCGAGCGCGGCGATGAGGGTGTCGATGCCCTTGTACCGCTGTTCGAGCGAGCCGACGGAGATCAGGGTGGCGGGCTGCCGGTTCGGTGTGACGCTTCCGGTCCGTCCGATGGTGCGGGCGGTGTCGACGTACGCGGCCGGAGTGAGGTCGACATCGGACACCGCGACGCTCAGCGCACCCGCCGAGGTCGGGTACCTGTCCTGCAGGAAACGGTCGGTGACGTAGGCGGCGCCGACAGCCCGGCGGCACTGCCGGCGCAGCCGGTCGACGTAGAGCCGCCGTAGGACGGGCCGCAGCGGGTGGTCGACCACGCCGGGGGCGAACAGGTCGTACGGATCACCGACCACCTCCATCGCGTACGGCAGGCGACGGCGGTCCCGGGCGACGGCCAGCAGCGTGCCGATCGGCGACGGCGCCCGCAGGATCACCGCGTCCTGCGGGCCTGCGCAGTCGCGCACAGCTCGACCGATCGCCGCCCGGTGGGTGAGGTAGCGGTACGGCCCGAGGTAGTACGGCACCGGCCAGACCTCGACGCCGGGTCCGTCGACCCGTTTCGCCTCAGCGGCCGGCTCGGCCTCGTCGCGTATCCGGGCGACAACCCGGACCTCGTCGAACGCCGCCAGGTACCCGCTCCAGAACTGGTGGTCCTGCCCGGTCCGGGCCCAGATCGCGCCGTCCGGGGTACGGGCGAACCGCGCCTCGATGGTCACCACCACTCGCATCGTTCCTCCACAGGCACCCGTCGGAAACACCCTGTTCAGAGCGGTATCTACACTTTCATTCGGTGATCCGCCCCGGTCCCGACCACTGACGGCTCGGGCGGCAGTGGGCGGTGGTAGCCGTACCTGCGTAGCAGCGGCGCGCACAGTCCGGTGAGGGTCCGGCGGGCGGCAACCGGCAGTCCGGTGCGCCAGGCGTCGTCGACGCGCAACGCCAGGCGGCCGGTGGTGAACCGCATCCGGTTGCCGGAGACGCTGTGCAGTTCACCCAGCTCCACCTCCCCGCCGGACAGGTAGGACAGATCCAGCCCGGTCTGCGGCAGACCGGCGAATCGGCTCAGCGTCCCGGCCGCACCCGGCGGATCGGCGAGGAACTCCTCGTACCGCATCCGGTGCACCAGCCGCCCGGCGACCGCGCCGTGCCGCCGCCGGCCCAGCCGGCCCAGCAGGTCGTACGCGGCGTTGTGTCCACTCCAGGTCAGGGCGCACCGGGCCGCCGGGAACCGCGGCACCCCGACGTCGGTGCCGGACTCCGGATCGTGCACCCGTCGCATCCAGGAGTACGCGACCCCCCTCGGGTCCCGCACCAGGTGCAGGATCCGCAGATCGGCCGGACCGGCCCAGCGCAGGCCGTACGCCAACGCGGTGTCCTTGGACGAGTCGACGACGACCCGGGCCCCGGTGACCGCCGCAGCGGCGGCGTAGATGCGCGCGTGGTAGTCGACGTACTCGATCACCCGGGCCCGACGCCGCTCGCCGAGCCACGGGGCGGCGAGCAGCCCGACGTGCCAGGTCCGGCCGACGACGGTCCGCAGCCAAGTGATCCGGTCAAGGTCGACGTTGTCCCAGCCGCCGTAGGCGTACTCGCCGATCTTGCTCCACAGCGGGCAGTCCCGGAACGCCGCACCGCACCCGCACAGCCGGTTGTCCCGTACCCCGTTGTCCCAGACCTGCGCGACCTCGCCCAGCCCGCACACCCCGGGCAGCTCGTTGAGCACCCGCTCGACGAGGGTACTGCCGCTGCGGCCGATCCCGCCGATGTAGCACAACCGCATCATTGCCTGCCCCGGGAGGCGTACACGTAGTACGGGATCCAAGGCCGGGGGTCGGCCGGTCGGGTGGTGATCGTGTACCCGGCGTCGCGCAGCAGCGCCTTGACCGGCGCGAAGGTGCGCATCCATGCGTCGGCCGGGCCCTCGGCCTTGAAGTCGTGGCAGGAGACGACGAGGTTGCCGACCACGTCGAGCACGTCGCGGGCCCCCTCCAGCACGCCCAGCTCGGCACCTTCGATGTTCATCTTGAGCAGGTCGACCCGGTCGACGCCGCAGGTCCGCAGGATCTCGTCCAGCCGGCGGCCGGTGACTTCGATCCCGCCGGTGCTCTCCTGGGTGATCCCGTTGCGGATGTGGCTGGCGGCGTCCTCGCCGATGCGCACCGGGCCGGCCTCACCGACCACCGCGCACTCCAGCAGCGTCACGTTGGTCAGCCGGTTCAGCTCGACGGTCCGGCGCAGGCAGCGGAAGGTACGCGGGTGCGCCTCGATGCTGAGCACCCGGCCCCGCTGGTCGACCACCCGGGAGAACAGCCGGACCTCGGTGCCGACACCGGCGCCGAGGTCGACGACGGTGTCACCGGGGCGCGGGTGGTAGCCGTACAGGAAGGTGTCCCGGACGACCAGGTCCTCCCGCTCGGCGGACAGCCCGCCCAGCTCGGTGTTGACCACGGTCCCGCCCTGGTACCGGTGGATCCAGGTGTCCTCCTCGTACCGTACGACGCAGCGCGAGCGGGACCGCAGCGTCAGCGCGATACCGCCGAGGCCGGCGATGATCCGGGGGTCGACGCGGTCGTCGACCAGGTCGAGGATCCGGCGACGCAGACTCACCGCCATGCCGGCACCTGTCCTTCAGAGACGGTCGGTCGGTCGTGGTCGCGGTACCAGGCGAAGGTCCGGCCGACGCCCTCTTCCAGGGCAACCGCCGGCTGATAGCCGGTGAGCCAGCGCAGCAGACCCAGGTCCGGGCAGCGTCGGTGCACCGAGCCGGCGGGGGCCGGTTCGGGTCGCAGGCTCGCGTGACTGCCGGCGGTACGCAGCACCAGCTTCGCCAGGTCGGCGATGTTGGTCTGCTCCGTGTCGTCGCCGATGTGCACGATCCGGCCGGCGGCGTCGTGGGTGGCCATCAGCCGGACCACCGCCTCGACGGCGTCATCGACGTAGCAGAAGGCGCGGTACTGGTCGGCGCCCGGCACCCGGAACGGGTCCTCGCCACGGAGCGCCCGCAGCGACATCTCCGGTACCACGTGGTCGGTGCCCATCCGGGGCCCGTACACGTTGTGGAACCGGCCGACCACGGCGTGCGCCCCGACGGCGCGGGAGCCGTGCAGCACGGCCGCTTCGCCCAGCAGCTTGCTGGTGGCGTACGCGAAGCGGGGTGCCGTCACGTCGGCCACCATCGCCGGGACGTCCTCACCGGTCGGTACGGCGGCCACCCCGGCGTCGACCGCACCGGCGTACACCTCACTGGTGGAGCTGAAGAAGACCCGGTCGGCGGCGGCGATCCAGTCCATCAGGTGCAGCGCGACGAGCGTGTTGATCCGGACCACCCGGGCCGGGTCGGCCTCGACATTGCGCACCCCGACCACGGCGGCCAGCAGGTAGATCTGGTCCCAGTGGCGGGGCAGCGCCGCCCAGGTCGCGGCCCGGGTGAGGTCACCGGCGACCACCTCGACCGCCGGGTCGGCGCAGACCTGAGCGAGTTCGGCGTCGTCGCGGCCCCGGGAGAAGTCGTCGACCACGGTGACCGCGTGACCGTCGGCGACCAGCCGGCGCACCAGGTGCAGGCCGATGAACCCGGCACCGCCGAGGACCAGCGCGCGCATCACACCGGCTCCCTGGTGGACCGGTAGCCCAGGCTCTCGTAGTGCACCCCGGCCGCCCGCACCGACTCCTCGTCGAGGATCCGCCACGAGTCATAGATGAACCGGACCGCGGTGCCGGGCAGCAGCGTGCCCACCGGCAGCCCTCGGTAGTCGGGGTGGTCGTTGAGCACCAGGACCGCGTCGGCCTCGCTGAACGCCTTGTCGAGGCTGACCGGCTCGCCGCCGTGGGCCCGGATGACCTCGTCGGCCACCAGCGGGTCGTGGCCGAGCACCCGTAGCCCGGCCCGGTCGAACGCCGGCAGCATCGCCACGACCGCCGCGCCGCGCATGTCGTCGGTGGGCGGCCAGCCCTTGTACGCCCAACCGAGGACGGCGAGGGTCGCTCCGGCGGTCGCGCCGCGCAGTTGCCGCAGTCGCCCGACGACGGTCTCCGCGACCTGCACCGGCAGTTGCTCGTTGCGCTGCCGGGCTGCGGCGACGAGCAGCGAAGTGTGTCCAGGCGCGCTGGCGCCGAACAGGTACGGGTCCTTGGACAGGCAGCTCCCACCGACGAAGCCGGGTCTGGCCAGGTCGGGTCGGGGGTAGTCGTGGTTGGCGGCCCGGACGACCTCCAACGGATCCACCCCGTGCGCCCCGGCGAGCAGGGCGACCTCGTTGCCGTACGCGTAGATCAGGTCGGTGTGGCAGTTGTTGGCCAGCTTCACCAGTTCGGCCGTCTCCAGGCTGGAGACCGGGACGACCTGCCGGGCGAGCCGGCCGAACAGCGCCTCCCCGGCGCGTCGGCTGTCGTCGTCGAGACCACCGACCACCTGGGGAAGTTCGGTCAGTTCGCGCAGCGCCTGCCCCTGGATGGTCCGTTCCGGTGCCATCACCAGCCGGGCCCGGCCCCAGGCGGCGGTCAACGCCGGCAGGACGACCCGCCGGCTGGTGCCGACCGGTACGGTACTGCGGACCACGACCAGGGTCTGCGGTCCGCAGCACCGGGCGATCTCGGTCGCGGCGGCCGCGACGTTGGTCAGGTCCGGCTGCCGGCCGCCGTCGCGGACCGGGATGGAGGTGGCGTCGCGGACCGGGGTCGACACGCAGATGACCGCGACGTCGAGGTCCGGCGGAAGCGTCGGGTGGACGAACAGGTTGCGGCCGAGGGTGTCCCGCAGCGCCTCGGCCAGACCCGGCTCGTACAGGTGGACCCGGCCGGCCGACAGCTCCTCCCGGACGCGCGGCTCGCTGTCGACGCCGTGCACCTCGAATCCGTTGCGGGCCAGGCCGGCCGCCAGGGTCAGCCCGACGTAACCCATACCCACGATGCCGATCCGATTCGCCATTGTCGCTCCTTGTCCGAGATCGAGATCTGTCCGGGCCGGGCGCGCGCTCATGCGGACTCCCTCAGCGCGGCCGGCAGCAGGATCGGTTTCAACGTCTCGAAGCTGCGGTTCGCCTCGTCGTAGTCCTCGGGTCGACCGATGTCGAGCCAGTAGCCGTCGAAGTCGTAGGCGGCGGGCGGGTTGCCCTGGTTGATCAGGTCGAGCATCAACTGGTCGAAGCCGAACGTGATGCCGCTCGGGTACGCCGCGATCGTCTGCCGGGTGAGCCCGTACACGCCCATGCTGACCCGGTAGTCCAGGGTGGGTTTCTCGTTGAACTCGACGACCTTGTCCCCTTCGACGGCCAGGACACCGAAGTCGACCTGGACCTTGCGCCGGAAGGTCGCCACGGTCACCGGGGCACCCGAGTCGGTGTGGACGCGCAGCAGGTCGGCGTAGTTGAGGTTGGTGAGAATGTCGCCGTTCATCACCAGGAAGCGCTCCGGCAGCCGGTCGCGCATCGTGAACAGTGGCCCGACGGTGGACAGCGGGGTCCGCTCCTGGGCGTAGTCGACGGACAGGCCGTGCCGTGAGCCGTCGCCGACGAATGCCCGAATCAGCGAGCCGTGGTGGTTGATCGCGATGGTCACGGTCCGGAAACCGCAGGCGGCCAGCTGGTGCAGGACCACGTCGAGGATCGCGTAGTGCTCGCCGATCGGCACGAGCGGCTTGGGCAGTGCGGTGGTGTACGGCCGCAGCCGCACCCCTCTGCCGCCCGCCATGATCACGACATGCATGTCGTCCACCCGATGCCCCTTCGGCTATTTGCGCTGGTTTGAGGCTAGCAGCGCTTTAGGCACTGATTGTCGGTATTGACGATGACCGACGGCCGTCCGTGGACTGCGCGCGACCGCGCAGAGCACCACGAGCGCCAGCGGCAGCGCCTCGCCGAGGTAGAACGCCAGGATGTTGTCCAGATCGGCGGTGACCAGGATGACCGTGATGGCGCACAGCGGCAGGCAGAGCAGCTTCGCCGCGAGGGCGTCGGACTGCCGCGCCCGCGCGTAGTACCGGGTGGCGAACCGGAGGAACAGCCCGAGGAACACGAACGACAGCAGGCCGCCGACCGGTCCGAAGTTGAGGATCGCCTCGCCGGTGATGCCGAAGACCCGTTGGGAGCTCACGCCGGAGGCGTACACGCCCGGCCCGTACAGCACGTCGGTGCCGACCGCCGACTTGCTCCGCACCCGCTCGGCGCCCACGCTGCCCGGCACCAGCAGCAGCGGCGCGGCGACGTAGGTACTCCCGTAGCTCCAATCCGCGACCCCGACGCGCTGCCGGTTGAGCAACAGCGCCTGGATGTCCGCCCGACCCAGATCGGCCAGTAGCACCGTCGGCAGGTCACGGCCGGTCTCAGCAGAGACCTCCTCGACGGTACGGGTGCCCTTGGCGATGTCGACGACCTCCACCCCGGCACCCTTGTAGAGCCCGTACGCGTACACGAACATGACCACGGCCACCGCCGAGGCGACGAAAGTCCTGCGGGTGATCGGCCGCACCAGCAGGTGCACCAGGACCAGGCCGAGCACCAGCGGCCACAGCACCGCCGACCGGCTGCCCCGCAGGCCGCCCACCAGGAACTGGACCGCGACCAGACCGACCAGCAGCAGCACCACCAGGTCGACGCGGCGGCGCAGCAGTTGCCGCCAGCGCACCAGGACCAGGCAGAACAGCAGCAGCGGGAAGGACTCACTGATCAGCAGCAACCAACCCAGCCCGGCGAACGCCGTACGGTCCTGGGTCATCGCCGTGAAGAAGCCGCCCGGCCCGCCGAGCAGCAGAACCTCGACACCGAACGCCAGGACACCGACGACGACGGCCATCAGCGCGACCGACTGGTAGCGCCCCGGGTCGAGCCGGGACGGCACGGCCCGCAGTGGACCGCGACCGGGCAGCGACAGGACCACCCGGTAGACGACCAGCCCGACCATGTTCAGCAGCGCCATCGCACCCAACGCCGATCGCCACCCCGCCGCCGACGGGTGCAGCAGCGGCGGCCAGTAGTCCAGCAGCACGTGCAGCACCGGCGCGAGGTAGTAGAAGTGGACGCCGAACAGGCCGAGGATCGCCTGCGGGTCGAACACGTCGCGCCGCCGCCGCAACCATTCGAAGGCGTCGACGCCGATCAGTACGCCGCAGACCGTGACCGGGATCAGGAACCAGTGCCGCAGCCGCGGATCCACGCAGGCCAGCAGCGCGCTGGTGGACGGGATCAGGGTAGCGGCCAGCACCCAGCTCGTCGCCGGCGTACCCGCGTCGTCGCCCGGATCAGGGCCGGTCAGGGTGTCCACTAGGCACCCAGCAGGCCGATCCGCTCGTCCAGCGCCCGCCACAGCAACCGTGAGTAGGTAGCCGAGATGTGATTGCCGTCGCGCAACGTGACCACGTTGCCGACCAGCGCCGGGCAGACCGTCGACGTGCAGAACCACGGGATCGGGTCGACGACCAGTGCGCCCTGGTCTCGTGCGGCGTCGGCGATCATTTGCCGTCGACGGGGCTCCAGCACCACGTCGGACACCGCACCGTGACAGGTCCGCGCGTCGGCCAGGTGCAGCGCCAGGCAGTCGACCACGGTCGCCGGCAGCCACGGTACGTCACCGATCAGCACCACCTCGCTGCCGGTGGACCTGATCGTGTCGACGGTCCGGGCCCAGCCGTCGGTCCAGACCCGGTCGCGGTCGGTGAACACGCCGACCGGGTCACCGAAGGTGTAGTTGGTCGACGAGGTGATCACCATCGCGGGTCGCAGCTCGCCGATCCGTCGCAGGGCCTGCTCCCGCCACTGGACACACTCGTCGTACGGCCGGTTGACCGAGTCCAGGTGAAACCGCACCGACGCGGCGCTGCAGAAACCCTTGACCATGACGACCAGTCGCCAACCGCGCTCGTCGGCCAGCCGGCGCAGCGCCGGGAACCAGCTGCCGGCGTGCGAGTCGCCGAGCAGCACCACGGTCTGCGCCGCGGCCGGGTCGCCGTACCCGCACGGGTGGTCGGTGCCGGTGTCGGTGATCCGCAGCACCACGCAGCCGTCGTGGAAAACGGCCGGGATGTCGGTGGTCACCTCGGGCAGCGGCGGGGTCAGGTTGGCCGGTACCGGACCGGCCTCGGCGCTGGCGGCGACCAACCGGGTCAGGTCACGCTCGATGTCGGCCGAGGCGGCCAGCGTGGCGGCGGTGTCGACCGGCCGGCCCGGCCCCACCAGCGTCGGCTTCGTCGCCAGCGCCGGCACCGCCACCGCGACGACGGCGGCCGACGCCACTGCTGCCAGGCCGACCGTGCGCCACGGCCGGGCCGCCCGTCGACCCCGCCGCAACGGGGCCTCGACGAGCAGGTACGTGCCGGCGGCGGCGGCCAGCGCCCCGCCGGCCAGGCCCAGGTTCTGCCAGATCGTGCCGTGCCCGCCGAGCAGTGCGGCGCCGATCACCAGGAACGGCCAGTGCCACAGGTACCACGAGTACGACAGCCGGCCGAGCCACTGCAGTGGGCGCAGGGCGAGCAGCCCGCCGACCCCACCGCTGTGCGGCGCGCAGCCGGCGGCGATCACCAGCGCCGCACCGGCGACCGGCAGCAGCGCCGGGTAACCCGGGAACGGGGTGGTGCTGTCGAACAGCAGGGCGGCGGCCAGGACAGCGGCCAACCCGGTCCAGGCCAGGCCGGCGGCGATCCGGGCCGGCAGCCGCGACGCGGCGCCGGCCCCGAGGGCGATCAGCACGCCGGCGAGCAACTGCCAGGCCCGCGCCGGGGAGCCGAAGTACGCGTACCCGGGCGACGTAGCGGTCTGCCAGACGCAGAGCGCGAAGGAGAGCGCGGCGACGCTGGCCACGACGACCAGCACCGGCCGCAGGTCACCCGGACGCCGCCAGGGCCGGGCCGACCGGGACTTGGCCGGCTGCGACCGGGCCGACGCTGACCGGGCCTGCCGCCAGCGCAGCAGACGGGGCCAGCCGAGCAGCACGAGCAGCAGCAGCGGCCAGCACAGGTAGAACTGTTCCTCGACCGCCAACGACCAGTAGTGCTCCAGCGGCGATTCCCGACGCATCGTGTCCAGATAGTCCACGCTGTTGCGGGCCAGCAGGAAGTTCACGCAGTACGCGGCGCTCGCGATCGCCTGGGTGGCGATCCACTGCAGTTGCAGCGGCAGCCACCACCAGGCGGCGAGCAGGGTGGTGATCAGCACCAGGACGGCGGCGGGCAGCAGCCGCCGGGCGCGCCGGGCGTAGAAGCCGAGGATGGAGATGGTGCCGTCGGTGGCGTACTCGCGCAGCAGCACCGAGGTGACCACGAAGCCGGAGATGACGTAGAAGACGTCAACGCCGACGTAGCCGCCACCGAACAGTGGGACGCCCGCGTGGTAGAGCACGACGAGCAGTACGGCGATCCCGCGCAGCCCTTCGATGTCGCGCCGGAACGTACCGTGCCCACGGCCACCGAGCGCGACCGGGCGGGCCGGACCCTGAGCCGGCCCCGGCGGCTTTTCCCGGTTCCGAGCGGTGGTTACCGTGCCGGACGTGCCGGACACACCCGCCGGCACGTCCGTCGTGGCCAGCTCGGAACTGGTCATCGCTACGCACCCACTCTCCGAACCCCGACGGGTACGGACAGTTCTATCAGTGCTTTTCACCGCGAGAGCGACGTTTGCCGGATTACCTCACCAAGAGTGCAAAACCGCCCAATAAGTGAAAGAGGTACGCTGATCGGTCGATAGCCCTGCAGCCGGATCGTCACCCGACCGATGCCGTGCTACGTCAAACCATGGCCTACTCGGCCGGGGTCGTGAAAAAGGTGGCGAGGACGGTCAGGGCGGTACGCGACTCGTCGGGCACGCCGTCGAGCACCGTGGCCGAGCCGCGGCCGGCCAGCGCGTCGGTTACCTCGGCAACCGGCGGGGCGGCCGACTCCGCCCGAGTCGCGGCAGGCGTCGCGGTCAGCGTCACCGATTCGTCGGCGACCACTTCGAAGACGCCGCCGCCGTCGCCACCGAGTTCAAGACGCTGATGTGCCCGGGCACCGAACTTCTGCGCCACCGCCGCCGCGATGAGCAGCCCGTACGCGGTCGCGTAGCTGGTCGCCTCGGCGTCGGTCGGGCGGTCGACGCCGAGCGGCAGGAAGATGTCGCGTTCGTGCAGCCACGAGTCCCACAGCACGTGCAGCGCCTGCACCGTCCAGTCCATCGGCCCGTACGGCAGGACGACGTCGAACCGGTCGTCGCGGGCCAGCCGGTCCCGGGCCACGGCGAGCGACTTCTCCGTCGTCGCGACGAGCCGGTCGAGGGTGTCGGCCGGCGACTCGCCGGTCGATGCCGCCAGCCAATGGCGGGGAGTGGTCCGGGGGTCGAACCCGGCTGTCACGTCGAACATCCGGTCGCCCGGATCGGGAGCAATCGCAACAGTGACGTCGCCCAGGTGCCGGACGGTGTCCTGCACCGACCAGCCGGGACAGCGGGTCGGCGCGGACCACTGCTCAGGGCTCAGACTCCGCAGGTCGTCGCAGAGCTGCCGCCGTTGGGCGGCGAAGACGTCGAGCAGCCGCGCGGGATCCAGAACGGACTGATCGGCGGTCCTCAGCAGCAGCGTGTGTGGCGGGCTGTTCCCGGTCATCATCGAGTCCCCTCCGGTCGCCAAAGGCACCAGCGTAATCCGGAGTTGTCCAACAGGGATCGGCGTTCGAGGTGGATGCCTAGCCGACAGGAGAGGCGGGGGTGACCATGGCGTCAACCTCGCGCAGCAGCGCGGCGTAGCCGGCCGGGCTGGGCTGCTCGTCGCTGACCAGGGCGACGGTCAGCAGCGTCTGCACGGTGATGTTCTCGGCGGTGGCCGGCAGTGTCTCGTGCCCGCCGAGCGCGGCCAGTAGCAGGTTCTCCGCGATGACCGGGTCGACCAGGGTGCGGTCGGGGTCGAACCGTTCCCGGACGCTGGCCACGAACCGGATCACCGCACCGTGGTCGTCGCGGCGGAACCGCCGGTCGGCGCAGAGCACGAACAACGCGCTGAGCAGGTCAAGATAGTGCTGGCGGTCGGCTTCGGTGAACCGCTCCGTCCGGCGATCGTGGGCGTGCACCTGCCCGGCCATCAGGTAGCTGAGCGCCGCCACCGGCTGGTTGGTCGGGGCCGACTGACTGGTCGGGGCAGTTCGACTGGTCGTCATGGTCGCAACTCCCGCTTCAGGTTGTTCCACAATGTCCTACGGAACACCTGCCAGCGGGTCCGGAACCGCAGGTGCCGACGGTTGGCGGCGACCACCGTCGCCGCCATCCGGGTGCCGATGGCAAGGGCGTCCCCGTTGGGGCTGGCTATCGGCCGCACCCCGGCCAGCCGGGCGGTCCGCGCGGCCGGCGGATCGACGCCGGCGTCGAGGGCGTCAATGTAGCGGTCCACCGCGCCGGTGCCGACGCTCAGACTGATCTCGACGTCACGCAGTCGGCTCAGCGCGACGGCCAGCCGATCGGCGGTGGCCTGGGCGTGCGGGTGTTCGCTGCGGTGCAGCCGGTCCGTGGCGTACGCCAGCCGGTGCCGCAGGTCGGGCAGCTGGGCGGCGGCGTGCGCGGCGTGCTGGCGGGCGGTCTGCAGGCCGTACAGAATGGATGCGACCGCGACCGGTCGGCCACCCGGCAGCTGCGGGCGTCCGGCGCTGACGGCGTCGAGAACATCACCGTACGCGTCCCACGCCTCGTGCAGCGCGTTCTGATAACGGTCGGTGGTCAGCCCGGCGTCCGGGTGCCGTACGCCGGCCAGTTGCTCGTCGGCGTGGGTGACGGCGGTCTCCATCGCCAGGGCGACGGTCCGCAGCACGTCGATCATGTCGGCGGCCACCTGCAACGCCTGCCCGTCGGCCGCGCTGACTTCAGCTTGCATGTCGGTCATGCCGACCTCCGCCACCAGGTGAACCGCGCCCGGTCGTTGTCGGTGGTCCGGGCCGAGTCGGACAGGGTCGCACCGGGCCGGCGGAACGGCAGTCGGTGGTAGCGGGCCAGGGTCGTCTCGGCGGCGGCCAGGTCGGCGCAGGGGCCGGGCCGTCCGCAGCCCAGACAACACCCGTTGTACGCCGATGTGGTGTGCGTGTCGACGGCCCGTTGCGCCGCGACGACCCGGTCGCGGGCGTACGCGGTGTAGACGGCACCGCTGGCGGACGCGGTCACCGGCTGTCCGTCGGGTCGGATCTCGGGGTGCTGTCGTTGGCGGTCGGGCAGGGTGGTGGCGGGTCGGGGGTCGGATGTCACCGGTCAGTGCCTCCCGTTCAGGCGTGGAGAGGGCGCACCTGGTCAGCCGGCGGGGGTTGCCGGCTGACCAGGCTCCTTGCGGGGAACCAGCTCCGGGTTTGCAGACCTGGGAACCGGTCAATGGGAGCTTTGCACACCCGGATGCACCAAGCAAGACACCGAGGCCAACTTTGTACATGTGGTCGCACAGAGCTTTGCTGTAGTAGCTGTGTCTTGTCGTACATAGCTGGGCTGTGATCCAATGGCGGGGCAGACCTGGGAGTCCAAAATGCCCGTGAAGCCCAAGTGGGAACAGCTCGTTGATCACCTCCGCTCGCAGATTGAGTCCGGCGAGCTGAGCCCAGGTGATCAACTGCCGTCAACGGCGCAGCTACGCGAACAGCACAACGTGTCCACCACAGTGGTGCGCCGCGCCATCCTCATGTTGCAGATGCAGGGCATCGTGCAGGGCGTACACGGGCTTGGGGTGTTCGTCGCCGACCGCGACGACGCCGGCGGCTCGTAGCCCGACCCTGCTGGACCGCCGCCGGCAGGATCCCCCGCGACCTCCGCGAGTGGAGGGCTGAGGCACGTTAAGACGCCCGAATTTCGTGCCTCAGCCCTCCACTCGCGAACGGATGCGGCCCACGACCGTCGCTCTGGTGGCCCAGGGTCAGGCGACGTCGGCCTCCGGCTCGGCCGCTCTCGCCTTGACCGTGCGCAGGATGCTGACGAGCTTGTCGACGTCCGCCGACGGGAAGACGGAATCCGGTCCGGCCGGAGCTTTCTCGGTGAACGGCGACTCGTAGAGCCGGCTCGGCTCCATCACCCCGTTCTGCGTCAGGTGGTCGATCATCGTGTTGATGAAGTCGAGCTGCCCCGCGTCGAGGTTGCGGCCGGCGGTGAACTCGTCGAACGCTTCGGTGGCGGCCTGCCGGTCCAGCCCGACGAGGGAGCGCAGGAACAGCCCGAGGCCGTTGGCCCGCCGCCGGGCCTGGGCGATCTCCTGCTCACTGCCGCCGCAGTCGACCAGCATCCGTTCCAGCTCGGCCAGGTCGGTCGGCGACAGCTGCCGGTTACGCCGCAACTTCTGCAACGCCACATGGTCCTCGTGGGTCCGCAGGTGCACCCGGACCTTCTCCCGGAACCGCTCGAAGTCGGTGCCGACGTCGAGACCGGTCAGGCGTACCTCGGTCACGTCGTTGATCTGGTCCTCGAAGTCGGTGTAGACGATTGCCCGCTTCGACTTCTCGACCAGCCGGACCAGCGACCGGACCCGCCGTCGTAGCCCTTCCAGCATCGGCAGGGTGACGTCGCGCCACCACTCCTCGGCGGCGACCTGGTCGAGCAGCTCCACCTCGGCGCGGATCGCCGGGATGTTCGTCTGTTCCAGCAACGCGGCGGCGATCGCCTGCACGTCGGCTTTGGTCCGGTCGAAGCGGCCACCGGCACCGAGCCGGGCGAGTTGCAGCCGCAGGATCATCAGGTCGAACCGTTTGGCTTCCTCGTCACCGGTCGGGCGTACTGTGCTGGGCAGCCCGGCCAGTTCGTGGCTGATCTCTTCCGACGCTGCCGGGGTGAGCCGCTGCCAACTCGCCGGGTCGGCGTACCGCTCGACTGCCTGCCGGTGTGGGCGGACCAGGAAGTTCTCCAGTCGCATGCCGGCGACCAGGCCGCGCAGCTCGTTCGCGACGTCCCAGCGCAGCCCGACTTCGCTGCGGGTGCCGTCGCCGTCGATGACCGTGCCGGCGGGCAGCCGCTGGTCGAGCTGGCTGATCAGCTCGACCTTCGCCTTGAAGATCCGCTCACTGAGCGACGCGGCCGTGGACCCCTCGGTACGGGTGGGTGACTGGCCGAAGTACTCGAAGTTCTCGCAGAAGTCGAAGACCAGGAAGTCCTTCTTGTGCTGGCCGGGACCGAACAGATCGTTGCGCAGCCGGGTGCCCCGGCCGATCATCTGCCAGAACTTCGTCTTCGACCGGACCTGCTTGAAGAAGACCAGGTTGACGACCTCCGGCACGTCGATGCCGGTGTCCATCATGTCGACCGAGATGGCGATGTGCGGTGCCTTCTCCGGGGTGCCGAACGAGTCGATGAGGCTCTGGGCGTACCGGTCCTTGTGCAGCACGACCCGGGCGAACTCGCCGCGCAGCTGCGGGTAGCTGGCGTTGAACCGGTCGGCGATGAACTCGGCGTGCCGGGTGTTCTTGGCGAAGATGATGGTCTTGCCGATCCGGTCGCCGCCGGCCACCCGGTGCCCCCGGATCATCAGCAGTTCGAGGACCTTGTCGACGGTGTCGGCGTTGAACAGCCACTGGTTGATGGCCTGCGCGTCGACCCGGTCCGGTGCCTCCTCCTCACCCCACTCCAGCTCGTCCCACTTCTCCTTCTCGTGCTCGGGAAGGTCGTCGTAGCGGATGCCGTGGCGCGGATAGCGGATCGCGACGGAGACGGCGCGCGGCGGGACCAGGTAACCCTCGCGGATCGCGTCCTGCAGGCCGTACGCGTCGGTCGGCACGCCGTTCTCCAGGTTGAACAGGCGGTACGTGTTGCGGTCGACCTCGTCCTTCGGGGTGGCGGTCAGCCCGACCAGCAGCGAGTCGAAGTAGTCGAAGATGGCGCCGTACTTCTGGTAGACCGACCGGTGCGCCTCGTCGATGATCACCAGGTCGAAGTAGCCCGGCCCGAACCGTCGGCTGCCGCCCTCGTCCAGCTCGTTGATCAGACCCATCATCGTGGGGTACGTGGCGACGTAGACGCGGCCGTCGGTGCGGTTGCGGTCCTGCGACAAGTTGACCGTCACCGTGTCCGGCAGGTGCGTCTTGAAGGCGTTCGTCGCCTGCTGCACCAGCGCCAGCCGGTCGGCGAGGAACAGCACCCGCTTGATCCAGTTGGCCCGCTGCAGCAGGTCGACCAGGGCGATCGTGGTGCGGGTCTTGCCGGCACCGGTAGCCATCACCACCAGCGCCTTACGCTGGCCGTCGACCTCGAACGTGTCGGCGATCCGGCGGATCGCCCGCTGCTGGTAGTGCCGGTTGACGATCCCCCGGTCGATCGACGTGTCGGCCAGCCGCTGCCGGGTCGACCGACGCTGGATCAGCAGGTCAAGCTGATCCTTGGTGTAGAAACCCTGGACCTTGCGGTACGGGTACCGCAGGTCGTCCCAGAGCCAGATCTCATAGCCGTTGGTGTAGAAGATCACCGGCCGCCGGCCGTACATCCGCTCCAGCGCGTCGGCGTACAGCTGGGCCTGGTTCTGGCCGTCGATGGCGTGCCGCCGGGCGCTCTTGGCCTCGACGATCGCCAGCGGCCGGTCGTCGTCTCCCCACAGGACATAGTCGACGTAGCCGATGCCGGTCTGGTTCGGCATGCCGCTGACCTGGAACTCGATGTCCCGTGCCTGATCCAGCGCCCAACCCGCCTCGTGCAGCAGCAGGTCGATGAACAGGTCCCGGGTCTGCTGCTCGTTGTAGTCGTGGGTGTCCGGCACCCTGCTGTTGCGCGCCTTGGCGGCGGCGACCTGCCGGCGAAGTTCCTTGACCTGCTCGTCGAGGTCGCCATCGAGCTCGGCGGCGGCTTCGCGTTCCTCGCGCTCCTCCTGCGCGGCGAGCTGGTCGGCGAGGGCACGCAGCTCGGCACGGGTCTTGGCCTGACGCACCGCCGGTCTCGGCAGCAGCGCTTCGTCGAAGACGAGACTGCTCGACGGCACGGCGGCCTGGTCGCGGGTGTAGGTGCGGGCCAGCCAGTACATCAGGTGGAACAGCTCCTGGCAGACCAGGAGCGCGTCCCGGTCACTGACCCGGCGGCTCTCGTGGACCGCCGTGTTGCCCTGCCGCCGGATGATCTCCATCTTGGCGTGCAGGTCCTCGCCGACCAGGTTCTTCAGCGCCGGCTCCGCGATCCGCGCGCCGAGATTCCCCCGGTACGGCCGCCGCAGCGCCTCATCGGCCCGATAGAGCCACTTGACCAGGTGTTCGAGGCAGCGCCGAGCATAGAAGCAGGCGTAGCGGGGGTCTGCGAACGTGTGCTGTTCGACGCGCTGCGCCTCGTCGAACAGGTCGGGCCACTCAGCCCGGAGGAAGGCGAAGTTGCTGGCTGCCGTCACAGCTCCCCCCGGAACGCCCGGTGCTGCAACGACGCGAACAACGCATCCAACTCCCCCAACGCCCTCCGCTGCACGACCTCGGCCTTCTCAATTGAAGAAATGGCGCTCGCAAATTCCCGCTGAAGATCCAAGGGAGGAACTTCGACAGCCACAGTGGCCAGGTTGGCCTTTGAGATGTTCGGCATAGATCCAGCCGAACCAGATGCAAGATCTTGGACGGTCCGCCTCTTCGGTGGATAACTGAGCAATGCATGAAGATATTCTGCTACGACAGGAGCTTCCTCCTTCAGCTCAAGCCGAAACATCAGGTCAGGCATCAGCCGCCGCGCCGGGGTAGACCGCACAAGAACACAGGCAGCAACCAGATCTCTCGTATTCTTACGCGAAAATAGGATGTCACCAGCACGCACCTCGTCTTCAGCGCGTGGCGCGACGGTTACCGGAAGCGCCTTGTTCTCGGCAGGTCGGAACTCACCGCTTGTCACAGCCCCCAGTTTGAGCACAGCCCACTCACCCTCAGAAGCCGGCCGATCGAGACAGATCGGGCTACGCCCACTATGAATCCTTTCGACCAAGGCACCAAGCGCCACCCTCTTCCATGATCGGTCATTCAAGATCGGATCGCCGAACATGTGAACAAAGGCGGCAGTGCGCGCCGCACCCAACAGATCGAGAGCAGCGCGACGCTTAGCGCGCAGGGTATCGACGCGGTCCAGCACGTCCGCGATCCGCCGCTGCTCCTCCAGCGGCGGCAGCGGCAATTCAACGCCAGCAACGATCGCCTTTGACACTTCCTTGAAGGTTGCCCCGTTACCCAGAGATTCGAGCATTGCCCGATTGGTTCGCAACCAGTAATACAGGTACTTCGCATCTATCGTATCACCCGGAACCAAGCTCTTGAACCCCTGATTCGTTGCAACAGGAACCCTATTTATAGCCACATGCCCAATCGGGGCACGCGAACTCAACAAGACCGAACCCGGAGGGAGAATTCTTGCGGCACAACTCCGCAGCCCAGATGCAGTGATGCTTCTCTCAGTTTTTTCAAGATACACACCAGGCAGCACACTAAGATCTTTGGGGGTAGCCCAATAGATGTCCCCATCCCAGTATTCCTCAACCCCAGTCTTCGGGGTTGCGCCAGATACGATCTCACAGCATTCACCGAGTGCGACTTTCGGCCACTTGTCCGTCACAGCAGCCCCTTGAGGTCGGCGAGGCCCTGCTGGATCTCGGATTCGAGGCGTTCGAGTTCGGCGATGATCTCGGCTGGCGGCCGGTGCTCGACCTCCTCGTGCACGATCTCCTTGTAGCGGTTGAGGCTCAGGTCGTAGTCCTGGGCGACGATGTCGTCCTTCGGCACGCAGAAGGACTGCTCGGTGCGGGCACGCTCCCGCTCGGCACCGTCACGCTGCTTCCAGCGGGCCAGCACGTCCGGCAGGTTGTTCTTGGCGTGCTCGTCGGCGGTCAGCGCCTCGGCCGGCACCGGGCCGAGCTTCGCCTCCGGCAGCAGCGGGCCACGCTTGTCGTCGAGGCTCCAACCGTCGGCCTTCACCTCGTAGAACCAGACGTTGCCCGTACCGCCGCTGTTGGTCTTGGTGAAGAACAGGATCGCGGTCGACACCCCGGCGTACGGCTTGAAGACCCCACCGGGCAGCTTGACCACCGCGTCGAGCTTCTGGTCCTCGACCAGCATGCGGCGCAACTCCTTGTGTGCCTTGCTGGAGCCGAAGAGCACCCCGTCGGGCACGACCACCGCCGCCTGGCCGCCGTTGCGCAGCAGCCGCAGGAACAGCGCCAGGAACAGCAGCTCGGTCTTCTTCGTCTTGACGGTCTGCTGCAGGATTCGCGAGGTGCGCTCGTAGTCGAGGCTGCCGGCGAACGGCGGATTTGCCAAGATCACCGAGTACGCGTCGGTCTCGTCGCTGACGTCGTCACCGAGGGAGTCCCGGTAGTCGATGGCCGGGTTCTCCACCCCGTGCAGCAGCATGTTCATGCTGCCGACCCGCAGCATGGTGTTGTCGAAGTCGAAGCCGTGGAACATGTCCTGGTGGAAGTGGTCACGTAGCACCGGGTCGTGCAGCGCGGCCGGGTGCCGTCGGCGGATGTACTCGACCGCGCCGACCAGGAAGCCGGCGGTGCCGCAGGCCGGGTCGCAGATGCGATCCTTCGGGCCGGGCTCGACCATCTCGACCATCAGGTTGATGATGTGCCGGGGCGTCCGGAACTGGCCGTTGTGCCCAGCCGTCGCGATCTTGCTGAGCATGTATTCGTACAGGTCACCCTTGGTGTCCCGGTCATCCATCGGGATGTCGTCGATCATGTCGACGACCCGCCCGAGCAGCGCCGGGTTCGGGATGGTGAAGCGGGCGTCCTTCATGTGCCGCGAGTACGCCGACCCGTCACCACCCAGGGTGCGCAGGAACGGGAAGACGTGCTCACCGACGATCTCGTACATCTTCCGCGGGTCGATGCTCTTGAAGCGCTGCCAGCGCAGCTCGCTGTATGGCACGCCGAGCGGGTCGTCGCCGTCGGGGTAGATGTGGCGGACCCCGTCGGGGCCGAGGCGCTGCGCCCGGTTGTCGGCGAGCGTCTGCAACTCGTCGAGACGGCGGATGAACAGCAGATACGTAATCTGCTCGATCACTTCGAGGGGGTTGGAGATACCGCCCGACCAGAAGGCGTCCCAGATGCGGTCGATCTTGCTCTTCAGTTCACCAGTGATCACGGAGTCATGTCCCAAGGGGCTGAGTGGTGGTGGACACGGAACCGTTTAGATTCAGCCATGTCCCCACTTGCCACAAGGGATTGTGGGCCAGGTTACTTGCGACTGTCGCAGCACGACACGAACGATCGTGCCGACCTTCGTGACCAGGCAGAGGAATCAACGCTGGTCAACGCATGATCAACCTAGAGGTTCGACAGGTACGCCTTCAGGCTCTTGACTGCCTGGTGAGTCAGGACGGCGGCTTCCTCGACGTTGGCGCGGGACAGCTCCGACCAGGTGTAGATCTCCTGCGTACGGTCCTGCCGCCCGCCGGCGAGCAGTTGTGCCACGCCGAGCTGGCTCGCCCGCATGGCATTGGCGACGTTTGCCAGCTTCGCCTGCTGCGTCTCGATCTCGTCCAGCAGCCGACGCAGCTGTTGCAGGTAGGAGCCGGTGCTCCCGCCGCCCCCACCGCTGCCGCCCCGGCTCGCCGGGCCGCCGATGGTGACCATCCGGTCGCCGCCGCCCCGGCTGCGGTGGCCGGGATAGCGGCGGCGGATGCTGCTCAGTGGTCTCGCTCCACCGCCACTACCGGAGCCGGAGCCCGGCCCGGAGCCGCCCGGGGTCGTGCCGTCGCCCGCCCGAACCTCACGTCGCCGGTCCAACACCGTGTTGACGAATCCCATGCCCGCGACGCTGACCGCGTGTCCGAGGATCGCGCCGACGATCGCGACGGACGACGGAAGTCCCCACTTGGTGGTCGCGAGTGCAGCAAGGGCGCCGAGGCCGGCACCCAACTGCTGGACGAGGTTGCCGGTGCCTTCCTTCGTGGTCTCGTGCCGCCACTGCTGCACGAACGACTGGGCTGGTCGTTCACCAGCCCGATACTGACGCCGCCGCCAGCTCACTCGTCGACCACCGGATCGAGGAAGGCGCAGGTCGCCGAGATCAGTACCGGCAGGTTCTCGGCGACTTCCCGAGCTATCGACTCCGGCGTCAGCCCCAAGGGCTCCTCCCCCGGCTCCAGCTCGTCCTCGTCAGCCGCCGCATAGTAGGCACACGCCTCCCACAGGTTCTTGCTGTGGAACGAGAACGACCAGAGCCCGTACACCGAGTTTGGTAGGGCGACGAGGGGTTGGTCACCGATGCCGATGCGGTGCTGGTGGGGGGCGTCCGGAGTGGAGCCGAGGCCCTGGGCCAGCGGCAGCAGCTTGTGCCGGCTGAACACCGGCCGCAGGTCGCCGTCCGGGTCGAACTCGACCAGCAGACCCCGGGCGATCAGGTCGTCGACGTACCGGGCGGCCTGCGGCTCCGGCTTCGGGGCGGTCTCCAGCATCCGCACCAGCGACTCCCGGTTGACCGACAGCTTGGCGTGCCGGTCCGGGTAGAGAAACGCCGCCGCCCACACCGCCGCCTCGGTCTCGGTCAACTCGACCAGGTCGTCGCCGAGGTGCACCTCGTAGCACTCCGGCGTCGGGTCCGGCGGTCGGACGTACCGGTAGCGCGGACCCATGCTCAACCCGGCGGGCACGATCACAGTCGACATACCGCCCAGTCTCCCAGCCTCAGCCAAGCCGACGCCGGCGGCCAGAGCCGGGCCCAGCGCAGGCACCGGCGGGTCGGGACTCGTCAGGCCGCCATCTTCGCCACGTCGTACGCCTCGACGAAGTCCCGTGCCGCTGGCACCTGGTCGGCCACCTGCCCGAGGTCGGCCCGCAGCCCGGCGAGCCGCTTGCGGCCACGCCCAGACTTCAGCTCGGCGATGTCGGGCAGCGCGTCCAGCCCGACAGTGCCCGCTGCGGTGGAGTCGCCCTGCTGGTGCAGCGCGATCGCCAGGCTGACCTTGCCGAGAATCTGGTTCCGCCGGTAGACCGGATCGTGGTGCGCCAACCGGGCTTGCAGGCAGGGAACCGCCCGCTCTGGGCGACCGAGCGCCATCTGCGACAGCGCCTCCACCGCATTGACCTCGTTGTCGTTGACGAACCTGATGTAGAGCGGGTCGTCGTCGCTGGGGCCACGATCGTACGCGGTCTTTGCCCTGGCCAGTGCGCGGTTGAACTCAACGGCGTCACCCATTTCTGCGGACGCGTGTGTCGTCCGCAGATGCAGCAGGCTGGTCAGCCGAGGGGTCGCCCAGGGGCCGGAGATGCGTCGGGCTGCCTCCGCAATCTGCAGTGACTCAACCGGCCGGGCCTCCCTGACCAGCATTGCCATCATCACCAGGGCGTGGACCTCAAGGTGCGGATCGTCGCGCAGCCGGGCGCGGACGATGGCCTCCTGCAGGTAGCGGCGCGACTCGGCACGCCGCTCCGCGTCCAGCGCGAGCCAGCCGATCCAGGCTTCCAGGTCACCGAGGTTGCTCTGCAGCGCGTCCCCGACCTGCCGGGGATAGGTGGCCTCCCGATCCCAGCGGGTCAGCCGCCGGTGCATGGCGATGGCGATGTCGCAAAGCCTGCCGCCACCGGCCGCCGCGTCGGCCCGCTCAAGGCCCGCGATGGTGGCCGACACCTGCTGCAGGTGCTCCATGCTCAGGTGCTGCGGCACGTCCGGGGCGGTGATCCAGTCCCGCAGCGGGCTGGCGATGCCCAGGCCCGCCAGAGCGGCATTGATCGTGAACGCACGCCGGTCCGTAAGATCACCTCCATTGTCGTCCCCCGATGTAACGGTACCGCCCCAATCGTCGATGTCCAGAGATCGATTTTCCGGCTCACCGGCGAGCAGGGCATCGAGTTGATCGACCGAGGTGCCGAGCGCTTCCGCGAGTCGTGCTCGGGTATACGGTTGCGGCTCGGCCTTACCCCGCTCCCACCGGGCAACGGTGGTGCGATCGACCTGCAGACGCGCGGCCAGCCCTTCCTGGCTGAAGCCGGCCGCCCTGCGCCTCCTGATGAAACTGTCCCGCCGTCCGGTCAACTGGACGCCCTCCCGTCGCGGCCCGTGTCCACGGTGCACACAAGTAACGCAGATCGGAAAGATCAATTCAACGGTCTGTCGACAACTCGCACGCGCCACCTTCGTGGAATTTCCGCGGCCCTCAGCTGACAAATAGCATCCAGCGTTTCGGGAACTCCGTACCAGATGGCAAGCTGTCTGGGGCACCATGCCACGCATGGACGACACCAGCATCGACGGACTCGCGCCGGTCACGGTGGTGCGCAACGGCGAGATACGCGCAGCGGGACGGCGGCTCGACGACATCGTCGTCTACGACTGGGGCTTCCGGCTCAACGGACGGCACCACGAGCAGCGCAGCTACGTACTGCTCGATGACGGGTTCCAGATCAACCAGCCGGTGATCTTTCCACCGGCGCAGCAAGGGTGGTGGTACTGCGACCTGGTCCGGGTGTCAGGCACCGACACCGAGATCGTCGTCGACGACCTATGGATCGATGTCATCGTCGGACCACCCGACCATCCCTACCGGGTGCTCGACCTCGACGAGTACGCCGCAGCGGCCAGAGATGGCGCGTTGACGCCGGCCGAGGCGGCCGACGGGCTCGTCCGTACCCAACGCTTTCTCGACCGCCGGCTGAACCGGCGCCACGAAACCCTGCGGACCTGGCCCGACTTCCCGCCGGAGACCGTCACCAGGCTCGCCGCCCTGCGTTTCGACCGAAGCTGGACCCGTACCACTTCGCCACGTCATGCTCCTCGATGAAGTCCCGCGCCCTGAGACGGCGTGCAGCGCGGCGTCGTAAGCTCTGAGTGTGACGCTCTGGACCGCAGCAGACGCCGCTCGTGATGCCGCCGCCGAGCTGGCAGGCGGCGGAGGTCTTCAGCACGCCTTCCGCTGTCTCCTTCAGCTCCTCGACGACTACCAGCGAGCACTGACCACGGATGGTGTTCCCGCTGGAGCGGAGCTGTTCGCAACGGCACCATCCGAAACCGGCGACGTTCGGGTGGACGCCGCACTCGCTGGATTGGCCGAACATCTCGCCCGCCGGGATGGCTGGCGGCCACCGACCTGGGCCTTCGACCAGAATCGGTATGCAAAGCCATGGTGGTTCGTATCGGGACTCAAGTCCTGGCATGCCACCGCAATCGTCGAGTCACCACTGGCATTCCGCAAGCGCGGTGTGTTCATCACAGAATCGGCGCTAACGCGAGTATGAGTCTTCTCGATCGCAGCCAGATTCTTCATCTGTTCAACGAGCTATCCACAGAGCTGCGCAACCAGGACATCCGCGCTGAGATCTTCCTGGTCGGTGGTGCGGCGATGGCCCTAGCCTACGACGCTCGCCGGGCAACCCGGGACATCGATGCCATCTTCGCCCCGAAAACCGGAGTGCACCTGGCGGCCGCTGCCGTGGCAGCCAGAAACGATCTTCCGGACGACTGGCTCAACGATGCCGTCAAAGGGTTCCTCCCTGGATCGGATCCCCAAGCACGCCAGGTGTTCGAAAACGACTCTCTTCGCGTCGACGTCGCCTCACCCGAGTATCTCCTCGCCATGAAACTCCTGGCAGCAAGAGAACAGGACATTGATGACATAGCCATCTTGTATCGGCTTTGCGGATTCACCACAGCGGCGCAAGGACTTGACCTGGTCGAGTCCGTGTATCCAGGACGACCGATCGCCCCCAAGGTTCAATTCATGCTTGAGGAGCTGTTCCCGGATCCAGCCGAGCAGTAGCGACGAGCGCTTCCGGCGCGCAGCTACGCCAAGCCGGACTGGCTCACACGCCGACGCTCGCCGGCACACGACACCCGGGATTCGCCGCGTTCCGGCTGGCCGGACCAGGTGGGGTGTCGACCGGCTCGGCTAGGGTCTGGCCGTGCTGATCACGGACGGGCCGAACGGCGAGAAACACCTGCTCGATGTGCTGATCGCAGCCGCCGACGCCGCCCCGGATCAGACGAGCACGCACGTACGCGGGGACGGCACCGAACGCGTCGTCACCCACCGTCAGCTGCGCGACGACGCACTACGGGTCGCCGGTGGGCTGCGGGACGCCGGGATCGCGGCCGGCACGCCGGTGATCCTGCTGGCCGATGCCGGCGACGACTTCCAGCCGGTGTTCTGGGGCGCGCTGGCGGCCGGGCTGGTCCCCGTACCGCTGCCGGCGGAACCGACCCGGGTGGCCGGCGTGCGTGACCTGCTCGGCGGCGTACCGGTGATCGTCGACGACGCCTGCGCCCCGGTGGCGCGGCAGGCCGACGCCCCGGCGCTGCGCCTCGCCACCTTGCGGGCCGGCGGGAGAGCACCACGCAAGCTGCCGACACCCGACCCCGACTCACCCGCGTTCCTGCAGTTCTCCTCCGGTAGCACCGGCACTCCGCGCGGCGTCGAGCTGCGACACCGCAACGTGCTGGCGAACCTACGGCAGATCGGCCAGGCCGCCGCACTGACCGCCGACGACGTCTCGGTCAGCTGGATGCCGTACTTCCACGACATGGGGCTGATCGGCACCCACCTGGCACCGCTGGCCGCCCGGCTGCGGCAGGTGCGGATCGGCCCGCTGACCTTCGCGAAACGGCCGCTGCTGTGGTTCAGCGCCGCGCACCGGCACCGGGCCACGCTGCTGTCGGCGGCCAACTTCGCCCTCGCCCTCGCCGTCCGGCGGGTGCCGGCCGAGGCCCTGGCCGGGCTGGACCTGAGCGCCGTACGGCTGATGATGGTCGGCGCGGAGCCGATCTCGCCGGTGGTGTGGCGGGCGTTCGTCGAACGGACCCGGCCCGCCGGGCTCGACCCGGCCGCACTGCAACCGGTGTACGGGCTGGCCGAGGCGACCCTCGCCGTCACCGTCCCGCCGCTGGGCGAGACCGCCGTACCGGTGCGGGTGGACCGGACGGCGCTCGCCGCCGGCACGGTGCAGCCGGCTGCCGCAGGCGACCCGGGCGCGGTGGAGTTCATGGACGTCGGGCCGCCGGTGCCCGGCTGTCAGGTGCGCGTCGTCGACGACGCCGGCAACGTCGTCGGAGGCGACGACGCCGGCCGGATCGTCGGTGACGGCCGCGACGGCGGTGCGCCGCAGGTCGGCCGGATCGAGGTACGTGGCCCGAACGTGGCCGCCGGCTACCACGGTGATCCGACGGCCACCGCCGAGGTGTTCGTCGACGGGTGGCTGCGTACCGGTGATCTGGGATTTTTGCGCGACGGCGGCCGGCTCTGCGTGACCGGCCGGGCCAAGGACGTGGTGTTCGTCAACGGCCGTACGTTCCACGCCGCCGACCTGGAGGAGGTCGTCGCCGGCACGGCCGGGCTGCCGGCGGGGCGGGTCGCGGTGATCGGCTGCAGCGACCACGACAGCGGTGCCGAACGGATCGTGGTCTTCGTGCAGTGGGCCGGCACCATGGCGCCATCGGCCGACGCCGCTGCGGTGCTCGGTGAGGTGGCGGCCCGGATCGTGGCGGCGACCGGGCACGACCAGGTACGGGTGCTGCCGGTGCCGGCCGGGGCGTTCCCCCGCACCACCAGCGGCAAGCTGCGTCGGCCCCGGCTGCGCCAGCGGTACGCCGCCGGTGACTTCGCCGCCGTCGAACAGCGCTGGGCGGCAACGGCACCGTCGACGTCGGCGATCGCACCGACGATGAGCACGGTGGCCGGCGGCGGGAGCCGCGACGAGGTGGAGCGGGTCGTGCGGGCGGTGTGGGCGCGAGTGCTGCGCCGGCCAGCCGACGGGATCGGCGTCCACGACCGGTTCAGCACGCTGGGCGGTTCGTCGCTGCAGGCGATGGAGGTGCTGGCCGGACTGGAGGACGCGTTCGGCCGCGAACTCGACCCGGCCGAGCTGCGGGAACGGGCGACGGTGGCGGCGCTGGCCGACCATCTGCTCGCCCCAGTGCAGGACGGGAGCCTGAAACCGGCCCGACCGGCGAGCGGGCCAGCCGCCGCTGCGGCTGCCGGGCCGGCGGACGGGGTGGCGATTATCGGGCTGGCCTGCCGGTTCCCCGGTGCGGACAGCCCGGACGAGTTCTGGCGGCAGCTGCTAGACGGGCGCGACAGCGTCGGCGAGATCCCGCCGCAGCGGTGGCGGCCGGTCGAGGGCGAGACCGCCCGCTGGGGGGCGTTTCTTGACGACCCGGCCGGCTTCGACGCCGGCTTCTTCGGCATGTCCGACACCGACGCCGACCACGCCGACCCGCACGCCCGGATCTTCCTGGAGTTGGCGCACGAGGCGTTGGAACGCGCCGGGTACGCCGGGCCGCGCCGGCACGGCCGCCGGGTCGGGGTGTTCGCGGCGGTCGGCGAGAGCGGCTACACCGAACTGCTCCGCGCCGATTCCGACGTCACCGGCGAACCGGCCGCGCTGGTCGGCAACCTGCGCAACCTGATCCCGGCCCGCGTCGCGCAGGCCCTCGACCTGACCGGGCCGGCGATCGCGGTCGACACCGCCTGCTCGTCGGCGCTGGTCGCGCTGCACCTGGCAGTACGCAGCCTGCGCGAGCGCGAATGTGACCTGGCCGTGGTCGGCGGGGTCAACCTGAACCTGACCCCGACCGGGCACCGGCTGCTCGCCGCCGCCGGGGCGCTGTCGGCCACCGGCCGGTGCCGGGTATTCGCCGCCGACGCCGACGGGTTCGTGCCCGGCGAGGGCGGGGCCGCGCTGGTCCTGGCCCGCGTCGACGACGCCCGCGCCGCCGGGGACGGACTTCTTGCCCTGGTACGCGGGACCGCCGTCAACAACGACGGCCGCTCGCTGAGTCTGCTGGCACCGAACCCGTTGCGCCAACGGGAAGTGGTCGCCCAGGCGTACCGGGACAGCGGCGTCGACCCGACCATCGTGTCCTACGTGGAGGCCCACGGGACGGGTACGGAGCTCGGCGACCCGGTCGAGGTGCGGTCGTTGGCGTACGCCTTCCCGCCGCGCCCGGACGGCCGGCCCCGGCTGCTCGGCTCGGTCAAGTCGAACCTCGGTCACCTGCTCAACGCCGCCGGGATGCCGGCTCTGGTCAAGGTGATCCTGGCGCTACGGCACCGGCAACTGCCTCCGTCGCTGCACGTCGGCACCCCGTCGCCCCGGCTGGACCTGGCCGGCGCCGGGTTCGAGGTGGCGACCGGCGCGCAGGACTGGGTCGACGATGACGGTCCGTTGACCGCCGGGGTGAACGCGTTCGGGTTCGGCGGCACCAACGCGCACGCGATCCTGCAGGAGGCCGATCCGGCACCGGCACCGCAGCAGGCTGCCGGGGCGACCATCGCCGGGCCGCCGTACCTGTTGACCTGCTCGGCGGCGACCGAGGTCGCGTTGCGGCAGTCGCTGCAGGACCTCGCCGCCCATCTCGACGCGCATCCGGAGCTGGATCCCGGCGATGTCTGCGCCACCGTCAACACCGCCCGGGACGACCGGCCGCACCGGGTCGCTGTCGTCGGCGACAGCACCGCCGGGCTCGCCGCCGCGTTGGCCGCCGCCGCGTCCGGCCCGGTCACCGAGGTGGTACGCCGGCCGCGTACCGCCGTGGTGTGGCCCGGCGACGAGACCGGGCCGACGGCGGTCTGCCGGCGGCTCGCCGACTGGGGGGTGGTGCCCGACGCCGTCGTCGGCGACGACGCCGACCAGCTGCGGGCACTGCTCGACCAGGGCTACGACGTGCTGCTCGGCCTCGACCCGGACCGGCTGACCCTGGCCGAACGCGAGGCGTCGCCGGAGGCGGCGGACCGGGTCGAGATGCTGTCGGTGCCGCCGACCGACGCCGACGGCGGGCTGACCGGGCTGGTCGGGGCGCTGTGGCAGCGCGGAGTCGCCCTGGACCGGGTCCGGCTCTCCGGTGGTCGGCGCCGGGTGGCCGTGCCGACGTACCCGTTCCAGCGGCGACGGCACTGGCTGCCGGCGACCATGAAGGACGATCTGGTCCATCAGGTGCGCTGGTCGCCACTGCCGGTGCCGGCCGGCCACTCCCCCGCCTCGGTGCATCTGACCGGGCCGGGTGCGGTGCCCGGCGGCCCGCTGGCGGACGGGCTGCGCGACCGGCTGGCCGCCGACGGCATCGAGCTTGTCACCGGGACCGGTGACGCCGAGCTCATCGTCTACCTGGCCAGCGTCGACCCGTTCGACGTCGACGGCGGTGTGGCCGGGCTGGACGCGGCCGTCGACGCCACGCTGCACGGCGTGACCGGGCTGGTCGCCACGCTGCCCGAACGCGGTTTCCGGCTGCTGGTCGTCACCCAGGACGCGGTCAGCACCGGAGCGGCCGGTGAACGGCCGGACCCGGTGCAGAGCCTGGTCAACGGGTTGACGGCCGCGCTCGCCGACGAACACCCGGACAACACGGTGTCCGGAGTGGACCTGTCAGCGGCCGATGACGTGCCGGCCCGGGTCGACGCGCTGGTCGCCGAAGTGGCGACCGTCGGGGCGCGGTCAGATCCGGCGGCGGTGGAGTCGCGGCCGGCGGAGTCGAGGCCGGTGGCGTGGCGGGGCGGGCAGCGGCTGGGCCGGCGGCTCGTCCCGGCCGAACCGGCCGCCGAGGACACGACGGAACCGGTCGACGCCGACGGCGTACAGCTGATTGTCGGTGGCACGGGTGGTGTCGGCGCCGCGCTCGCCGCGGACCTGGCCGCTCGCGGACACCGCCGGATCGTGCTGGCCGGCCGCGCCGCCGCCGCGCCGGACCGTCTGGTCGACCGGCTGCGTGCCCTCGGCGCGCAGGTCGGCTACCGCCGGTGTGACATCACCGACGCCGCCGACGTCGACGCGCTGATCGCCGGGCTGCCCGACCTCGCCGGGGTGTTTCACGCCGCCGGTGCGGTCCGGCCCGGCCCGCTGCGGTCGAGGTCCGTGGCGCAACTGCAGGCCGTGCTGGCGCCGAAGGTACGCGGCGGTCACCTGCTGGTCCGGGCGCTGCGCCGGTACGGTCGACGGCCGGCGACCGTGGTGGCGTTCACCTCGGTCAGCGCGCTGCTGCCCGGACTCGCCGGGGCGGTCGGTGACTACGCCGCCGCCAACGCCTTCCTGGACACGTACGCCGCCGTCGAGCGGGCCGCCGGACGGCCGCTGCGTACCGTCGGGTTCTCGGCCCTGGCCGATGCGGGGATGGCCGCCCACCCGGGGCTCGCGGCGCGGCTGGCCGCCCGGGGACTGCCGGCGCTGCCGTTCGACGACGCCCTGCCGGCGCTGTGGTCGGCGCTGCGCCGACCCGCCGCCCACCTAGTCGTCACCCGGCTGACCGCTGCGGGCGAGGCTGCGACAGTCACCGCGAGCGTGCCTCCAGTGGACACCCTGCCGCAACCGCAGGCCGTGCCGAGTCGTGACGCGGACCGGCAGCTGGACACCCCGGGCGAAATCGGGGACATGCTGCGGCGGCTACTCGCCGACGCGCTCGACTGCGACCCGGCGCAGATCGACGACGACACGTCGTTCCTCACCCTCGGCCTGGACTCACTCACCGCCATCGACCTGGTCAAGACCCTCGAAGGTGAACTCGGCCGGCCGCTGCCGACCATGCTGCTGTTCGAGCACGGCACCATCGCCGCACTCGTCGCCCGGCTGGCGGATCCGCCGCCGGCTGTTGCTCCGACCGCCGTCACCGCCGACGACGACGCGGAGTCGTTCGCGCTGTCCGGGGTGCAGCGGGCGTTCCACACGCTGCACCGGCTCTACCCGCAGGTCGCCGCGTACGGGTTCGTCCGGCACTCCGTCACCGGACCGCTCGACGCCGACCTGCTCGGGCAGGCCCTGGCGCAGCTGACGCGCCGGCACCCGATGCTGCGGATGCGGTGGACCGACGACGGTGCCGCGCCGCCCCGTCAGCTGATCGGCCCGCCGACGCCGGCCGCTGACTGGTACGCCGTCCACGACTACGGCCAAGGTGACGGTGACGGTGACGTCGACACGCTGACCGAACGGCTGTGCAACGAGCCGATCGACCTGACCCGCCGACCGCCGCTGCGCGCCGCCCTGATCCGGACCGGTCCGGACGCCGCCCAGCTGCTGCTGGTGCTGCACCACGCCGCCGGGGACGGGGCCAGCCTGAGTGTGCTCAGCGAGGAGCTGTGGCAGGTGTACGGGGCGCTGGCCGCCGGCCGCGTACCGCAGCTGCCGGCGGTGCCGGCGACGTTCCGCGACCACCTGGCCGTCGCCGCGCCGGCACGCGCGGAAGACCTGGCCTTCTGGCGGGAGACCCTGGCGTCGTGGCCGACCGGGCTGCGGCTGCCGTGGCGCGACCCGGCCGCACCGCCCGCGCCGCCGTACGCCGCTCATCAGGTCGCCGTCGACCCGCCGACGGTGGCCGCGTTGACCCGGGCGGCCGCCGCCGCACAGGTGTCGCTGTTCCACCTGTTGCTCGCCGGGTACGCCCGGTGCCTGGCCCGCGCCAGCGGGCAGCGCACCGTCACCGTGTCGGTGGCGCGGGCCGGCCGCGACGCCCGGCTGCCCGGCGTCGACCGGGTCGTCGGGCCGTTCGCCGACATCCTGCCGGTGACGGTCGACGTCGACCCGACCGAGCCGGCGGCCGACCTCGCGCGGCGGGTCCTGGCCGCCTGGCTGGTCGCGCAGCGGCACGGCATGGTCGACGCGGTCGACCTGGCGCGGGCGACGCCGCGACCCGCCGACCCGGCTGCCGACGCCGGCAGCGGCGTCGGCGGCCGGCCGGTCACCACCAGCCCGGCCAGTTTCAGCTTCGCCCGTTTCCCGGCCACAGCGGATACGGACTGCCCGGTACGGGTGTCGCCGGTCGCCGCCGGCACCGCGTCGGCCGGCACCCGGCTGGGGCTGCTCTGCTGGCCCGACGGCGAGCGGCTGCGGTTCGCCTGGAACCATCCGGTGGCGTCGCTGGACCGGGCGGCCGTCGCCGGGCTGGCCGCCGATTTCCTCGCCGAACTGGCTGACCTGGCCAAGCAGACCGACCCGCCCTCGAGGGAGTCCACTTCGGGGATGCTGCCGTCGGTAGTGGAGCGAATCGGGCAGGTGTGCCGCCGGCACGCCGACGCCGTCGCAGTCGAGGCGGGCGAGCTGCGGATGACATACCGGCAGTTGGACGCCGCCGCCGACCGGGTCGCCGCCGCGCTACGCCACCACGGCGTACAAGCCGGTGACCTGGTCGGATTGCTGGCCGCGCGCGGACCCGCCGCCGTCGCCGCCATCGTCGGGGTGCTGCGCGTCGGAGCCGGCTGGGTGCCGTTGGACGTCGCCCACCCGGCAGCCCGCCACCGCGATCAGCTGCGGCGAAGCGGCGCACAGGTGCTGTTGCACGACACCGAGTCGACGACGCTGGCCGATGCGCTGGCCGGGCTGGTCATGGTCGACGTCGACACGGTCATCGTCAACGGGACCACTGCCGACCCGGTCACAGACGGCACGGCCGCTGCCGACCCGGACGGTACGGCGTACGTCATCTTCACCTCCGGGTCGACCGGCCGGCCCAAGGGCGTGCCGGTCAGTCACCGCTCGACTGGCGGCTATCTGCGCTGGGCGGTCGACACGTTCGGCTACCGCAGCGGTGACCGGCTGGCGCAGACCTCGTCGTTGTGCTTCGACGCCTCCGTCCGGCAACTGCTGGCGCCGCTGCTGGTCGGAGCGACGGTCGTCGTACTCGCCCCGCAGGTGCTGCGCGACCCCGACGAGGTGCTGCGCCGGGTCGAACACGACCGGATCACGGTCTGGAGCTCGGTGCCGACGCTGTGGGGTCAGCTGCTGGCGGCGGCGCAGCGGCGTACCGCCTCGGGCGGGCGACCGGACCTGTCGGCGCTGCGCTGGATCCACGTCGGCGGCGAAACGCTGCCTCCCGGGCAGGTGCGGAGCTGGTTCGACCTGTTCGGCCCCGGGCACCGGATCACCAACCTGTACGGGCCGACCGAGGCGACCATCAACGCCGCCTGGTTCCTGATCGACCGGCGGCCGGCCGACGGCCTGCGGCGGGTGCCGATCGGCCGGCCGGCCGCCGGCGCGACGCTGACCGTCGTCGACGCCGCCGGGCGGCCCTGCCCGCCGGGTGAGGCCGGCGAGCTACTCATCTCCGGGCCCGGGTTGACCAGTGGCTACCTGGACGATGCGGCACAGACTGAGGCGGCGTTCGTCCACCGCGACTGCCGGCGCTGGTACCGCAGCGGCGACCGGGTCCGCGTCGGACCCACCGGGGACCTGGAGTTCCTCGGCCGGCTCGACGACCAGGTGAAGCTGCACGGCCACCGGATCGAGCCGGCAGAGGTCGAAGCGGCGCTGGGCAATCACCCGGCGGTCGCCACGGCGGTGGTGCTGCTCCGGACGCAACCGTATCCCCGGCTCGTCGCGTACGCGCAACTGCGGGCCCCGAGCGCGGACGTCGCGACGGACGCCGCCGACCTGCGCCGGCACCTCGCCGACCGGCTGCCGCCGCAGTGGGTTCCGGCCCGGATTCACCTGGTACGGGAGCTGCCGACGACCGCCACCGGCAAGGTTGACCGGCTGGCATTCACCGGGCTGCCGGGCGAGGATGCAGACTCGGCCGACGACGCCCCGCCGCCTGCCGTTGGCAAGGCACCGCGCACCGGTACGGAGCGGCGGGTGGCGCAGGTGTGGCAGTCCGTGCTCGGGTTGCCCGCCATACACCGCGACGACGATTTCTTCGCCATCGGTGGCGACTCCATCGTGGCCCTCGACGTCTTCGCCCGGCTGCGGGAACACTTTTCGGTCTTGCCCCGCCCGACGGTCATCTACGACCACCGCACCCTGGCCGGGCTGGCTGCGGCGATCGACGAAGCCGCCGCCGGGGTGCCGGCGGACGCGGCGGCTCCGGGCCCGTCGTGCCCGGCCGCGTCCGCTGCGGACAGATCGACGGTCGCGTACGACCCACGGCCGTTTCCACTCGCCCCCGCCCAGCGTGGCTTCCTGCTCGCCGAGGCCGTCGCGCCTGGCAGCAGCTCGACCTGGCTGGCCCGGCTGCGGATGTCCGGTCGGCTGGACCGGCGCCGCTTCCAGCAGGCGGTCGACGTCACCGTGGCCCGGCATCCGATGCTGCGTACCGTGTTTCCGGCCGGGGCCCGGCCACCGGTGCAGCAGGAGTTGCCGGCGACGCTGCGGCTGCCGGTGCTGTTCGAGACCATCGGGTCGGCCGACCAGCTCGACAGCCGGGTCGCCGGCCTGGTCGACGACCGGGTCGCGCGGGAACGTCAGCGGACGTTGGAGCCGTGGGCCTGGCCGTTGCTGCGGCTACTGGTGCTGGCCGTCGGGCCGGACGAGCATATCCTGCTGGTGCACGCCCACCATTTGATCGGCGACGGGTACAGCGCGGCGCTACTCGGGCGGGAACTGCTGACTCTGCACGACGCGCTGGCGGTCGGAGCGCCGGTCGACGTCGCGCCGCTGCGCACGACCTTCCGTGACTACGTGGCCTGGCAGCGGCAGCGGCAGCGGCAGGATGATCCGGATCCGCAGGCAGACCGCTGGTGGCGGGAACGGTTCGGGCAGCCGTACCGGCCGCCGACGCTGCGCGCCTCGACCGGTGCCGCAGGAACCGACAACACCGGGCAGTCGCACACCGCAGGATTCACCTTGGATGGTGCGGTGTCCGCCGCGCTGGGCCGGCTGGCCGCCGCCGCGGGCAGCAGCGGGTACGCGCCGGTGCTCACCGCGTACCGCCGGGGGTTGGCCCGGCTGACCGGCCAGGACGACCTGGTGATCGGTCTGACCGTGACCGGCCGGGATCACCCCCTACCGGACCTGCATCGGCTCTTCGGACCGTGCGCGGTGCTGCTGCCGCTGCGGCTGACCGGTGCCGGGCGGGCGTTCGACAACGATCTGGCCCAGGTGGCCGGCGAGGTCGCCACGGCCCGCCGGCACGGCGCCGAAGGGGAGCTGGTTCCGGCCGAGTCCGCCGGCAGCCGGCCGACGGCGATGCTGGCCGGGGCGCAGTTCATCTTCAGCTCCCTCGACTTCACCGGGATCGGACCGACCGGTGACGGCGCACCGGGTGGGTTGACGCTGCACTGGGACGACGGCGACAGCGAACTGGAACCGCCGCCGGTCGGCACCGACGTGTTGCTGACCGCCCGACCAGTCGACGCCGGGCTGCGGGTCACCGTCCGGGCGACGGCACAGGCGCTGGACCCGGACCGCTTCGCCGACTTCGTCGCCGCGATGGCGGCCGACCTGATCGCGGCCGGAACGGACAGCGCCGGAACGGACAGCGGCCCGGACGCCGCCGCGGGTGCGGGGCTGCCGACGCGGCGGGCGACGGGACCAGACCCCGGGGCCGCGCTGGACGCGGCGATCGTCGGCTACCTGCCGGCACCGGCCCAGCTGGCGAGGTTGGCCAGGGTACCGGCGGCGGCGCTGCCCCGGGAGCAGATCCGCAAGCTGCTGTTTCCCGACGGTGCTCCCCGCCTGCTGGAAGAGTTGGTCACCCCGCTCGGGCGGTCCGGTTTCGTCTGCCTACCGCTGTTCGCCGACGAACTCGACGGCGGTGTCGCCGACGTCGTGGCACGGGCGGTCGAGCACGCGGCAGGTCAGGGAGCACGCTGCGTGTCGCTCGCCGGGCTGGTGCCGTCGTTCACCGGCTACGGCTTCGACGTACTGCGGCAGGTGAATCCGGCGGTACGGGTGACGACCGGGCACGCGACGACCGCCACCTCGGTGGTGCTGACCACGCTGGCGGCCCTCGACGCCGCCGGTCGTGATCTCGCCGCCGGGCCGCTCGCCGTGGTCGGTCTGGGCTCGATCGGCCGGTCGGCGCTGGAGCTGCTGCTGGGCCAGGGTGGGCAGCATCCGCCACGGATCGTGCTGGCCGATCTGCCCGGCAGCCGGCGACGGCTGGCCGACTACCCGGACCGGTTGCGGCGCCTCGGGTACCGGGGCGACCTGGTCTGGGCCGATTCGACGCCCACTGCCGCGCCACCGGTGTACGCGGCGACGACCATCGTCGCGGCGGTGAGCAGCGCCACGGAGATCGTCGACGTGGACCGGCTGCGCCCAGGGACCGTGCTGGTCGACGACTCGTTCCCGCATTGTGTGAACCCGGCCGCCGCACTGCGGCGGATGCGCGACGATGGCGACGTGCTGGTGGTGGGCGGCGGGCTGCTCTCCTGCGGCCCGGTGCGGCGGGTCCTGCCCGCCGGTCTGCCGGCGGCGGCAGTGGCCGGGTACGCGGCACGCACCGCGCTGCCGGACACGGTGGCCTCGTGCCAGCTGGAGTCGCTGCTGCAGGCGGACCGGCCGGAGCTGCCGCTGGTGCATGGTCTGGTCGACACAGATCTGACGGCGGCGTACTGGTCTGCGGCGCGCAGGGCCGGGACAACGGCTGCCCCACTGCATCTGGGCGGCACTACTGTCGCCGAGTTGATCGACGGGCGGCTGGCGGCGGCGCGGCACGTCCGCTCACAGAAAGGGGTAGCATGATCACCATCACCACCGAGACGCGAGCCGACCACCTGGCGGCCGATACGCGACGAGCCGTTCATCCGCACGACCACGGCGACTCGTCCGGGCTGCAGCTGCTGGCTGCGGACCGGCCCGGAGCCAAGTGGTGACCCGGCCGCCCGAACGGCCCGGACCCGGCATCGACCGGCTACTCGACCAGGTACGCGAACGGTTGGACCGGGTCAACCCGGTCGTTGCCCAGCAGGCCCAGCGCGAAGGTCGAGCGATGCTGGTCGACATCCGGCCGATCGCCCAACGCGCGGAGTTCGGGGAGATCCGCGACGCGCTCGTGATCGAACGCAACGTGCTGGAATGGCGGCTCGACCCCCGTAGCGCGGCCCGGATCGACCTCGCCGACGACCTGCGACTGTGGCCGATCATCTTCTGTCAGGAGGGGTACGCCTCCTCGTTGGCGGCCGCCTCGCTCCAGGACATCGGTTTAGCCCGGGCCACCGACCTGACCGGTGGTTTCGCCGCCTGGCAGGCCGCCGGGCTACCGGTGGTCAACCCGCACCGGTAAGACTCCCTCCACCGCCATCGGACCACAGTGCCCTCCGCCGGTGGCGCCCAGGTACCACCGGGATGCGGGCAACGACCATTGATCGCCGGGCCGACGGCTGATCGAATGTAGTCCGGCCGGCCCGGCGAGAGCACCGCGGCCCGATCGTCAAGGAGCCTCATGAGCATGTCCCGTCGGAAGATGGGTCTACTGGGCACGGTGTCGGTCCTGGTGGCTGTCGCCGGCTGCTCGCCGTAACCGGAGGACCCGCCGGCCCCGGCCGTATGCGACCCGCAGCAGTTGGACACCCTCGTCGCCGGGACGTTGACCGTCGGCACCGACCAGCCGGCGTACCCGCCGTGGTTCGTCGACGACGCCCCGGAGAGCGGCGCCGGCTTCGAAAGCGCGGTGGCGTACGCCGTGGCCAACCAGCTGGGCTACGAACCGGACAAGGTCAGCTGGGTGCGGGTGCCGTTCAACAACGCCATCGCACCCGGGCCGAAGGACTTCGACGTCGACATCAACCAGTTCTCCATCACCGAGCAGCGCCGGTCGGCGGTCGACTTCTCCAGCCCGTACTACGACGTCACCCAGGCGGTGATCGCGCTGGACGGGACGCCGGCCGCCGCCGCGACGACCCTGGCCGACCTGCGCGACGTCAAGCTCGGCGCCCAGGTCGGCACGACCAGCTTCCGGGCGATCACCGAGGTGGTGGCCCCGGCGGCCGAGCCGGCCGTGTTCAACAACAACGACGACGCCAAGGCAGCGCTGCGCAACGGCAGAGCGTCCGGTCGGTGCTGATCGCCGCCGGTTCCACGGCCGTGCTCGGTGCCCTGCTGGTGACGGCGGTCGCGAACTCCCCCGGCTGGCCCCGGGTCCAGCAGTCGTTCTTCGACCCGGCCGTGGCGACGCAGGCACTACCGGCGGTGCTGCGCGGGCTCTGGCTCAACGTACGGACGCTGGTGTTCTGCGCCGTCGGGGCGCTGGCGCTGGGGTTGGCGATCGCGCTCGCCCGCACCCTGCGCCCGGCGGTGTTCTTTCCGCTGCGGGCCGCCGCGACCTCCTACACGCACGTGTTCCGGGCCGGCATCGAATCGGTGCACCCGGCGCAGCGGGCCGCCGCCCGGTCGCTGGGGCTCAGCCACGCGCAGACGATGCGGCATGTGGTGCTGCCGCAGGCGGTCCGGCGGGTCGCGCCGCCGCTGCTCAACGATTTGGTGGCGCTGCAGAAGGACGTCGGGCTGATCTCCCTGGCCGGCCCGGTCGACGCGATCCGCGCCGCCCAGATCGAGACCGCCACCAGCTACAACTTCACCCCGTACGTGGTGGCCGGGGTGCTGTTCATCCTGATGGCGATCCCGCTGGTGGCGGTGACCGACTGGGTGACGTTGCGGGCCGCCCGGCGGCAGACCTGGGCCGGCGCGGCATGACGCCGGCGGCGGACGCCGGCCGGCACGGCGGGCCACCGGTGTTGGCCTGCGCCGGGGTCCGCAAGGTCTTCGGCGACCGGGTCGTGCTGCGCGACCTGAGCCTCGACGTGGCCGAGCACGAGGTGGTCGCGGTGATCGGCGGCAGCGGCTCCGGCAAGTCGACCCTGCTGCGGACGGTCAACCTGCTGGAGACCGTCGACGACGGCACGATCCACCTGGACGGTCGGGACATCACCGACCCACGGGTCGACCCCGACCAGGTACGTCAACGGATCGGGTTGGTGTTCCAGTCGTACAACCTCTTCCCGCATCTGACCGTGCTGGACAACGTCACACTGGCACCGCGCAGGGTGCACCGGCTCCCTCGGGCGCGGGCCGAGCGGCGGGCGATGGAGCTGCTGGACCGGGTCGGGCTGGCCGATCAGGCGAGGCAGTACCCGGACCGGCTCTCCGGCGGCCAGCAGCAGCGGGCGGCGATCGCCCGGACCCTGATCAACGCGCCCCGGCTGCTGCTGCTCGACGAGGTCACCTCGGCGCTGGACCCGGAACTCGGCGGCGAGGTGCTGGCCCTGATCCGGGAGCTGAAGAACGACGGGTAGATGACGATGCTGATCGCCACCCACGAGATGGGCCTCGCCCGGGAGGTCGCCGACCGGGTCTGCTTCCTGGCCGACGGCGCCATCTGCGAGCAGGGGCCGCCGCAGCGGGTGCTCGGCGACCCCGAGCACCCGCGTACCCAACAGTTCCTGCGCAGGGTCACCGGCACCGGGACAGGCTGATCGCGAACCGGCCGGCCGGGTCGGTCCACCAGTGGGTCAACTCGAAACCGGCGGCGGCCAGCTCGGCGGTCACCCCGGCCCGGCGGAACTTCGCCGACACCTCGGTCCGCAGCTCCTCGCCGGCGGTGAAGCTCACCGGCAGGTTGAGATCGGCCACGTGCACCCGCATGTCCCGCTCGGCACGCAGCCGCATCTCGATCCACTCCCGCTCGGTGTCCCACAGTGCGACGTGCCGGAACGCCGCCGGGTCGAAGTCGGCACCGAGCTGCTGGTTCAGTACATGCAGCACGTTGCGGTTGAACTCGCCGGTCACCCCCTGGCTGTCGTCGTAGGCGGCGACCAGGGTGGCCGGGTCCTTGACCAGGTCGGTGCCGAGCAGCAGCCAGCCGCCGGTGCCGAGCGCCCCGTGCAGCTCGGCCAGGAACTCGGCCCGCTCGTCCGGCACCAGGTTGCCGATGGTGCCGCCGAGGAACGCGACGAGCCGGTCGTCGCCGGCCGGGATCCGGCCGAGGTGACGGGTGAAGTCGCCGACGACCGCGTGGACCGGCAGCCCCGGGTAGTCCCGGTCGATGGCGGTGGCGGCGTCGCGCAGTGCCGCCTCGGAGACGTCCAGCGGCACGAACAGGTCGAGGCTGCCCTGCCGGCGCAGCGCGTCGAGCAGCAGCCGGGTCTTCTCCGACGAACCGGAGCCGAGCTCGACCAAGGTCCGGGCCCGGGTGACGGCGGCGATATCGTCGGCGTGGGCGGCCAGCGCGGCCCGCTCGGCCCGGGTCGGGTAGTACTCCGGCAGGGTGGTGATGCGTTCGAACAGTTCGCTGCCGTACTTGTCGTAGAACCACTTCGGGGGCAGCCATTTCGGGTCGGCGGTGAGTCCGGCGTGGGCGTCGGTCCGCAGCGCGTGCCGCTGGTCGGCGTCGGTCAGCTCGATGTCGATCCGCACAGATCCTCCACGGTGTAGGTGTGCCGGTCGGCGACGACGAGCCGGCGGTCGGCGACCGGGTGCCAGGCCGGGTCGTCGTCGGACGGTTCGGAGGCGATGATCATCCGCTCCGGCCCGGCGAGGACGGACAGGGAATGGCCGACGGCGCTGGCCCAGGCCCGTTCGCCGTCGGTGAGCAGCAGGTTGAGCCGGGACGCCGGGGCGGCGGCCAGGACGCCGGTGACGGTGTCGGTGATCGCCGTGCCCGGGTCGACGCCGGCTCGCAGCCGGTGCCGCAGCAGCGCCCACAGCAGCGCCGAGTCGGTCGGCGCGTCGAGGGTGAGCAGGTCGGTCACCGGCAGGGTGGCGGCCAGCTCGGCGACGCTGTACGGCCACCCGGCCACCACCCCGTTGTGGCTGAACAGCCAGCGCCCGTCAGTGAACGGCGCGCAGGCCGTCTCGCCGAACGGCATCCCGGGGGTCGCCGAGCGGACCGCAGCCAGCACCGCGCCGGCGGTGGTGGCCCGACCCAGCTCGACCAGGCCGGGATCGGCCCAGACCGGCCCGGACCGCCGGTAGCGGACCGGGCCGGACGGGGTGTACCAGCCGATGCCGAAACCGTCGACGTTGACCGTGCCGCCGCCGCGCATGTCCCGGGGTGCCCAGGACTGGCGGTACAGGCCGTACGGCGGCTCGACCAGCAGCTGCGTCAGGCTGACCGGCGGGCCCAGGTAGAGCTGGTGGCGGCACACTAGGCGGTCTCGCCGGGGTACGGGTCACGGGCGGTCCGGAAACCGCTGAAGATCTGCCGCCGGATCGGGTAGTCCCAGTTGCGGAAGGTGCCCCGGCAGGCGGAGCGGTCGGTGCCGAACGAGCCGCCGCGCAGCACCCGGTAGTCGCGGCCGAAGAAGACCTCCGAGTATTCGCGGTACGGGAACGCGGCGAAGCCGGGATAGCCGGTGAACCAGGTGCCGGTCCACTCCCACACGTCGCCGATCAGCTGGTGCACGCCGGCCGGTGACGCGCCGGCCGGGTAGGCGCCGACCGGTGCCGGGTGCAGGTGCCGCTGGCCCAGGTTGGCGTGCTCGGGGCCGGGGTCGTCGTCGCCCCACGGGTAGCGGCGGGACCGGCCGGTAACCGGGTCGAACCGGGCCGCCTTCTCCCACTCGGCTTCGGTGGGCAGCCGGCGGCCGGCCCAACTGGCGTACGCCTGCGCCTCGTACCAGCCCACGTGCACCACCGGCTCGTCGGACACGATCGCCGACCGCCGGCCGAACCGGGTGTAGCTGCCGTCGCCGTGCCAGTGCGCCGGTCCGCTGAGCCGGGCCTGCAGCCGGTGGGCCCAGCCCTCGGCGCTCCACCACCGCTCGTCGTGGTAGCCGCCGTCGTCGATGAACTGCTGGTACCGGGAGTTGCTGACCGGCGCGCGGTCGATGAAGAAGGCCGGTACGTCGACGGTGTGCGCCGGGCGTTCGTTGTCCAGCGCCCACGGCTCGGTGGAGGTGCCCATGGTGAACGGTCCGCCGGGGATCAGCGCCTCACCGTCGACGCCTCCGGCCGGCGCCGGCGGCGTCGGCGCACCGCTGAGCACCGGCGGGCCGGCCCGCAGCTGGTGGGTGGCGAGCATCGTCTCGTCGTGCTGCTGCTCGTGCTGCACGATCATGCCGAACGCGAAGCCCTGCTCGACCAGCCGGCGGCCGTCGAACGTCACCGTGTCGAGCAGGTCGAGGACCTTGTCCCGGACGGTACGGGTATACGCGCGTGCCTCGGCCGGGGCCAGCAGCGGCAACGCCGGACGGTCGGCGCGGGCGTGTTTGAACGCGTCGTAGAGGTGGTCGATGTCGGCACGGACCGGCTCCCGGCCGCCGACGTCGCGGACCAGCCACAGCTCCTCCTGGTTGCCGATGTGCGCCAGGTCCCAGACCAGGGGCGACATCAGCCGGGAGTGCTGCCGAACGAGGTCGTCGTCGTCGACCGGGTCGGTCAGGGCGCGGCTGCGCCGCCGGGCCCGGTCGAGGTCGGCGGCGAGCGCGGTACGCAGGTCGGACGCGGCCGCCGAAGGTGGCTCGTGTGTGGTCGGCGTCTGGCGGGTCGGGTCGTGGGCTGTCTCGGTCACCTGGTACCTCCCCAGGGGTGGGTTCGCTGGTGCAGCCGTCGGCGCAGGGCGCGCACCACGGTGCTGGTTGTCTCGTCGGGCAGGCCGGTGTCGGTCAGGCGTTCGCAGGCCAGCTCGGCCAGCGAGTGGGCGGCCGACGCGACAACCGGATCGGCTA
The DNA here is from genome assembly GCF_030345075.1 of Solwaraspora sp. WMMA2065. Lineage (NCBI taxonomy): Bacteria > Bacillati > Actinomycetota > Actinomycetes > Micromonosporales > Micromonosporaceae > Solwaraspora > Solwaraspora sp. WMMA2065. The sequence continues at coordinate 2,986,115 of NZ_CP128361.1, forward strand.
GCCCGTCGCGGGCGGCGGGCAGCCAGCGGTCGGCCGCGTCCATCACCGTCGACGTCGCGGTCCGCAGCGTCTCGTCGCGGGCGAACAGCGCGGCCAGCACCGCCGCCGGGACGATCCACTCGCCGCCCGGCTGCGCGTCGAGGTAGCGCAGCTCCAGGTAGCCACGTGGGCGGACCGGCGGAAACATGGTGCTCAGATGCAGGTCGAGGTCGGCGTAGGTCGGCGGTCGGGGCGTGCCGGTGAGGATCCATTCGCCGAAGGTCGCCGGCCCCGGCAGCCGCCAGCCGGTGGGCTCGTCGACGAACAGCGGTGGCGTGTCCAGCACCCGCCGGGTCCAGTCGGCGACCGGATCGGACGGCCGCATGTTGGCGGTCGGATCGGCCGGTGCGGCGGTGCGGACCGGGTCGAGGGTCAGCCAGGTCGCCATCCGGCTCGACACCCAGCCGGTGCGCCGGCCGGCCCGCGACGGCGAGTTGGCGAACAGGGCGAGCAGCGGCGGACCGAGCAGGTGCGCGGCCGACCAACGGAGGGAGAGCTGCCGTTCGCTGCCGGTGTCCAGGCAGACCTGCAGGCCAGCTGTGCCGCACATCATGTCGGCACCGGCCTGACCCTGCCGGGCGAAAGCCGCCGCCATCGCCGTGTAGCGGCGGTTGCGCAGGATCTGCCGGGGCGGCCGGTACGGATCGCATCCGGTCCGGCCGAGCAGCAGGCCGGCCCGGTCGAGTCGGCGGGTCAGCGCGACGACGTCGGCCGACGCGGCCCGGTGCAATGTGGTAAGGGATTCCGTCGGCGGGGTGGAGATCTCCACCTGCCCGCCGGGTTCGACCGTTACCAGTCCGCCCTGTGGAAGCGGGTCGTGCGGGCTGGTGGGGCGTAGTGTCCGCGGGGCGTGGTCACCGAGGGCAGTCGCGAGGTCGGCGGGGTCGAGCGGTCTGGCGGGGTGGTCTCGGTAGTGAACGGTCCATTCGAGTTCGACGCCGATCCGTCGGGGTGGGCCGGTCTTGAAGCAGATCCGGGTGATGTAGCCGGCGGCGGCGGTCGGGTCGGTGATGGCGGTACCGGCCGGGACGTCGGCCACGCTGCTCGGACCGGCCGACGTCGCAGACTCGGCGGCCACCGGTAGCACGTCGGGCGGATGGGCGGATGGTGGATGGGGAGCTGGTGGATGGGGAGCTTTGGTCATCGCGTCTCCTCCAGTGAACGATCGATCGCGGGTAGCGATCGATCTTCGCTACCGTATCGTCACCGTCCGACATTTGCCGAGACACCGGCGGTCCGCGGGGCCGGCGGCGGGCGACGTTCCCCATTCCGCAACCCGGCGGTCACCTGCGGATTCGGGTCACCGGGGGTGGGATTCGCGTCACCCGGGGTGTGATCGCCGCCGGACGGGGTACCGGCAGGGTCGGTGCCGACCGGAGGGGAGCCAACGTGACCGACGGGGCAAGGATCGACGATGACCAGGTGGTGATGCGGGCGGCCCGGGCCGCGCACGCCCACGCCGACGCGACCACTCAGACCGCCCGGTTCCTGGACCGGGTCGGCGCGGTCCCCGACCCGGCGGTGATCGCCGAGTACGCGGCGCTGCTGGCCCGGGAGGAGTCGACCCGCGACGAGCGGGCCGACGCGCTCCGCGACGCCGGGCTGGACGTGCCGAGCCTGGACACCGACGCGGCGTGACGCCAGCCCGATCAGCGCTGCCGCACGGTGGTCGAGGCTTGTCGTCGGGGTCCGTCTCCTCATTCGGCCTGTTCACGAGCCCGCCGTTGCGCCATGAGCAGTGCCATCTCCTCGGCGCTGGTGCTCTCGCCCCTGGCGAGAGCGTCGTCTGCCGCCGCTATCCGCGCCATGGCGGTCGGGTCGGAGAGCAGTTCGATGGTGGCCTCCAGCGATTCAAGATCCTCGGCGGAGATCAGCACCAGCGGCAACACCGTCATAGACAACAATGTTGGCCTATGACACCGCCGGCATCCACAGGGTGGTCAGGTCGGGCAGGCGGAGACGAGGTCAAGAGATCCCCCGCGATCCGCGAAGGCTCCTGGGATCCGTACGGGCGGGTCAGCGCACAAGTTCGCGGCCGCCCGGAGCGGGCCACTGTACGGCGTTGGCGATCAGCACGGATATCGGCCCGGGTCGGGTGGTGATCTGCTCGACGACGCCCTGCACGGCGGCGAGGTCGCCGTGGTCCAGCCCGACGGCGCAGGCGTCGCCGCCTGCCTGGGCGATGGCGTCGACGACCTCCATCGCGGCGGCGCGGTTGGTGTGCCAGGACACCGCCACGGCGGCGCCTTCGGCGGCCAGATGCCGGGCGGCGGCCCTGCCGATGGCGCCGGAAGCGCCGGTGACCAGGGCAACCTTGTTCAACAGACCGGTTTCCATCACCACTCCATAGCCGACTACAGGTTAGCCGACTATGAATCAGGATCGAGCCGTTCGCTGCACCCGGGGCAGAACGTCCTACTGTGGATTCTCGGGCAGGAGCCCGACCGCCTGACGGTCTCCGAGGTCGCCGCCCGGCTCGGCGTGGAGCAGCCGACGGTGACCCGCAGCCTCAGTCGTCTCGAACACGGCGGCTGGTTTCGTCCGGGAATCCGTACCGGGCGACCGGCGCCTCACCCGGATCGTGCTGACCGACAAGGGCCGGACCGGCGTTTCGCAGATCGAAGCGGCCTGGCGCACCCTCGCCGAAACTGCGACCGCCGGAATGGCGAACGATCAGCGAGCGACGCTGGTCGAGCTGCTCGAAAAGGTACGCGGGAACCTGCTCACCCTCACCACCGAAACCGGCTGAGCAGACCGCCGTACGCCGTGGCGCCCGCCCGCCGGCAATTTTCGGTGGCGGCACGGTTCTGCCGGCTGCGATGCTCACCACCGTGCCCGACCTCGCACTGTTCTCCGCCGCACTCGGCGAACGCGCCGCGAATGACGAGTTCACCGGCTCGGTCCTGGTGACGTTGGGAGACCAACGGCTGCTGGCCGGCGCGTACGGCAACGCCAACCGGGCCTGCCGTACACCGTGCACCCTGGACACCAGGTTCGACACCGCGTCGGTCACGAAGCTGTTCACCGCCGTCGCCGTACTCCAGCAGATCGAGCGCGGCGCGTTCACGCTGGAGACCTCGGCGGTCGAGTACCTCGGGCTCACCGGTACCACGATCTCGCCGGACGTCACCGCGTACCACCTGCTCACCCACACGTCCGGGATTGCCGACGACGCCGACGAGTCGGACGGTGAACGGTACGAGGACCTGTTCGTCGACGAGCCGACGTACGCGTTCACCGAGACCGCCCACCACCTGCCGCACTTCGTCGACAAACCGCCGAGGTTCGCGCCGGGCGAGGGCTGCCGGTACTGCAACGTCGGGTACATCCTGCTCGGCCTCATGGTCGAGCGGGCCACCGGCGGCTCCTACCGCGAGTACGTGCACGCCAACGTCTTCGAGCCCGCCGGCATGAGCCGGTCGGCGTTCCTGCGCATGGACGTCGTCGCACCCGACGTCGCCGAAGGCGTGGAGGCGATCCGCGACGCCGACGGCACGATCACCGGCTGGCGGCGCAACATCTTCTCGTACCCGCCGGTCGGCGACCCGGCCGGCGGCGCGTACACGACGGTCGGCGACCTCACCGCGTTCCACCGGGCGCTGGTCGAGGGCCGGCTGCTGGGACCGGAGTCGACCGCGGCGATGCTCGTCCCGTACGCGCAGGCGGAGGGCAACCGGCGCAACGGGTACGGGCTGGAGTTCAGGACCGACGCCGACGGCCGGGTCCGCTACTACGGGAAGGTGGGCGTGAACTTCGGCGTCAGCGCGTTGCTGCGGCACTACCCCGGCCACGGCGCGGGCGACGGCATCACGCTGGCCATGCTCGGCGTCGGCGAGGACACCATCTGGCCGCTGGTCCGGCTGTTCGACGAATCGATGCCGCAGGCCTGAGGCATCCGGCTGCGGGCAGCGCGCGGTACGCGGCAGTTCCGGACGCCAAGGCAGGGGCACTACATCGAGGTGAGGCTGAGACACCTCATCTCGCGCACTTGACGTGCGCCAGCCTCACCTCGACGTCGAACCAGCCTGCCGGGCTTCACGCCGGGTTGTGCTGCCGCCACTTAGCAGTGAGCACAGCGGACAACCGGAAGGGAAGACAGCGATGGCAGCGCACGACGTGGTCAGCTTCGGGTTGATAGTTGAACGGTACCCGGCTGGTCCTCGACGTCGGGCCCGCAACCCGATGAACGATGTCCTGGAACGAGCTCTCGTGCAGAGTCAAGAACCTCACCAGAGCATCGAAGGAACCCCGGCCACAGCGTACGGGTGGCCGGGGTTCCGAAGGCGTTACCGGATGCGGGTCAGGGGGTGGCGGTGGTGTCCTTGGTCGACGCGACGAACGCCGACCAGGCGGCCGGGCCGAAGGTCAACGTACCGCCGGCACGGTCCTTGGTGTCGCGCACCAGGACCCGACCGGGAAGGTTGTCGGCCACCTCGACGCAGCTGTTCCCGCCGTTGGCCGATCGGCTGGACTTCCGCCAGCGCGGTTCACTTGCGCTCATCGAGCATCCTCAGCATCAGATCCCGGGACTGCACCACCGGCAGCGCGAGTCCGTCCACGGATTCCCAGGCTAGTTCCAGCTCGGTCACATCGCCATGGCCGGACACCACGGTGCCCTTCAACTGGTTGTCCAGGTAGCCGCAGCGCCGGCCGTCCGGCAGGTTGGCCAGCACGAACGCGCCGCCGAGACCGAGGTGCAGCCCGGCGTCGTCCGGCAGCACCCGGACTTTGACCGACGGCCGGTGGCCGAGGTCCACCAGGTGGCCCAGTTGCTTCGTCATCACCTCGCGGGGGCCACGGCTGAGGGCGAACTCATTGACGATGGCTGAGATCACCACCGGGTTGTCCCGGCCGAGCGTCGCGGCCTGCCGCTCCAGCCGGGTGCGCACCAGCTCATCGACGCGCCCGTCGTTCATCGTGGAGGTCGCCAACACCGCCCGCATGTAGCCCTCGGACTGGAGCAGTCCGGGGACGAGCAGCGGCTCGTAGCTGCGCAGCAGCAGTGCCCGACGCTCGTGCTCGACCCACGGACGCATCCACGGGTACCGGTCCTCCCGCGCCTCCGCCGACAACTTGGCGAACTTGTCATCGGTGCCGAACACCCGGTCCAGGTTGGTGGCGGTGTCGGCCTGCGGAATGTGCCGCCCCGACTCGAATCCCGCGATGAGCGACTTGGACACCCGCAGCGCGGCGCCAAGCTGGCCCTGATTCATCCCTCCCGCGATGCGAAGTCGCCGGATCTCGACGCTGAGTTCACTCACGTTGGATCACCCCGGTTTCGTGATGTGGTGGTTGTCCACCGGGGGCCATCTTGCACTGATCCGGACAGATAGTCCAGGATGGAACAGAAACTCGTGCAGGTTCCTTGGCTGTGCAGAAATTCCAGCCGCCGAATTGATCAACAAGCAGATGCCGTCGCGCCACGAGAAACGACCCCCGGGGGGAAGATTCCCGAGGGTCGTTCACCTTTTCGAACGACGACGGTCAGAAACGGCCCCAGTCGTCGGCGGCCGGCCGCCACACGTCGATGTTGCGCGGGTCGACGGCCATCCGCCGAGCCCGGTGCGTGGCGTGCTCCTCCGGGGTGAACACCCGGTGGCGGTCACACAGCTCGTAGCGCGGGCCGTGCTTCGGGTCGTGCATGTAGAACGCGATCGACGTCGACGCCGAGTGGTTGACCAGGTCGGAGGCGATCGGCACCTTCTTGTACTGGGCCCGCGCCCGACCGCGCATCACGTGGTCGAAGCTCTTCATCTTGAAGCACAGATGCGCGACGTAGAACTCCTTGTTGCGCTGCAACGCCAGGCTGTGGTGATAGCGGTCCTCGCAGCGTAGGAAGACGGTCACGTCGCCGACGTAGTCGCTGGGCAGGAAGCCGAGGACCTTGGTGTAGAAGTCGAGTGACTCCTCGTACTTGTCGGTGGCCAGGAACGGGTGCACCAGGTCCTGTGGGCGCAGCTCGATCAACGGCGGTTCGGCGTACTCGACGAACTCGGTGAACAGTTCGACGATCAGCCCGTTGGGGTCGCGTACGGCGAATCCGCGCTGGCACAGGCCCTTCATCCGCTCGTGCAGTTCGAGCACCTCGTGGCCGGCGGCGACGACCCGCTCTCGCAGATCGTCGAGGACCTCGTCGGACTCGACGCTGAACCCGACCGCGGTGGTCCACGACTCGGTACGGTGCGGTGCCGCGATCAGCTCGATGCTGTGGTGTTCGATGTCGGCGCGCAGGAACGCGTACTCGTCGTCGTGCTGCTCCAACTGCAGCCCGACGTGGTACTGCAGGAACTCGATGGAGGCGGCCAGATCCGGCACCTCGATCCGGGCGTACTCCATGCCGTAGGGCCCGCGGCGGCGGGTGGCGGCCTCGGTGGACATCTGCGACCCCTTCATGGTGAATTACGCGTCCCCGGCGGTGGGGATGCTGACGATGACCTGGCGTTGCACGACCGGACGCCAGCGTTCCCGGACGAACCGCTCGTGCGACTCGCTGTGCAGGTAGTCGAGCAGGTCCTGCTCGGTGGCGAACTCCACGACGAAGCCGTGCGTCATGGTGGTGTCCCGGGTGCTGACGTTGACCCCGCTGCGCCAGTTGCGCATCGCCGGGTACTTCGCCGGGAAGGTGTCCAGCTCGGCGAGGACCGACTCGGCGACCCCGGCCGGCAGGTCGTCGCGGAACTTGAACGCCAGCATGTGGGTGATCACGGCGGCGGTCCCTTCTACAGGATGAAGCTGAGCCGGGCACCGGGGTCCATCGACTCCATCACCGGGATGGAGCGGCGGACCCGGAAGCGCAGCCCGTCGTCGTCGACCTTGAGCACGTGCTCGTAGCGGCCCACGTAGGTGTAGGCGCCGCCGTCGCGGTAGCGGTGGATGAGGAAGTTGGCGCTGATCCACACCGTCTCCGCGCCGGCCTCCAGCAGGATCACGTTGGAGACCATCCGGTGGGTACGCGAGTGCGGGTTCTCGGCGTGCGCCTTGCGGCTCTTGAGCCGCTTCACCCGGGCCCGGATCAGGTCGTAGTCGTCGCAGACGAAGAATCCGGCGGTGGTGGCGTCCCAGCCGGCCCAGTCGGTGGTCGGCACCTCCATCCGGCCGTCCGGCTCGAACATGGTGAACCACTCGTCGAGGCGCCACTCGTCGAGCAGTTGCGCCTCCCGGTAGAGGAAGTCCTCCACCTGCGCCCGGGTCACTTCGCGGGCGCCGACGTTGAGCACTGCTCCGCTGGTCGTCGAGGACATCGGGTCACTCCTTCCCGCTGGCGGTGGGCGCGGCGGAGCCGCTGGTGGCTGCGGATCCGGCCGCGAGGACGGCGGACGGGCCGGGTGCGCCGGGGTCGGCCGGCGGGTCGCCTGCGACGGCGGTGGCCGCCCCGACCCGGTCGGCCCAGTGTCGCCAGAAGCTGCGCATCGCACCCTCGTCGATGGAGCGGCCCTGGTTGCCCTGCTTCTCGTTGGCCATGCCGCGCGACATGTCGGACCAGTCGTGGGCGGGGTCGGCAGAGTCGGCGGTGGCGACGATGCCGCGCTGCACCGCCTCGTACGCCTCGATGTCGTCCGGGGTGGCCAGGCCGCCGGGGCCGACGAAGCTGACCATGGTCCTGATCCGCAGCGCGCGCACCGACTCCGGCTCACCGGTCTCGACGAACTGCCAGGCCCGCACGTCGGTACGGTCCGGGGCGACCGGTTCAAGCTGGCGGATGGTGAGCGCTTCCAGGTCGAACAGCAGCAGGTTGGGGAAGACGAAGAGGATCCGGCTGGCGTCGGCGATCTCGGCGGCGAGCTCCGGCCCGAGCCGGGCGATCATCTCGTTGCGCTTGGCGACGGTACGGGCCTTCTCCTCGTCGCCGAAGCGCGGCTCCCAGACCATGCCGATCCGGCCGTTGTGGCCGGTGAGCACCAGCAGCCCGTGTCCGCCGCCGAGGTCGTATGCGTACTGGTCGTCGTCGGTGACCGCGAACCCGGTCTCCCGCAGGTAGCCGACGAAGGTGTTGTGGGTGGGCGCGAAGTGGTAGCCGTCCATGGCGTTCTCGACGGCGAGTTTCCAGTTGCCCTTGACGCTGTAGAGCTGCACGCCGGGCAGGGTCTGCATGCCATGCTCGCCGATCTTGGCGGTCAGCGACATGTAGTGCGCGGCCGGACCGAGGTGGGTGAGCAGGTCGGGCACGTCGGGGTCGAACGCGATGAAGACGAAGCCCTCGTGGATCTGCAGCCGGGGCACCTGGCGCAGCCGCATCGACTCGCGGAAGCCGGGGTCGTCGGGGTAGCTCTCGTCGCCGGGCAGCGCGGCCAGGTCACCGGAGTTGCTGAACGCCCAGGCGTGGTAGAAGCACTGGAAGAACTTGGTGTTGCCCTCGTTGTGCCGGCACAGGATGGTGCCGCGGTGGGTGCAGGCGTTGAGGAAGACCTTGACCTCGCCGGCGGAGTCGCGGCAGAAGATCAGCGGACGGCCGCCGAGGGTGCGGGTCTTGAAGTCGCCGGCGTTGGGGATCTCGGTCTCGTGGCCGAGGTACAGCCAGGTGTGGCCCCAGATCCTCGCGATCTCGTCGCGGAACACGCCCGGGTCGCGGTACGCCGAGCGGTGCACCCGGAAGCGCATCGCCTCCCAGTCCTCGTCGATCAGCGCGCCACTGTCGGCTCCGCCGAGCGGTCGCACCGGCGTCTGCTGCGTCATCACCCACCGCCCTCTTTCGTCCCGTCCGCCCACCTCGGCGGTGCTACGTCATGCGAGACAGTGTCTCGCTCTCCGATGCTGCTATCAGAGCCCTCCACCTGTCAAGAGCAGGGCATTTTCCGTGATCGGGTTACTCACTGTTAACAGGACAGCAACATGTTCCTGCGGGTTCGGCGGAAACGATCCGGTCATCCACCCATCACCCGGCCCGCCAGCGGCACGCACCGCCGCGCGCCTCTGCGCCCGCCGGCCGGGTACCCCTTCCGGAGGAAGCGATGCTCCAGCCGCACCAGGGACCGATCGCCGGCGCCCACTACCTGCCGACCACGCCCGACACCTGCCTGTGGGGCCGGCTGCCCAACCGCAGCCACGCCCCGGTGCTGCGGGTCCGCTCCGGTGAGACCGTGACCATCGACACCCTCAGCCACGAAGGCATCCTCGAAGACCAGGGCCGCGACCCGGTCGGCTACCTCAAGCAGTACGACGTACCCGCCGACGGCGTCCTCGCCGACGCCCGCGACCTGGCCGCCTCCGACGTCGCCCACGACTACGACGACGACGGCCCGCACGTGGTCACCGGCCCGATCACCGTCGACGGCGCACAGCCCGGCGACCTGCTCCGGGTCGACGTGCTCAACCTGACGATCCGGGCCCCGTACGGCTTCGTCAGCAGCCGGCACGGCTACGGCGCGCTGCCCGGCGAGTTCCCGCTCACCCCGGTCGACACCGGGCCCGACAGCGACCCGCGCGCCTACGGCAGCGTCTGCCACTTCACCGAGGTCGTCTCCAGCGGCGGCCGGCTGTACGGCGTACTGCCGTTCGGCGCCGGCCGGGCCGCCCGGTTCCCCCTCGCCCCGTTCCTCGGCCTGATGGGCGTCGCCGTCGACACCGACGAGATGGTGCACTCGGTGCCGCCCGGCGGGCACGGCGGCAACCTGGACATCAACGAACTGCAGGTCGGCTCCAGCCTCTACCTGCCGGTGCAGCTGCCCGGTGCCGGCTTCTACGCCGGTGACCCGCACTACGCCCAGGGCGACGGCGAGGTGGCGCTGACCGCCCTGGAGGCGCCGCTGCGGGCCACTCTGCGGCTGAGTGTGATCCCGGCGGCGCAGGCCGCCCTGCTGGTCGGTGCCGGCGAGGCCCCGCTGGCCGAGACCGACACCCACTGGATCCCGGTCGGCCTGGACGCCGACCTGAACGAGGCGATGCGCCGGGCAGTCCGGGCCGCGGTCGACTTCCTGGCCCGCACCCAGGGAATGCCCCGCGACACCGCCCTGGCCTACCTGAGCGCCGCCGCCGACTTCGAGGTCAGTCAGGTCGTCGACGCGGTCAAGGGTGTGCACTGCCTGATCCGCAAGGCCGACTTCCCCGCCCAGATCTGACCCCGCCGCCACATCGCGGCACCTCGGCACTCCGCCGAGCGGCCCCTTCCCAAGATCATGTGAGCGCTATGGACGTCACGATGCGATTGTGGCGTACATAACGCTCACATGATCTTGAGCAACCGCAGTCTGGCAGGATCACCGGGGTGCGTCGAGCGTCAGCACCGCGAGCGGCAGCCAGGTGGTACCGGGGCGACTGCCACCTGCACTCGGTGCGGTCGACCGGCGGTGAGCTGACCCCGGCCCAGCTGACCGCCGCCGCCCGCGCGGCCGGGCTCGACTTCGTCGCCGTCACCGAGCACAACACGACCGATGGGTACGCCGACTGGGTCGACGGCGCCGGCGACCTGCTGGTGATCTGCGGCCAGGAGGTCGTCACCCGTACCGGGCACTGGCTGGCCCTCGGCCTGCCACCCGGGCACCTCGTCGACTGGCGGTACGGCAACGACAACAGCGACGGCGACGACCGGATCGGCCGACAGCTCGACGAAGTGCACCGGGCCGGTGGACTGCGCGTCGCCGGAGTCATCCTCGCGCTGTGCCGACCACCCCGCGCCGACGGGCGGCGGGCCGCCGACGACCGACCGGGTCTGGCCAGCTAGCCGACGGTGAGCACCTCCGCCCGGCGCGGGGCGCTGGCCATCGCGCCGGGCCGGGTCACTGTCACCGCCGCCGCCCGGCTCGCCCAGCGGGCCGCGTCTTCGATCGCCGCACCGTCGAGCAGCGCGTCGGCCAGCGCCGCGCAGAACGTGTCCCCGGCACCGGTGGCGTCCACCGCGTCGACCCGCTCGGCCGGCACCAGATGCTCCCGGTCGGCGGTCACTACCAGGGCACCGTCGACGCCGAGGGTCACCACCACCGGCCCCCGGGTACCCAGCGACCGGGCCATCGTGGCGAGCGCGGCGACATCGCCGGTCCCGCCACCGGCCGGCACGGCCGCACCGGCCAGCGCCGCGAGTTCACCCCGGTTGGGCACCAGCACGTCGACCCGGGCCAGGGTTTCCGCGTCGATCGGCCGGGCCGGGGCCGGGTTCACCACGACCAGGCCGCGGGCGGCGGCCACCACCGCAGCCACCACCGCCGCGTCGACCTCCTGCTGCAGCAGTACGGCCGCAGCGTCGCCGATCAGGTCTGCGTACGGCCGCAGGTGCTCCGGGGCGAGCCACATGTTGGCCCCGGAGCTGACCGCGATGGTGCTGTCGCCGTCGGCGGTGACCAGCACGATCGCCTGCCCGGTGGGGCGGGGTGCGCGCAGCACCGCCGAGGTGTCGACGCCCTCGGCGGCCAGCAGCCCGGTCAGCCACTCCCCCTCGGGGTCTTCGCCGACCGCGCCGACCATGGCCACCGACCGGCCCAGTCGGGCGGCGGCCACCGCCTGGTTGGCGCCCTTGCCGCCACCGGCCCGGGAATGGTCGGCGGCGCTGAGCACCGTCTGCCCGACGGCGGGCAGCTCGTCGAGGGGCACCACCACGTCGACGTTGAGGCTGCCCACCACCACAATGTCAGTCATCGGCTCACCCCTGAGCGGCGGGACGCCAGGCATGCGCCAGGAAGTCGGGGCGCGGCGGGGCGAACACGTCCAGGTTGATGCACGGGCCCTCGGTCGGCTCGATGTAGTGCTCGGCGCCGCGCGGCACCAGCAGCATCGACCCCGGACCCATGTCGTGCGGTACACCGTCGACGTAGTAGTTGCACCGCCCGCCGAGGATCATCACCAGCTGGTCGAAGTCGTCGTGGGTGTGCGGGTTGAGCGCCATGCCGACGGCGAGTTCGTGCCAGGCGAGGACCACCTCGTCGGTGGCGTACACCTTGCGTCGCACGCCGGGGCGCACGTCAGTGGCGGGGATGTCGTCCCAGTTGACCGAGGTGCGGTAGAGCTGCGGGTTCAGCACGTCCGGGCTCCCTTCGAGGGCTGGCTCAATTGTCGGTGGCGAGGTGGCGCAGGCCGGCGCCGAGCAGCTGCAGGTCGGAGCCGGCGACCAGGTAGTTGGCGCCGGTCAGCCCGTACCGGCGCAGAATGCCGTCGGCCCGGCCCGGCGCCCACCCACCCAGGGTGACCCCGGCGACGCGGGCAGCGTCGGCGATCTCACCGACCCGGCGCAGCAGCGGCGCCTGGTCGTCGGTGGTGGCCAGGCCGAGGCTGACGGCCAGGTCGGTGGTGCCGGCGAACGCCACGTCGACGCTGGAGTTGCCGTCCGGGCTGGCAAGCAGGTCGGGTAGCGGGTCGTCGGTGTCGGCGGTCTCGATCTGGGCGACCAGCAGCGGCGGGTCGGCGGCCTCGGCGGCCAGGTAGGCGTCCAGCCCGGCGGCCCCGTAGCTGGCGGCCGGGTGGGCGAGGCTGATGCTGCGCCGGCCGGTCGGCGCGTACCGCACGGCGGTGTGCAGCGCGGCGAGCTGCGCACGGGCGCGGACGGTGGACAGCTGCACCCCGGCGGCTCCGGCCTCCAGCAGCCGGTTGACCTGCGCCGGGTCGACCGCTGCCAGCCGTACCAGGGCCGGCAGGCCGAGCAGTGCGGCGTGCCGCAGCTGCCCGGCGGCGGTCCGCTCGTCCAACCCGGAGTGCTCCAGGTCGACCACGACGAAGTCGAGGCCGGCCTGGGCGGCCAGCTCGACCGCGTCGGTGCCGGGCAGTTTCAGGAAGGTGCCGACCACCCGCCGGCCGCGCCGCAGCCGCTCACGCAGCGCGGCCCGGCCGGTGTGCACCCCGGTGCGCATCGGGTCGGTCCTCAGCTGGCCCGGCCGGCGGCACCGGCCTGGTCGGTGGGCAGGCCGCGCCACGGTACGGTCGGCACCCGCTCGCCGGCCAGCAGCACCACTTCCGGCTCCAGCCGGGGCGCGGTGATCTGGTTGCCGGCCGCGTCGGGCAGCACCGCCTCGTCTGCGTCGGCGAGCACGGTGACGTGCGCCGGGCCGCCTTCGACGAGGCTGCCGTAGCCTTCGGCGTCCAGGCCGGTCAGCCGGGCCGGGGCGCTGGTCACCCGGGGCACGATCTGCTCCATGGTCATGCCCAGCGCGCGTAGCTTGGCCATGCTCGTGACCAGGTCGAACACCGGGCCGCGCCAGTTGCGGGCCGAGGTGTCCGAGGTGATCACGTCGGGGTAGAAGCCCTGCGCGATCGCCGGTTCGGCCACCTTGAAGCTGAGGTTGCTCTTGCCGTGCGCCGACTCGAACAGCACACCGCGCTCACGGGCGGCGTACACCTCGGGCAGCACCGTGCCGTCGGCCAGGATGCCGTACGGCTTGCCGGTGTAGCAGTGCGCGACCACGTCGCCGGGGCGCAGCATCTCCAGTACGGCCGGCAACGGCTCCGGGGTCTCCCCGATGTGGATCATCAGCGGCAGGCCGGCCTCGGCGGACAGCTCCAGCGAACGCTTGAGCAGCGGCCGCCAGTTGTGCCCGACGACGTCCTCGGAGAGCCGGATCTTGAAGCCGCGGACCCGGTGCGGGTTGGCGGCGGCGACCGCGAGCGCGTCCTCGGGGACCAGGGTGTCCGGGTTCATCAGCTCGCCGAACCGGAAGTCGATCAGCCCGAGCACGCTGACGTTGAGGAAGTTGACCAGCCGCAGCTTGGCCGGGGCGGCGACGTACCGCTCGAAGGCGGCGAAGGTGGACGCGCCGACGGTGCCGGCGTCGCAGGCGGCGACGACGCCCCGGTGCAGGTGCGCCTCGTCCGGCGGGGCACCGACCTTGGACACCTCGGCGAAGATGTGGGTGTGTCCCTCGACCAGGCCGGGCAGCACGTACCGGCCGGCGCAGTCGACCACCTCGCGGGCGTCGGCGGCCAGGCCGGGGGCGATCCGGGCGATCCGGGCGATCCGGGCGCCGGTCACCGCGACGTCGGCGACCTGGCTGGCACCGGTGGTGGAGTCGAAGACCTCACCACCGGCCAGCACCAGGTCGTACCGGGGAGCATTCTCAGTCATCGGTCAGCGGACTTTCTGTGCGAAGGAGAGGACGGTGCCACCACGTCGGGGGTGCCGTCGGCGGTTTCGGCGCAGAACCGGGTACGCAGCGGCAGCACCCCGCCGACCGAGACCTCGACCAGGTCACCGGGGCGCAGGAAGCAGCCCCGGTCCTGGCCGGTGCCGGCCGGGGTGCCGGTGAGCACCACGTCGCCCGGTTCCAGCACCACGTACCGGGTGATCCAGGCGAGCAGCTGCGGCACCGGGAAGATCAGGTCGGCGCTGGTGGCCTGCTGGCGTACCTCGCCGTTGACGGTGGTCCGCACCTCGATGGCGTCGCGGTCGGCGACGGCGGCGATGTCCAGCACCGACGTGCCCAGCGCGCCGAAGCCGGGGAAGCTCTTGGCCAGCGTCGGGTTGCCCGACGCGGTCATCACGTCGCGGGCGGTCAGGTCGTTGGCGGCGGTGATGGCCGCGACGTGCGACCAGGCCTGCTCGGCCGGCGTACGGTGCATCCGGGCCCCGATGACCAGCGCGATCTCGCCTTCGTAGTCAGGCTGGGCGCTGATCGAGCTGGGCAGCGCCACGGTGGCGTCCGGACCGGAGCCGGCGCTGGCCGACTTGAGGTAGAGCACCGGTTCGGTGGGCAGTGCCCGGCCGGCGGCGCGGGCCTTGCAGTGGTAGTTGAGGCCGACTCCCCAGACCGCCCGGGTGCTGCCCAGCGGGGCGACCAGCTCAGCGGTGAGGGTGTCCAGCGGCAGCCGCTCACGTGTGGGTGCGGTCGCCGCGGGGTCGAGCCCGGTGCCGGCGCGCAGGAGGTCGGCGACGTCGCGGTACGGCAGGTCGAGCAGTTCGGCGGTGCCGTCGCCACAGATCCGGGCCAGCCCGTGCCGGGTGGCCAGCAGCTGCAGTCCGGGGGCGCTCACGCGGCGTCCGACGAGTGGCCGGGCACGGTGCTCAGCGCCGGGTTGACCAGCGGTGCCAGGTTGTTGACGGCGGCGGCGGCCTCACCGAAGCCGACCGAGATCAGCCGCACCTTGCCCGGGTAGTCGGTGACGTCCCCGGCGGCGTAGACCCGGGGCAGGTTGGTACGCATCGACCGGTCGACGGTGATGTGCCGTTTGGTCATCTCCAGCCCCCACTGCTGCATCGGGCCGAGGTCGGCGATGAAGCCGAGGGCGGCCACCACCGCCTGGGCGGGCAGCTCCTCGCGCCCGTCGCCGCGTACCTCGCTGATCGTGACCGAGGTGAGCTGTGGGTCGCCGGCGATGCCGCTGACCTCGTACGGGGTGACCACCCGCACGCTCGACGCGTGCAGCTGCTCGACGCTGCGTTCGTGGGCGCGGAACTGCGGCCGGCGGTGCACCAGGGTGACGCTGGCGGCGTACGGCTCCAGGGCGAGCGCCCAGTCGACGGCGGAGTCGCCGCCGCCGACCACGACGACCTGCTGTCCGGCGAGTTCCTCCAGCCGGGGCACGAAGTAGCGCAGCCCACGGCCGAGGTAGTCGCTGCCGACCGGCAGCTCGCGCGGGGTGAAGGTGCCGATCCCGGCGGTCAGCAGGACCGCCTTGGCGCGCACCCGGCTGCCGGTGTCGGTGCCGAGCTGCACGTGGTCGGCGGCGTTGGTCAGCTCCACGGCGCTCTCGCCCAGCAGGAAGGTGGGTTTGGCAGTGGCGGCCTGGGTGAGCAGGTCGTCGACGAGCTGCTGGCCTTTGATCGACGGTAGGCCGGCGATGTCGTAGATGTCCTTCTCCGGGTAGAGGGCAGCGATCTGTCCGCCCGGTTCGGGCAGCGAGTCGATGATCGCCACGGTCATCCCACGGAAGCCGGCGTAGTAGGCGGCGTAGAGGCCGGCCGGGCCGGCGCCGATGACAGCCAGGTCGACGTCGTGTTCGGCGGTCATGAGCCGGTGCTCCCGGCGACGGCCGGGTGGTCGCGACCGACCCGGCCGATCTTGCGGGCACCGCCGGGGGCGCCGAGCTCGCTGAAGAACTCGGCGTTGATCGGGCCGAAGTGTGCCTGGTCGGCCGGCAGGTCGTCCAGGTGGAAGATCGAGGTGACCGGGCAGACCGGTTCGCACCGGCCGCACTCGACGCACTCGTCGGGGTTGATGTACATCATCCGGTCGCCCTCGTAGATGCAGTCCACGGGGCATTCCTCGACGCAGGAGCGGTCCTGTACGTCCACGCATTCGTCGGTGACCACGTAGGTCATCGGTCCTCCCGCATCAGTGGGCCTCTTCGCCGTCCTGCTCGCGTCTCGCGCCTCTGCGACCTGCGGTTATCTGGTTGGACAGCGGCGTCGTTGATGTGACGTCACGCTAGAGACCCCACCCTGGCTATGTCAACATGCGAGACGTCATCTTGGATAACTGTCACGGGAGTGATGGGATGAGGCAATGAGCGAGGACCGGATCGTCGACGCCCTGACGGTGCTGACCGCCGGGCCGACCCCGTACGGGCAGGAACTGGCCACCGCCGAGCGGCTGGCCGGCTGGGGCACCAGCCGTTGGCCGGACCTGGCCTGGCGGGTCGACCGGCTGCCGGCGACCGCCGAGATGCCCCGCAGCGCCAATCTCGTCGTCACCGCCGGCCGCGACGTCACCGCCGGCCACAACGTCACCGCCGGCTGCGGCGACGCGCCGGAGCTGCTGATCTGCTCCCACCTCGACACCTCCCTCACCGGTGAGCCGGGCTTCGACGAGCCGATCACCGGCGTGTCCGGTCCGACGGGTGGACTGCGCCGCTCGGCCGGACCGGCCGGCGACGCCCTGGTCGACGGCTTCGGCCTCGGGGTCGCCCGGGCCGCCGCCGCGACCGCGCTGGTCGGTTTCGTCGCCGCCGCCGAGGCGCTGCGGGCGGCCGACCGGCCACACCGGCTGACCCTGCTGCTGGCCGCCACCGGAACCCACCGGTACCACCTGTCGCAACCGCCGGAGACTCCTGCGCGCGTGGTCCGGCAGCAGCCCGGCGGTGTCGCCCGACACCTGGACCGGTAC
Source organism: Solwaraspora sp. WMMA2065 (assembly GCF_030345075.1). Taxonomy (NCBI): domain Bacteria; kingdom Bacillati; phylum Actinomycetota; class Actinomycetes; order Micromonosporales; family Micromonosporaceae; genus Solwaraspora; species Solwaraspora sp. WMMA2065. Next base: position 3,003,109 of record NZ_CP128361.1, read on the forward strand.
CCACCGCCGGCGGCGGCGGTGCTGGCCAAGTCCAGTCCGCCGGGCGTGCTGACCGCCGAACCTGGCGCCCTCTACCTGCGGGTGCGGCTGACCGGCCGGTTCCATCCGGTGCTGGCCCGCGAGCGCGCGGTGCCGCCCGGCGGTCTGATCACCCATCTCGGTGTGGTGATCGAGGCACTGGAGGCCTTCCGGCGGCGGCACCTGGCCGCCCGCGCCGATCCGACCGCTGCGGTCGGCGCCGAAGTCGGCATCGGTGCGGTACGCGCCGGGCAGCCGGCCAAGCCGGATCTGCTGCCGGGCCGGCTTGACCTGCACCTGTACCTGGTGACGGTGCCCGGTGACGATCCGTCGCGGATCCGCGACGAGGTGCAGGCCGCCGTCACCGCCGCGACCGCCGGCACTCCGCTGGCCGAGTGCCCGGTCTCGGTGGACGGGCAACTGGTCCACCCAGCCGCGGCGACGGCACCGGACGCGCCGATCGCCCGGCACGCGTGCGACGCCTGGACAGCGGCGTACGGCGAACAGGCACCGCCGGTCCTCGGCTGGACCGGTTCGACCGACGGGGTGGTGCTGCGCGGCCGGGGCGTGCCGACGGTACGGCTGGGACCGCCCGGCCGGGGTGCCGATCCCGCTGATCCCCGCCGGGACCGGTACGCGCTGGCCGATCTGCGGATGTTCGCCGGCATCTATGCGGACATCGCGGTACGGCACACCGGCACCATCGACAGCGCAGGGTACCGTATGGCATGATGCTGTCTCACTTTCCGTACGCGTCCCGGCCGCTCGCACCCACCCCCGTCCGGTGCGCACGCCCCGCCGCTTCCGACCAGGAAGCCAGATAAGGAAGCCAGATGGCGGACGACAGCTCTCCCGCCGAGGTGAGCCCCCCGGTGCTCGCCGAGCCGAGCACCCCGGCGATCCAGACCGTGCAGCGCGCCGCGGTGATCCTCAACGCGTTCACCGCAGCCCGACCCCGGCTGAGCCTCAACGAGCTCACCGCCAGCCTCGGCACCAGCAAAGCCACCGCGCACCGCTACACCAAGGCGCTGCGGGAGAGCAACCTGTTGCGCTACGACGAACGTGAGGGCCTCTACTCCCTCGGCCCGCAGATCCTCACCCTGTCCGCCGCCGCCCGTGCCGCCATGCCGGTGATCAGCATCGCCGGCCCGCACATGCAGCAGCTGGTCCGCGAGGTCGACGAGACCGTGGTGCTCAGCGTCTGGGACGGCGACACGGCGGTGGTGGTCCGCGCCGACGACAACACCGACCGGGTGATCCGGGTCAGCGTCCGCACCGGATCCCGGCTGTCGCGCACCGAGTCCGCCCAGGGCCGGGTGTTCTGCGCGTTCCTGCCGGCGGAGGACGTCACCGGGCTGGCCGCCGACCTGGCGGCCTCGGCCGAGCTGCGCCACGAGGTCGACAAGATCCGCCGCACCGGCATCTCCGCCAACACGCCGTCGGTCAACGGGGTACGCAGCATCGCCGCGCCGATCTTCCGGGGCCAGACGCTGATCGCCGCCATGGCGATCGTCGGCACCACCACATCGGTGCCGGAGGGCACCGACAGCCCGCTGGCCACCGCGCTGCAGCGCGCCGCCGCTGTGGTCACCGCCGAACTGGGCAGCGTCGCAGGCAACGGCCACCAGCAGCCGGGCGACACCGGGCGCAACGGCCACCGGCCGGGCGGCAACGGCCGGACCAGCCGGAGTTAACCGGCGATCGCCCCCAACGTCTCGGACAACTCCCCCGCGACCTGCCGCAGCTGGTCCGCCGCCGCGGTCTGCGCCGCACCGGCCAGCGCCACGCTGGTGCCGAGCACCGCGAGCGCGGCCACCACCTGGGTACGCTCGAACACCGGTGCGGCGATCACCCGTACCCCGAAATCCTCCGGTGAGTTGACCGCGACGCCGTCGCGGCGCACCTGCGCGACCACCTCCCGCAGCGCGGCGGACAGCCGCAGCTGCCGGGCCACCACCGGATTCTCGGCGGGCGGCAGGTAGGCGCAGAACACCCGGCCCTGGGCCGAGCGGGTCAGCTCCAACGGCGAGCCGGTACGCACGCTGAGCCGCACGTCACCGCTGGTGTTGTCCATGCACCGGACCACCGTCGGCGCCTCGCCGTTCCAGATGCTCAGCACCGAGGTCTGGTTGGTGTCGCGGGTCAGCCGGTCGAGGTAGGGCTCGGCGACCGTGACGATCGGCAGCGCGGCGCGGGCCGCCGCCTCCATCGCCAGGATCTGCGGGCCGAGCGTGTAGGTGGCGGTGGCGACGTCGAACCGCAGCAGATTGGCGGTGCGCAGCGCCCGCGCGTACCGGTGCGCGGTGGCCCGGCTGATCGCCAGGTCGGCGGTCAGCTCGGCCAGGGTGAGCCGGGGCCGTTCCACGGTGAACGCCCGCAGGATCGTCGCGGCGCGCTGCACCGTCTGGATGGCCGGCCCGTCGCCGGCCACCTCGCTCGTCTCACCCGCCGCCCGACCCGTGACCACCACGGCGCCACTCTACCGAGCCCTACGCCACCGGCGGGATAAGCCGGCCGACGGGACCAGCCAGCCGATAGGGACCAGCCAGCCGACAGGATCAGCCGGCGGCGATCTGTCGGTGCACCTCGGCGCTGTCCCAGTAGTCGACCCGGCGGGCGATCAGCCCGTCGGCGTCCACCTCGAAGCGGAACATGCCCCGGATGCGTACCGGCGCGCGGCCGGCCGACACCAGCCGAAACGACATCCGGTACGCCACCGCCGCCCGGTCGCCCTCGACCAGCAGATCCTCGACCTCGTAGTGCAGGTCGGCGAACTCGGCGAGAAAGCCGTCCAGCCGGGCGCGGTACGCGGCCCGGCCGGTGACGGTTCGGCCGAGCGCCGCGGTGTGCTCGTTGACGAACCCGGGACTGACGCAGCCGGCGACCGCGTCGGCGTCCCGGGCGTTGAGCGCGGCCAGGTACCGCCGCACCGCGTCGCGGGTGCGTCCGCCGGTCAGCTCCCCCACAGCCGCCGTACGGTGTCGAACACCTGCTGGTCGTGGGAGATCTCGATGACGTTGCCGTCCGGGTCCTTCAACGCGCAGATGTAGCCGACCGGCGGCGGCATCTGCCGTGGCTCCCAGTGCAGGCAGCCCATCTCCCGGGCCCGTTCGGCGATCTCGTCGACGTCGGACCGGTTCGGCACCTCGATGCCGATGTGCGCGAACGGGTGCAGCAGCCCCAACTGGCCGCCCTTGTCCTTGTTGAACGAGACCAGCACCAGCACGAACGGCGTCTCGACCTGCTTGTCGTTGGAGAGCCAGACGCTCTCGCCGTCGGCGTCGGCGAAGCGCTCCACCACCACCAGCGGGGTGAGCGAAGTATAGAACGAGATGGCCTTGTCAAGGTCGCCGGTGGGCAGTGCCACGTGCGTCCATCGGGCGTGGGTAAGGCCGGTCGCCACGGGAACCTCCAGTTGCCGAAATGTCTGTTGCAGCGCGTCTACCAGGCTATTCGGCACCGTAGCCGGGATCCATGTGCCGGGGACACAAACCCGGCGATCGGCCTTCGAGCCGCTGCGACGGTGCCGCCGTCGGTGGTCGGCTGACAGGCTGGCGGCGGGAGGTTCTGATGCAGTACCGCAGGCTTGGCGGCACCGGCGTCGAGGTGAGCACGCTATGCCTCGGCACGATGATGTTCGGTGCCTGGGGCAACACCGACGAGCAGGAATGCCGGCGGATCGTCGGGGAGGCGCTCGACGCCGGGATCAACGTCGTGGACACCGCCGACGTGTACGCGCACGGCGAATCCGAGCAGATCCTCGGCCGGGCGCTGCGTGGGCGGCGCGACGACGTCGTGCTGGCCACCAAGTTCCACGAACCGATGGGGGACGACCGCAACCGGCGGGGCAACTCGCGGCGCTGGATCCGTCAGGCGGTCGAAGCCAGCCTGCGCCGGCTCGGCACCGACCGAATCGACCTCTACCAGGTGCACCGGCCCGACCCGGGCACCGACATCGACGAGACCCTCGGTGCGCTGTCCGACCTGGTCCGCGAGGGCAAGGTGCTGATGGTCGGCTCCTCGGCGTTCCCCGCCGAGGAGATCGTCGAGGCGCAGTGGGTCGCCCAGCTGCGGCAACGGGAACGGTTCACCACCGAACAGCTGCCGTACTCAATCATGGCGCGGGGTGTGGAGGCCGGGGTGCTGCCGACCTGCCAGCGGCACCGACTCGGGGTGCTCGCCTTCAGCCCGCTCAACGGCGGCTGGCTGACCGGCAAGTACCGCTCCGCCGAGGTCCCCGCCGACTCACGGGCCGGACGCAACGCCGACCACTTCGACTTCCGCGATACCGCCGCCCGGCAGCGCAAACTCGACATTCTCGGCGAGCTGGAGAAGCTGGCCGCGCAGGCCGGGCTGAGCCTGATCGAGCTGGCCCTCGGTTTCGTACTGAGCCATCCGGCGGTGACCAGCGCCATCGTCGGCCCGCGCACCCTGCCCCAGCTGCGCAGTCAGCTCGGTGCCGGTGAGCTGACCGGGCTACCCGCCGCAGTGCTGGACCGCATCGACGAACTGGTGCCCCCAGGACACAACGTCAACCCGGCCGACGCCGGCTACCGGCCGCCGGCGCTCACCGACCCGGCGCTGCGCCGCCGGGACTGACCGGACCGGCGCTGCACCACCCTGTCCGACCGCCGCCCAGGGCGGCGGAGTCAGGCGGCGCGGACCAGCAGCAGCACCACCGTGACCAGGTAGACCACCGGGATGGCGACGCCCTCGAAGCCGACCCCCCGGCGTTCGCGCAGGAGCAGGCCGGCGGCGAGAGTCACGGTGAGCAGCGTGGTCGACCCGGCGAGGAGCAGACCGGCGGAAGCCGCGTCGGCGTATACCGACCCCGGCCGGTACGCCGCGTCGGCGAGGAAGATCATCAGTGAGTCGAACGCGTTACCGCCGAGAATGTTGCCGATCCCCAGCGTCAACGCCCCGATCCGGACTGCCGCGATCAGGGTGACCAGTTCCGGCAACGACGTGATCGCGGTGGTGACGGTGAACCCGACGAAACCGCTGGGCAGACCCGTCGCCGCGATCACCCCCAGGCCGCCCTGCCCGATGAGGTAGCCGGTGCCGCCGACGGCAGCGGCGAGTGCGGCCAGCCGCCACCACAGTCGGCGGGTGCTGGGCGCACCGTCGGCGTCGCCGTCGGGGTCGTCCGGGACGTCCTGCCGGGTGTCCGAGGTCTGCTCCGCCCGCCACATCGGGTTCTGCCGCAGCCGGCGGACCAGGTGCAGTCCGTACAGGTAGAGGACCGGGATCAGCAGGCTCGCCGGATGCACCCAGCCGAGAGTCAGGCCGGGCGTGGCGTAGGCGACGATCGGCAGGCAGAGCAGCGCCACCAGCACCAGCGCCTGCATGATGTTCTCCAGCGAGGCGGCCGCGTGTTCGATGTTCGACCGCCGGTAGAGCAGATCGGCGATGGCCAGCCAGACCGTCTGTACAGCGATGCCGCCAATCGGGTTGGCGATGGCGAACTGCGCGTCGCCCTGCCAGGCGCCGATCGCGGTGGTGGCGATCCCCGGTAGCGAGGTGACCGCGCCGAGCAGCAGCGCTCCGGCGACGGCCTCGCCCATTCCGGTCCGGTCGGCGAGGGTGTCGGCGGTCGCCGCCAGCGACTTGCCGGCGAAGACGATGACGAGCAGGGCGACCGCGAGCGCAGCGATGCTCGGTGCCAGCGGCCAGGTCGACCCGGTCACCGTCGCCCACCGTCGCCTCGTGACGGATGGCCCGTTGACGGTGGGCACAGCCGAGCCGTCTTCGTCCGTTCAGGTCCCATGACCGACCTCGCTACCCGATCACTGTCACGGCGAATCATCCGCCCGTGATCCGGTCGCCGGATAGCCGGGAGCCGTCGCGGGTATTTGAGCAGGATGTTACTCGACAACCCACATCATCTGTGGCGAGTCACCGCTGTCGGTGTCCTGATCTACGTCCTTCTCGTCGGCGTACTCAGGGCGTCCGGCAAACGGACCCTGCGCTGAGCCGGGCGGTGACGCCGAGCCCGGCGGTGACGCTGAGCCGGGCGCGCCGGTAGTCAGGTAGCCGACTAGGTGGTGCCGCGCTGGAACGGTTTGGCCAGCGCTCTCGGTTCTCGGTGCTGGGTGGCGAAGACCAGCATGGCCAGCAGCGCCAACAGGTACGGCGCGGCGATGAGCAGCTGCGAGTTGATGGTCACCCCGAGCGCCGGCAGCGCCAGCCGCATCGCATCGGCGAGACCGAACACCGCACAGCCGACCATGGTCCGACCGAGCCGCCAGGCACCGAAGATCACCGCGGCGATCACCAGGTAGCCACGACCGGCGGTCATGTTCTGGTTGAACGAGCCGACCTCACCCACCGCCAGGTAGGCACCGCCGAGCCCGGCGAGCAGACCACAGAACAGCAGCGCCTGCCGGCGCCGGTGGTTGACCCGGATCCCGCTGACGTCGGCGGCCTGCGGGTTTTCCCCGACCGCCCGCAGCTCCAGGCCCCACCGGCTGCGCTCCACCAGCCACCAGGTGAGCGGTACCGCGATCAGCAGCAGGTACGCCGGCCAACGCTGTACGAACAGCATCGGTCCGATGATCGGGATGTCGCGCAGCACCGGGATGTCCACCCGCCACACCTGGTGCCCGGTGAAGCTGCTGATGGTGATCAGATAACTGGTCAGGCCGAGCACCAGGGCGTTGAGCACCAGACCGACGACGAACGTGTTGATCTGGGCCCGGTGCGACAGGTTGGCGTGCAGCACGGCGACCAGCACGCCGACGAGGGCACCGGCGGCCAGCCCGATGGTGGCGCTGCCGGTGGCGCTGGCCACGGCGATCGAGCCGAACGCCGCGCCGAGCATCATGCCCTCGACCGAGATGTTCAGCGTGCCGGCGCGCTGCGCCACGTACTCGCCGCAGGCGGCGAAGGCCAACGGGATGGTCAGCCGCGCCCCGCTGGACAGAATGGTGGCGATGTTGTCGGCGGCGCTCATGCCGGCCTGCCTTCCATGGTGGTCTTCTCGCTACCGGTCGACCCGCTACCGGTCGACCCGCTACCGGTCGACCCGCTACCGGCCGCCGCCTCCGGGACGTCGATCGCCGGCACCTCGGTGCCGGGCGCCGCCGGCTCCCCCGTCGACGGGGTCGGGGTCGGCAGGCCACCGGTCGGCGGCGGAGTGCCCGCCGGTTCACCGCCGGCCCGCCGCCGGCGTAGCAGGGCGATCACCGCAGGCGGCGCCACGAACGCCAGCACCAGCAGCGCCTTGACCACGTCGACCAGGAACGACGGCACCCCGGTGGCGGCCAGAAAGCTGGATCCGGCGCGCAGCACGCCGAACAGCACCGCCACCGGAATGGCCAGCAGCGGATTGTTCCGGCCGACCAGGGCGACCAGCAGGCCGTCCCAGCCGAGGTTCAACGACATTCCCGGCTGCAGCCGGTGGCTGCCGATCGGGCTGGTCAGCAGCAGCGCGCCGGCCAGGCCGGCGAAGGCTCCCGAGATGGCCAGCGCCATCCCACCGAGGGCGCCGACCCGGACCCCGGCGTGCTGGGCGGTGACCGGGTTGAGCCCGAGCATCTTGAGCCGGAACCCCCACCGGGTCCGGGTCATCGCCAGGCTGATCGCCACCGCGATCAGGACGGCCAGGATCAGCCCTCCGTTGACCTGCAGGTTCGGGTACTCACCGAGGGAGGCGAGCCGGGCGTTCTCCGGCAGCGGGTTGGACTGTGGCGAGACCACCCCGGTGCCCAGCCGGGACTCCTGCAGCAGCCACGGGGTGTTGACCGCGAACGCCACCAACTGCTGGGCCAGGAAGGTCATCAGCAGCGTGCTGACCACCACGTTGACCCCTCGGAAGCGGTACATCAGCGCGCTCAGCCCGGCCCAGCCGCCGGCGGCGAGCAGCGCCGCGAGCAGCACGACGACCAGCAGCAACGGCCCGGGCAGGGCGAGTCGCAGGCCGACCCAGGCACCGGCCAGCGCCCCGATCAGCACCTGGCCCTCCTGGCCGATGTTGAAGAAGCCGGACCGGGCGCTGACGCAGGCACCGACCGCGACCAGCAGCAGCGGTGCGACGTAGAGCAGCGAGTTGCTCCAGGCTCGCGGGCTGGCCATGCTGCCCTGGTAGAGCGCCTGCACCGAGGCGCTCGGCGAGCCGCCGGTGACCGCGATCAGCAACGCGGACAGACCGAGGGCGACGGCGACCGTCACCACGGTCGCCGCGGTGACCTGCCGGCCGCCGGGGCCGGGGGTGAGCCGGGCCAGCAGCCGCCGGCCGGCCGGGTCCGCACCGGTCAACGTGGCCATCAGTGGCTCACCCCGCCGACCAGCATGCCGAGGCGTTCCGCGGTGGCCTCGGCGGGATCGAGCACGCCGACGATCCGACCCGAGGAGATCACCGCCACCCGGTCGGACAGGGCCATCACCTCTTCGAGTTCGGTGGAGATCAGCAAAACCGCCACCCCTTCCGCGGCGGCCTGCCGCAGCCGCACGTACATGTCTTCGATCGCGCCGACGTCCAGCCCGTGGGTGGGCTGGGCGGCGATCAGCACCCTCGGTCCGGCGGACAACTCCCGGGCCAGCACCACCCGCTGCTGGTTGCCGCCGGACAGGCTGCGCACCGGGGTGTCCGGGGACGGGGCGATGATGTTGAACTCGGTCATCCGCTGCCGGGCGATCTGCTGGATCCGTCGCCGGCTGAGCACCCCGCCGGCGCCGGAGACCCCGGCCAGCGACTTCATCACCAGGTTCTCGGCGATCGTCATGTCCAGCACCACGCCGGACCGGTGCCGGTCCTCGGGCACGATGCCGAGTCCGGCGGTGTGCAGCGCGCCGGCCCGGTCGAGGTCGACCGGCTCGCCACCGATCTCGACCGTGCCGGAGTCGGGCACCAGCAGCCCGGAAAGCAGATCACCGAGGGTGGCCTGGCCATTGCCTTCGACGCCGTACAGGCCGACGATTTCCCCCGGTGCGACGTCGAGGTTGAGGGCGTCGAGAATCCGCAGCTCACCGAGGAGCACGGTGACGTCGCGCAGCCGCAACGCCGGCGGGGAGCCGGCGGCCGGCTGGCCGCTGGCAGACGGCTGGTCGCCTGCTGGCTGGTCGCCGGAACGATCGACCGGCAGCATGCCCAGCGCGGCGCTCTCCGCCCGCAGCGACACCTCCCGACCGACCATCTGCCGGGCCAGCAGCTGCGGGGTGGTCTGCGCGGTCGGCCCGTGGAAGACCACCGCGCCCCGGCGCAGCACGGTGACCCGGTCGGTGGCCGCGATGATCTCGGCCAGCTTGTGGCTGATCAGGATGACCGCCCGGTTCTCCGCCTGCACCACCCGGCGCAGCACGGTGAACAGTTCGGCCGACTCGGCCTGGGTGAGCACCGACGTCGGTTCATCGAGGATCAGCACCGACGGGTCGCGGCGCAGACACTTGATCAGCTCGACCCGCTGCCGTTCCCCGGCGGAGAGCCGGTCCACCCGGGCCATCGGGTCGATCGGCAGGCCGTACCGCTGGGCGACCTGCTCGACCTGGGCGCAGGCCGCGCCCTTGTCGACCCGGCCGCTGTCGCCCATGATCACGTTTTCCCAGACGGTGAGTGGGTCGATCAGGCTGAAGTGCTGGTGCACCATGCCCAGCCCCAGATCGGCCGCCCGCTGCGGAGTGTCGATCTCGACCGGCTCGCCGTCGCGCAGGATGCTGCCGGCGTCCCGGTGCACCAGCCCGAGCAGGATCTTCATCAGGGTCGACTTGCCGGCCCCGTTCTCGCCGAGGAGGCCGTGGATCTCGCCGGGTCGGACGGCGAGATCCACGGCGTCGCAGGCGACGACCGGACCGTAGCGCTTGCTCACTCCGCGCAGGGTGAGCGCCGGCGCCGTGTGGCCGTCGGTGTGCACAGTCCGTTCCACCTCGATAGTCGGGTCAGCAAGTGGTTTCCGATGTGCGGTCGGTGGCGGGTCAGCCGCCGAGCCGCTCCACCTCGGCGGCGGTGTCGATGTTGCCCTCGGCCACGTCGGTGACGAAAGCCTCCATCCGCTCGGTCTGCTCCGCCGTCGGGTCGCAGATCTTGATCGCCGGGTACGGGTCGATACCGATCTGCCACACCTTGGTGGTGCCCATCTCCAGCTCGCCCTCGGCGAACAGGGTCAGCGCGGCGGCGAAGTAGGCACCCGGGTCGAAGATGACCGAGATGTCGAACTCCGGCTCGGTCGAGTCGCACCGGTCGGTGCCCGGGGTCAGGGTGATCGCGCCGCCCTCGTTGGCCAGTTCGGTTGCGGCGTCGGTGGCCCCACCGAGGTACGGGTAGACCACACTGACGCCCTGGTCGATCTGCGCCTGCACGGCCTCCCGGGCCTTTGCGGAGTCGTTGAAGTCACCGGTATAGGTGATCACCAGCTCGGCCTCGGGGACCACCATCCGGATCCCGGCCTTGAAAGCCCGGGCGGCGTTGATCGCGAAGTCGACCTCCATGCCGGTGACGAAGCCGGCCTTGGTGTCACCGTTCTCCTCCATCAGCAGACCGGTGGCGTATCCGGCGGCGAGCATGCTCTGGTTCGGGTCGTCGCTGGAAATGACGATCTCCGGGGTCTGCGGGATGTTCTCCGACGACGGCACGTACCAGGCAACGTTCTCGCAGGCCGGCTCCTCGGAGGCGGGGATGGCGTCCTTGAGCTCGGAAGCGCCCAGCGCCACCATGTCGACGCCCTGCTGGCACAGCGCCCGGGCCGAGCTGAGCGCCTCGGTCGGCGGCACCGAACCCCGCTTGATGACCTCCCAGCCCTGCTCGTTGGCGAACCGCTCGGCTTCGGCGACAAAGCTCTCGTAGTAGCCGTTGTCGTTGATGTCACCGGGGCTGAGCACCCCGATCAGCACCTTGCCGTCGCCGTTGACGTCCGGCTGGCCGGCGATGACGGTGCCGCCGCCCTCGGAGCCGGCGGGGTCCGGCGCGGTGGCGTCGTTGTCGGCGCAGCCGACCAGGGCGAGGCTGACGGCGCCGGCGAGCAGCGCCGCCGCACCCTTTCCGATCCTTATTGTCACAGCTGTTCCTTTCACCTTGGGGGCGTCGCGCCGGCCGGTCCGGTCCGGTGCGCGCGGTACTCGGTCGCCGGCACGACAGGCCAGCGATGCGGGATGTCGATGCCGGCCCGGCGGAGCAGGTCCGCGCCGCGCGACGCGACCTCGGCCCGCAGGGCGTCGACGTCGACGGTGGTGATCCGTCGGTCCCGGACCACCGGCCGGCCGTCGACCAGTACGTCCCGCACGGTGTGGCTGGCCGCGCCCCAGACGAGCTGGGTGGCCAGGTCCCCGCGCGGGGTCCACGCGATGGTGCGGGTGTCCAGTACGACCAGGTCGGCGGCCTTGCCGACCTCGATCGAACCGGTCAGCCACCCCAGCCCGACGGCGTCGGCGCCGTCGACGGTGGCCAGGGCGAAGATCTCGTCGGCGGGCAGCGGCTCGGCCGCGCCACGGTCACGGTCCAGCCCGGCGAAGAGCCGGGCCGCCCGCCACACGTCCGGGGTGTCGCCGGCATTGTGCGAGTCGCAGCCCAACGCCAGCCGGCCACCGGCCCGCCGCAGCTCGGTGTGCCGGCCCGCCCGGGTGAAGCCCTGTCCGAGCCGCAGGTAGGCGCCGGGGCAGGAGGCGACAGAGGCACCGCTGCCGGCGAGCGCGTCGAGCTCGTCGTCATCGAGCCAGACGGCGTGCCCGAGCAGCAGGCGGGGGCCGAGCACACCGAGGTCACGCAGGTGCAACACGGGCCGGGGGCGGCCGGCGACGGCGTACCCGGCCGGGTCCTCGGCGCTGGGCGACAGGTGCCAGGTCATCGGCACGTCGAGTCGCTCGGCCAGCTCGGCGGCGCCGGTGAACAGCTCGTCGCTGACCAGATCGTGGCCGACCAGGGTGACCCAGCCGGTGACCAGCCGGTCGCCGGCCAGCGCGGTGACCGTCTCAGCCTGGGCGGCGAGGGTCTCGCCGGCCGGCATCGAGTACGGGGCATCGGCGGTGTCCCAGCCCCAGCGGCCGACCCGGCCCCGGATGCCGGCGGCGCGCAGCCCGGCAGCGACCCGCAGCGGATGCGCCACGGTGCCCGGTTCGAGCAGGGTGGTGACGCCGTAGCTGAGCGCCTCGACGGCGGTGAGGGTGGCCGAAAGTTCGTCGTCGTCGCCGGTGACGGCGGCGTGCAGCGGCACGATCCAGTCGAAGATCGCCTGCTGGGCGGGGACGTCGTCGGGGATGCTGCTGCGGATCAGCGGGTCGGCGGTGGTGTGCTGGTGGGCGTTGACCAGGCCGGGGACGACCAGGCAGCCGGCCGCGTCGAGCTCCGGGGTGTGCGGGTACGCGACCCGCAGCGCACCGGTCGGGCCGATGTCGGCGATCCGGCCGTCGACCACCGCGATCGCACCGCCGGTGACCACCTCCCGGCCGGGGGCCATGGTGACGATGTCGGCGTCGACGACCAGCAGGTCGGCGCGGGCGGTGCCGGGTCCGGAGTCGGCGGTCGGGGCCGCGAGCGTGGTCATGGCCGGATCAGGATCTTGCCGACGAGGTCACCGGACTCCAGCCGGGCGTACGCCGCAGGCAGGTCGGCGAGCGGATATTCGGCTCCTCGGACCGCCCGCAGCCCGCCAGCGAAGTACGCATCGAGCATGGCGGCGAAGTCGGCCGGGGCGTACGCGCCGGCGCCGAGCAGGCGCAGACCCTGGTGGTACACCTGGGCCAGCGACAGACTGACCTGGTCGCCGCTGGTGTTGCCGAGCAGCACCAGCCGGCCGCCGGTGCGCAGGCTGGCCAGGGAGCTGTGCCAGGTGGCCGCACCGACGTGGTCCAGCACCAGGTCGGCGCCGTGCCCGCCGGTGTGCTCCCGGACCCCGGCGGCGGTCCGGTCGTCCAGGTCGAGCGCCACGTCGGCGCCGAGGGAGACGGCTGCGGCCCGTTTGGCTTCGCTGCGGGCCACCGCGATCACCCAGGCGCCGCGGGCGCGGGCGAGCTGGATGGCGGCGATGCTGACCGCGCTGGTGGCTGCCTGGATCACCACGGATTCGCCGGGGTGCAGGGTGCCGACCCGGTGCAGGGCGTGCCAGGCGACGCTCCAGGCGGTGGGCAGTGCGGCGGCGTCGGCGAGGTCGACGTGGTCGGGGACCCGGTGGGCCACGGCGGCCGGTACGGCGACGTACTCGGCGAAGCCGCCGGGTCGGTTGCCGCCGACGACGCGCAGCGTTCGGCAGTAGCCGGGGTTGCCGCCGACGCAGGCGGCGCAGTGCCCGCAGCCGATGGTGGGGTCGAGCACGACCCGGTCGCCGGTGCGCAGCGTGCCGACCTCGGCACCGGTGGCGACCACCTGCCCGGCGACGTCCATGCCGGCGACGTGCGGCAGCGTGAAGCCGGGGAGCAGGCCGGGCCCGCGCAGCTGGAGCAGGTCGAGACGGTTCAGCGCGGCGGCGGTGACGCCGACGACGACGTCGGCCGGGCCGGGCTCGGGGTCCGGCAGGGCGCGCGGCCGTACGACTTCGGGGCCACCGAAGTCGGTCTGAACCATCGCCCGCACCCTTACCTCCACCGGTCTACCAAACAATATGCCGTCTTGCATTGTGATCCGTGCTGCTTAGCGACGTACTCTGCCTGCGCTCCGGCAACCTGTCAACGCCTCGACCGAAACTGGCTCAGCTACGTAACGTGCCCGTGATCCAGGCCGGCACAACCGGGCGGAAGTCGCCATCGACCTGCGGTTATCCGCCGTCTGCGACGACGATCAGCAGCTCCCGCGCGACCAGCGCGGTACGCAGCACCGCAGCAGTCGACGGATGCAAAGGATCCACCCCCAGTAGCCGCTTGATCAGACCCACCCGGTAGCCGACGGAGTTACGGTGCAGATGTAGTTGTTCACTCACAGCTTGCCTGCTCCCACCGGTCGCCAGCCAGTGGTCCAGGGTGCGGAGCAGGTCGTCGCGCTGCGCGATCGGCCCCAGGTGCCGGTCCACGTACCAGCGCAGCCGGTCCGGCGGCACGGCCAGCAGCAGCTGCGCCAGACCAGCCCGCTCGAACGGCAGCTCGGCCGGCTCCGCAGCCGCCGGACTGTTGCGCAGCAGCAGCCGCAGCAGCAGCCGGGCGTCCCGGAACGAGTCCGGGGTCGCGGCCGGGCCGGTCACCGACCGGCCGCCGGCCACCCGGACCTGGCCGGCACCGACGATCTGTTCCAACCGGCCGCGCAGCCGGACCACCTCCCGCTCGGCGTCACCCTGCAGCAGGGTCCAGCCCAGCCCTCCGTCGGCCAGCACCGGCCGGTCCAGCCAGGTCAACGCGGACGCCCACCGGCGCCGCTGGGTGCCGGTGTAGCCGAGCGCCACGGCCGCGTGCGGTTGGTCCAGCCGCCACCGGTACGCCGCCGCGGCCCGCACCAGGTCCGCCTGGCCGGCCGGGGACCGGTCACCGGTGCCGTCGCGCAGCGCCCGCAGCAGCCCGTCAGCGCCCACCGGCGGTGGCGGCTGCGGCGGCTCCCGACGTACCGCCTCGATGAGCAGTGCGGTGACCGCGGCCCGGGCGTAGTCGAGCTGGCCGGCCCCGACCGGCTCGGCCAGCAGCAGGGCACCGAGCCGACGGCTGCCGGACCCGACCGGCACCGACCGGCCGAGCCAGCCGTCGACGCAGCGCACCCGGTCGCCGCGTAGCTCGACCGGGTCGGCGACCGCGCTGCCGCTGGTGCTGTCGCTGGTGGCCAGCAGCTCGCCGGTCTCGGCGACCAGCCGGCAGTCCCGGCCGATGGCCTCGGCCAGCCGGGCCAGCAGCACCGGCCAGCCAGCACCGCCGAACGCGAGGTCGGTCAGCCACTGGGCGAACTGGGCCGGCGTCGGTTCGGCAGCCACGGCCAGCCGGGGCCGGACGGCCGGCACCGGACGGTCGGCCGCCCCGGTCACGTCGGCGATCGATCGAGCAGCCGGACCGCGACGGCCTTCTCCTGGGTGTACTCGCGCAGCGCCGCGTACCCGCCGCCCCGGCTGAACCCACTCTCCTTCTGCATGTTGAACGGGAACCCGATCACCCCGGCGTCGTGGAACTGGTTGACCGCCACCTGACCGCTGCGGGCCTGGCCGGCCACCCGCAACGCCCGGGACACGTCGGAGGTCCAGACGCAGGTGAGCAGGCCGAAGTCGGTGCCGTTCATGATCGACACCGCTTCCTCGGTGCTCCGAAACCCCTGCACGGCCAGGACCGGGCCGAAAATCTCCTCGCGAGCCAGCCGCATCGTCTCGTCGACGCCGTCGAACACGGTCGGGGCCACGTACCAGCCGTCGCCGAACGCGGCCGTGGCCGGCTCCCCGCCGGTGACCAGCCGCGCCCCGGAGCCCGGCGCCTCGGCCAGGAACCCCCGGACCCGCTCGTACTGGGCCTGGCTGACCAGTGGGCCCATGTCCAGGTCCTGTTCCCACGACCCGACCCGGACCTCGGCCATCGCGGCGGCCACCCGCTCGACCACCTCCGCCCGGATCGACTCCTCGACCACCAGCCGGGAGCCGGCGTAGCAGTTCTGGCCGGCGTTCTCGGTGATCGAGGCGACGATCGCCGGTACGGCGGTGTCCAGGTCCGCGTCGGCGAAGACCACGTTCGGCGACTTGCCGCCGAGTTCGAGTTTCACCGGGACCAGGTGCTCGGCGGCGGCCCGCATCACCGCCCGGCCGGTGACGGTCGAACCGACGAAACTGATGTGGTCGACGTCTGGATGGCCGGTCAGCGCCACGCCGGCCTCCGGGCCGAGCCCGGTCACCACGTTGAGCACCCCGGGCGGCAGCCCGGCCCGCCGGGCCAGCTCGGCCAGGGCGAACGGGGCGAGCGGGGCGATCTCGGACGGCTTGAGCACCACGGTGTTGCCGGCGGCCAGCGCCGGGGCGACGTTCGCGGCGGTGAGCACGGCCGGCACGTTCCACGGGATCACCACCGCGCAGACGCCGTACGGCTCCGGGCGGGTGTAACCGAAGTAGTCAGGGGTACGGGTGGGCAGGGTGACCCCGGTCAGCTTGTCGGCCGCGCCGGCGAAGTAGTCGACGATGCCCTGCGCGATGTAGATGTTGAGCCGGCCGCCGGAGCGGGGTTTGCCCACGTCACGGGCCTCATAGACGGCAAGTTCCTCGACGTGGGCGGCGATCAGGTCGACCCACCGGCGCAACGCCGCGCCGCGTTCGCTCGACGAGGTCGCGGCCCAGCCGGGGGCGGCCCGGCGGGCGGCGGCGACGGCACGGTCCACGTCGACGGCGCGGGCCCGGGCGACCGGCTGGATGCTCTGCCGGGTCGCCGGGTCGAGCACCGGAAGTTCGCCACCGTCGGCGGCTGCCTCCCAGGCACCGTCGATCAGCTGGCGGGCAGCGGGAATGTCCAGGTCAGCCATGGTGGAATCCTTGACCCTCCATGTTCCGCATGTCAAGATGCAGTCTCGCTTCGTGAGTACACCGGGAGGATTTGCGTGCGGGTCACGGCGGCGGTACTGGACAGCGCGGGTGGACCGTTCACCCTGCAGGAGCTCGACCTGGCCGGACCCGGCCCGGACGAGGTGCTGGTACGCGTACACAGCGTCGGTATCTGCGGCACCGACCTGGAGTTCGCCAACTTCTTCCCCACCCCGGCGGTGCTCGGCCACGAGGGTGCCGGCGTGGTCGAGCAGGTCGGCGAGCGGGTCACCGGTGTCTCGGCCGGCGACCACGTGGCGATGAGCTTCACCTCGTGCGGCACCTGCCCGCTCTGTCTGACCGGCAGCCCGGCGTACTGCCGCAGCTTCGACGCGGTCAACTTCGCCGGCCGCCGCCCGGACGGCAGCAGCGCGCTGTCGCGCGACGGCGAACCGGTCAACGGGCACTTTCTCGGCCAGTCGTCGTTCGCCAGCCACGTGGTCGCCCCGGCCCGCGCCGTGGTGCCGATCAGCAAGGAGATCGACCTGCGGCTGGTCGGGCCGTTCGGCTGCGGCTTCGGCACCGGGGCCGGCGCGGTGCTCAAGGTGCTCCGCCCGCCGGTCGGGTCGTCGATCGTCGTCTTCGGTGCCGGCTCGGTCGGCGTGGCGGCGATCCTCGCCGCCCGGATCGCCGGCTGCACCACGATCGCCGCGGTCGACGTCAACGCCGACAAGCTGGACACGGCCCGGCTGCTCGGCGCCACCCACGGCGTCGACTCGCGCACCGGGGACGCGAAGGAGCTGCTCGCCGCGATCGCCCCGCACGGATTCGACTTCGCGATCGACGCCACCGGGCGCGAGGAGGTGCTGCGGACCGCGGTCGAGTCGCTCGGCCCGCTGGGTCGGTGCGGCGTCGTCGGGGTCGGCCCCAGCGAGCGGATGAGCTTCGACTGGCGCAGCATCCTCAACGGGCGCAGCGTCACCGGGATCATCGGCGGCGCCAGCCTGCCCCAGGTGTTCCTGCCGAAGTTGCTGGACCTGCACACCGCCGGCCGCTTCCCGGTGGACCGGCTGCTCAGCTACTACCCGTTCGAGCAGATCAACGAGGCGGTGGCGGCGGTACGCTCCGGCACCGTCGGCAAGGCCGTCCTGACGCTCTGACCCGAGCGTGTCCCATTGCGAAACGTTGTCTCGCCATGTGAGTGGGATTACCCTCGGCTCCAGACACCCAGTGGCGCGGCTGGGAAACACCGCGCGGCAGTCAGCACATGTGGAGCTCGCCCGCCATGACTGAATCTCGTATCGCGGGTCCGTCCGACCCGCATTCCGCGGCACCGTTCGACCACCACTCCGCCGAGTGCAACGCCGACCCGGTCGGCTACTACCGGGCGTACCGCGACAGATGTCCGGTCGGCCGGACCGACGCGCACGGTGGCTTCGTCTACACCACCCGGTACGCCGACGTGGTCCGCGTCGCCCGCGACGACGACACCTTCTCCTCGGCCCGCGCCGCCGCCGGTGGCGACGGCACCGCCATCGTCATCCCCCGCGGGCCGGGTCTGGAGCAGTACCCGATCGAGCTGGACCCGCCGGCCGCCGGCGACTACCGCGACCTGATCAACCCGCTGCTCACCCAGGACGCGGTCGCGAAACTCGCCCCGATGATCGCCCGGCACACCACCCGGATCATCGACGACTTCGTCACCGAAGGCTCGGTCGACTTCGTCCGTGACCTGACCAACCCGCTGCCGGCCGCCGTCACCCTGGACTGGCTCGGCTTTCCCGAAGCGGAATGGCCCAAGCTGGCCAAGCCGATCCACGACATCTTCGCCGCCCTGCCCGGCAGCGAACGCGCCATCCGGGGCGGCCAGGGCCTGGCGTACATGGACGAACGGATCCGGGAACTCATCCACGCCCGGCGCGCCGAACCGGCCGACGACGCGGTCAGCTACCTGGTCGCCCAGCGCCGACCCGACGGCGAACTGTTCGGCGTCGACGAACTGGTCTCCGTCATCGGCCTGCTGATCGCCGGCGGGGTCGACACCACCACCTCGCTGACCGGCTCCACCCTGGTGCACCTGAGTCGCCACCCGGAACAGCGGCAACGGCTGATCGACTCACCCGACCTGCTCGACGGCGCCACCGAGGAGTTCCTGCGGGTCTTCGCGCCGTCCCAGTCGATGGCCCGTACCGCCCGCGCCGACGCCGAGGTCGGCGGCTGCCCGGTCAGCGCCGGCGAACGGATCCTGATCCCCTGGGTCGCCGCCAACCACGACCCGGCGGTCTTCCCCGAGCCGGAGCAGGTCCGGCTGGACCGCGACGCCACCCGGCACCTCAGTTTCGGCATCGGCAGCCACCGGTGCGCCGGCGCCCACCTGGCCCGGCTGATGTTCCGCGAAATGATCACCCAGGTGCTGACCCGGCTGCCGGACTACCGGGTCGTCGAAGACGGCCTCGTCGGCTACCCCACCAAGGGGAACCAGACCGGTTGGGACGCCATCCCGGCCGTGTTCACCTCCGGCCGCCGCGCCGCCGACGCGGCGGCCGGAGGTGCCCCGGCGCTCACCCGCCCCGGCGGCGACCGGGAACTGGTCGTCGGGGCGGTCACCCGGGCCGCCGACGAGGTGCTGGAGGTACGGCTGACCGCCGCCGACGGCGCACCGCTGCCGGCCTGGGCACCCGGCGCCCACCTGGAGGTGCGGCTGCCGTCCGGCCGGGTCCGGCAGTACTCGCTCTGCGGCGATCCCGCCGACACCAGCGGCTACCGGCTCGGCGTGCTGCGGGAGGCCGCCGGGCGCGGCGGCTCTGTCGAGCTGCACACCGTCGCCGCCGCCGGCGCGACCCTGACGGTACGCGGCCCGCGTAACCACTTCCCGCTGGTCGACGCCGACGAGTACCTCTTCCTGGCCGGCGGGATCGGGATCACCCCGATCCTCGCCATGGTCCGCGAAGCCGTCCGGCGCGGTACGCCGTACCGGGTCGTCTACGGCGGCCGCAGCCGGGCCTCGATGGCCTTCGCCGACGAACTGGGCGCCCTCGCCGGCGACCGGGCCGCGCTGCTACCGCAGGACGAGGCCGGGCTGCCCGACCTGGCCGGGCTGATCGGTGGCGTCGGCGACGGCACCGCCGTCTACTGCTGCGGACCCGGCGCGATGATCAACGCGGTGGAGCGGGTGTGTGCCGACGCCGGACGCACCGGGCAGCTGCACGTGGAGCGCTTCGCCGCTGGCGACGACCTGGAGGTGGCGTTCGACCCGGCGGCCAACACCGAGTTCGACGTCCAGTTGGCCCGCACCGGGGTCACCCTGCGGGTGCCGAAGGACAAGCGGATGATCGAGGTGCTGCGCGAGGCCGTACCCGGCCTGACCTACGACTGCGAGAAGGGCTACTGCGGGGCCTGCGAGACCCGGGTGCTGGCCGGCACGCCGGAGCACCGCGACTCGCTGCTCACCGCCGACGAACGGGCCGCCGGGCGCAGCATGATGATCTGCGTCGGCCGGTGCAGCTCCGACCGCCTGGTGCTCGACCTCTGACCGCAGTGGTACGACGAAGGGCGGGACCGGTCGACCGGTCCCGCCCTTCTGCCATGTCACCGGCGCCGGTCAGCTGAATGCGGGCGGCCCGCTGCGCTACGACTTTGGAGCGCGGCGGGCCGTCCACGTACCGGGAGTGGTCAGTTACCCCACTCAATGTTCACCTCGGCCGCCTCGGCGATCTGGAACCGGCCGCCCGGGACCACGTCCGCCGCGCCCCGGTCGCTGACGACGTTCTTGCCGAAGCCGTCCACCAGCGGGCGGCCGACGTCGCGCTTGAGCCACAGCCGCAGCAGGTGACGGCGACGCTCCGGCTCGGGGTAGTCGACGTAGCCGGTCCGCGAGTGCAGGGCGGCGTAGTTCAGCAGCCACTGCACGTCGCCGGGCTGGAAGTTCATGTCCAGCGCCAGGCCCGGCTCCTGGGAGATCTCGTCGTAGAGGTGCAGCAGCTCGATCTGCGCCTCGGTGAGTCGGGGCACCTCGGGGTAGTCCTGCGCCGAGAAGATCATCGAACTGCCGGCGTAGGTGCTGAAGATGCCGTCGACGTAGCTGCAGATCGGCGACAGGTAGGTCTTCGCCGGGGCGTCGTGGTCCTGCTTGTACCAGTCCCAGTGCCACGGCTCGAACAGCAGCGGCGCCAGGTCCGGCCGGCGGCGCAGGATCTCGTTGTAGATGGTGGTACCGCTGACCAGGCTGCTCGCCCCGCCCTCCTTCGCCGCGCGCAGGCACATCAGCGCGACGACGTCGGAGCTGTCGGAGTGGAACGGCAGCCGGTCACGCACCCGCGACGGCAGCGCCGACGGGTCGTCGAGGGTCTTGTTGGAGGTGGCGATGACGTGGTCGAGCACGTCACCCATCTGGTTCTGCCCCATCGGTACGCCGAGGTGCAGCCCCATCAGGAAGAAGATCGCTCCGGCGAGGGTGTCGCCGTACTCCTCGGTGCGCAGCCCGCGGACCAAGATGAAGCCGCGGCCGGAGTCCATCTGCTGGGCACATTCGGCGTTGAGGCCGGCGCAGACCGGCAGCGGGTAGTCGGCAGCGGTGACCGTACGCAGGTCGGGGTCGTCGGCGACGAACTTGCGCCCGACGGTCTCCAACTCGGTCCGCTCGGCGTCGCTGAGGTGGTAGATCCATTCGGTGGACTTGCTCAGCTCGTCGCCGCGCCAGGCGGACGGGCCGGAGATCGGGGCCAGGTCGATTGCGGTCGTCATGATGATGCGCTCCGAGGGTCGTCGGTTCTGATGGATGAGTCGGCCGGTGTCCCGGATGCGACGCGCGGTGGCGTGCGCGGACCGGTTCGGTCAGGACAGGTGTGGCGAGCCCGCCGTGTCGCCCGGCGTGTCAGGTGCCGGGGTGCGACAGACGGGCGTACTCGACAATCAGAACGGGGTCTGCGGATCCCCGGCGGCGGTCCCGGGGCGCATGCCCTCACGCGGCGGGTGGACCCGCAGCGGCTCCTCGTAACCGCGCACCAGCAATCCAGCACCTTGCGGAACTCGGATCATGGCGTTCTCCTGCGGCTGGGTGGTCGTGTCCGCCAGCCTAGGCCAGCACAAGTCGACCGTCAACAGAGACGCCGTCTCGCAATACGATCATTCCCGGGGCTCTCGGTAGGGGTACCGACTAACGGAGCGCCCGGTCGAGCAGGTTGGCAAGCGTGTCGGCGGCCCCGGCCGCGTCGAAGCCGGGGTCGGCGAGGCGCTGCGCCACGATCGCGTCGATCGCCCCGTTGACGATGACGGCCGTACCACGGGAATCGACGTCGGCGCGGTAGTCGCCGGCCGCCGTCGCCGCGTCGATCAACCCCGCGACCGCCGCCCGGCGACCCTCGTCGTCCGGGCTGTCGGTGATCCCGGCGTCGGCGGTGATCGCCTCGATGATCATGCGAGCGTGATCGGGACGGGCGTCGAGGTGGCCGACCAGCGCCCGGATGTACGCGTACAGCGCGGCGGCACCCGACTGGTCGGCGACGGCCGCGCCGACCGCAGTGGTGAGCGCGTCGATCACCGTCTGGTAGGCGGCCCGGAGCACGGCGTCCTTGGTCGGGAAGTGGTAGAGCACGGCCGCCTTGGAGACCTCGGCGGCCTCGGCGATCCGGGCCAGCGAGGCCCCTCGGTACCCGTGCTCGGCAACGAGGTCGATGGTCACCTGGACGAACTGCGCCCGCCGCGCCCGCTCGGTGATCGTCAGCGGCTTGCCTGCCAGGTCCGGGCCGGTCGATGACATGAGTCCGAGCCTACCTGTCGGGCAGAAATTCCACCGCGTGGTTAGACTTCTGACCGTACGGTAGATCGACGACAGCCGGAGCGCACGCCCGCAGAGGAGCCCAGATGCGCCGCCTACTCCCCCGCCTGCGCCGCCGACGCTGGCTTGTCGTCGGCATCGCCGCCCTGATCACCACCATCGCGCTACTGACCGGCTGCTTCGCTGTCCGCACCCCCACGCCGGTCGGCCACTTCACCTCGGCCGCCGCCGCAGACCGCTTTCTCGCCGCGTACGACCGGGCCATGGCGGACCTGCCGAGCGCCGACCGGACCTTGGACGTACGGACCAGCTACGGCGTGGTACGGCTCTACCACTTCGCCGGCGCCGAGCCGGACGCCGATCCGCTGCTGCTGTTGCCGGGTCGAGCCGCGGCCTCGCCGGTCTGGGCCGACAACCTGCCCGCACTGCTGCGACTGCGCAGCGTCTACACCATCGACCTGCTCGGCGAGCCGGGGATGAGCATCCAGCAGCGGCCGATCGAGACCCCCACCGACCACGCCCAGTGGCTGCACGAGGTGCTGATCGAGTTGCCGGAGCCGGCCATCCACCTGGTCGGGCTCTCGATCGGCGGTTGGACCGCGATGAACCTGGCGGTGCACCGACCGGAGAAGGTCGCCAGTGTCACCCTGCTCGACCCGGTCCTGGTCTTCGCCGACCTGTCCTGGCAGGCGATCCTCCGGTCGATCCCGGCCAGTGTCCGCTGGTTTCCCAGGTCCTGGCGGGACGACTTCGCCAGCTGGACCGCCAACGGCGCCCCGGTCGAGGACGTACCGGTGGCCCGGATGATCGAGGCCGGCATGCAGACGTACGCGCTGAAGCTCTCCGCACCGCACCGGGTCACGCCTGAGGATCTGTCCGGGGTAGGGACACCGACGCTGGCGCTGCTCGCCGGCGAGTCCCGGATGCACGACACGGCCGAAGCGGCCGAGGTCGCCGAGCGGGCAGTACCCGAGGCGACGGTGATCGTCTACCCGGACGCCTCGCACGCAATCAACGGCGAGTACCCGGACCGGATCGCCGCCGACATTGCAACCTTCCTCGCAGCGTCCGGCCCTTAGCCGCCCAGGCTCGGCCCTGGAGCCACCCGCACGAAGGATTCGCGCTCACCACCAGCAAAAACGTTGATCAGATAAGTAGTGAATTCGGAAGCATTCTCACGATAGCCGCCAAGCAGCGGACGACTCTGGAAAGACACCGAAACGACCGGCTTGGATAGCCCAGTCGGAGGAGTCAGCGCTGGTCACGACATGATCATTTCTGCTGCCGTACCGCACATCAGCTCAGATCGTTTCATCTGGCGTGTCAGGTAGGTTACGACGGGTAGCGCAGATGGGTGGATGCATCTAAGATGAGCCATGCCCAACCAGACGATGATCAACTCTGGGAGGTCACAATGACTGCCGCCAACCTTCCCGGGCCAACTGTCACCGAACTCAATGCCTCCGAGTGGAAGCAAGCAGTCCAGGAGGCGTTGGATAAACTGCATATCACATACCAGCAACTCGTCGAGATGGCGAGGGCACGGCAGTTCGATTCACTGGAAGCACAGAAGCTGTGGATCTCCATTGGCGAATTCGACAAATAAGGCGCTCATCGAGCAGTCCCGACAGTTTGCCGAGAACCTGCGGATACTTCTCAACAACACAGAGGCTTATTCAGCAGGGCCCAGTAACCCACAGTGGACCCCCGATGAATGAGACGGCCCGCCCTCCCATAGGATGGAGTTTCCACACAACAACCAAAGAAAGCGGACCGCCGAGCATGTATCATACCACCGGCTTCACGACCGATCAGATCCGCGACCTCTGCGTGCTGGTCCGCGCCGAATGCCGGAACCTGGGCATGGAACCGTGGCCCCCGGTCCTCGGCCTCTACCGTGCCCTCGTGGTCGCGTTGACCTACATGCGTCGTAACCGTGTCCAAGCGGAGATCGCCGAGGCGCACGGCGTCTCCCAGTCGACGATCTCACGGGCGGTCACCGCCATCACCCCGGTCCTCGACCGCGTGCTGGCGGGGTTCGTGCCGACCGCCGACGAGCTCGACCCGACCGCCCAGTACATCGTCGACGGCACTCTGTTCCCCTGCTGGTCATGGCGCACGGACCGCTGTCTGTACTCCGGCAAGCACAAGACCACGGGCATGAGCGTCCAGGTCGCCTGTACCCTCGACGGCGCGCTCGCCTGGGTCTCCGATCCCGTCACCGGCAACCACCACGACTCGTACGCGATCAACGACACCGGTGTTCTCGTCAGCCTGAATCCCGGAGACTGGATCGGCGACAAGGGCTACGTCGGCAACGGCATGATCACTCCGTACAAGAAGCCCAAGGGCGGCGAGCTCACAGAGTGGCAGAAGGAATACAACAGGCAGGTCAACAAGATCCGCTGGGTCGTCGAACAGGTCATCGCAAACCTGAAGACCTGGAGAATCCTGCACACCGACTACCGCAGACCGCTCGCGACCTTCACGGAAACGATCTCCTGTGTCATCGGGCTGCACTTCTACAGGATTGCCTGTGAATAGACCTCACAGTCTGCGACTCAGCGACGATCGCAGCCAGGATCGCACCCGATCAACACCATGCGATCGTCGGCACCCAACTAACCGGCATCACCGCCCAACCGGTCAGGATGAGGTCGGCCGCAGCGTCCCCCATCTGGCTCGACGTTATGTGCCGACTCAATCTCGACGAGGACGAGGGCACGTTTCTGACCGTCCAGGCCTCGGTATGCAGCCTGCTGGTAGGCGACGAGAAAATCGAGTTGTTACACTACGACTACGAACGAAACAAGGCCCGTTACACGGAAGCACATATCCAGGTCAACGCACGCCACGAGGCATTCGAACGCTACCTTGCCGAGACCCGAAAAAAGGGGATAAACGGGCTGAACAAAATCCACCTCCCAGTTGGTGGACGCCGGTTCCGCCCCGCCCTGGAAGACCTTCTTGAGTGTCTTATCGTCGAAGATCTCGTGGCACCGAAGAATGACTGGGAGACTACCCTCAACCAGAGCCGGGACCGGTACCGTCGCAAACAAGCAGCCGCCGTGGTCCGGCGCGATCCCACATGCGCTGTTGAGGAACTCGAACGACTTGGCTACCAGGTCAGCCCACCGGGCGACGCCAACCGTCGGACGCTGCTGGACCGGCTGGTGCGGCCACGACAGCGCGGCGATGTTCCCGATGGAGAGCGTCAGAAGCCCCGAAATTCCCGCCGCAGACGCTGAATGCGTTCCGGTAGCGTCCAGGAAGGTACGCCACACAATCGCCTGGCGGTGGTGTTCATCAGTCGTGACGCAATGTGGCGACCCACCGCAGTCACCACCGCGATGCCACCCATCTCCGGGCCGGCGAGTTCCTCGATCTCCGGCGGCACCAGCGCGGCCTTACCGACGGTAAGTGTGTAGACAATCGGGCACACTCGGGAAGTGCTGGTTGAGACGTTGTCGGTTCGCGAAACCCGTGAGCAACTACCCGGCGAGACGGCTGCCGAGCGTACCCGGTCGTTTATGCAGGCAGCAGCCTCGGTAAGGGCTGAAGGGTTGACGGCGAGCGCCCACGTCGAGACTGTCATGGAGCGGTGGACTGGCGGCGAGATCAGCACTGAGCAGATGCGTAATCTCGTCCGGCGGCTCTATGGCGCGGCGTGACCGTCGATTCATACCTCGGCGTACCGGACCTCGCCGGCGACCACGGTGGCCAGGACCGTGCCGGCGAGCAGCGCGTCAGGGTCCGGGGTGAGTGGGTCGACGTCGAGCAGGGTCAGGTCCGCCGGCTCGCCGACCCGCAGCACCCCGGCGCCCCAGCCGGCCCGCCGGTTGCCGGCCACCTCGGCAGCGCCGGTGGTGAACAGCGCCAGCGCCTCAGGCGCGGTGATCGCCTGGTCCGGCCCGAGCGGCTCGTCGCGGCCCCGGACCCGACGGGTACGGGCCTGCCAGATGCCGTGCAGCACCGACATCGGCGGCCCCGGCCCGTCCGAGCCGCCACCGACCGTCACCCCGGCGTCCAACCAGGACCGAAGCGGGTTCGCGGCGGCCGCGGCCGGCTCGCCGAGTCGGTCGATCAGGTTGAGCCCGAACGCCCACTGCAGCGCCGGATGCGCCGACACCGGCACGCCGAGCCGCCGGGCGGTGGCCATCGCCGCCGGCCCAGGGCCGAGGTAGGCGTGGATCAGGTGGAAGCCCAGTCCGGCGATCGGCTTGCCGGCCGCGACCTCGGCGAAGACCGACAGGGTGAGGTCGATCGCGGCGTCGCCGACGGCATGCACGCCGACGCCCCGCCCGTGCGCCGCCGCTGCCGCGCAGTGCGCCCGCACCGTGTCGGTACGCAGGCTCTGGTTGCCGTGGTAGCCGTCGGTGCCCGGCCAGGGTGACGACAGCAGCGCGGTGCCGAGCGAGCCGCCGCCGTCGAGGAACAGCTTCGTCGGCCCGGCGCGCAGCAGACCCGGCGCGGCCCGGTCAAGATCACAACCATCGAGGGTACGGCGAAGCTGCGCGTCGTCGACGTCGTCGCCGCCCAACGGCATCGCCACGGTACGCAGCCGCAGCGCACCGGCCCGGCCGGCCGCCGCGTACGCGGCCAGTTCGGCGGCCGGCACCGCCGGGTCGACGGCGGTGGTGATCCCGTGGGCGAGCAGTTCCGCCTGCCCGGCGGTGATCCAGTCGATCCTCGTCTGCTGGTCCGGCTCCGGGACCACCGCACGGACCAGGGCGACCGCCGGATGTTCGACGAGCAGCCCGGTCGGGGTGCCGTCGGGGTACCGGTCGATCCGCCCACCGGGCGGGTCCGGGGTGCCGGCGGAGATCCCGGCCAGCCGCAGCGCGGTCAGATTGGCGATGCCGTCGTGGCCCTTACGGTCCAGCAGCACCGGCCGGCCAGGAGCGGCGGCCTCCAGCTCGGCGGCGCTGGGTAGCCGGCGTTCGGCCAGGTCACCGGGGTCGAAGCCGGCGTCGGCCTCGATCCACCGGCGGGTGGGATGCCGGCGGGCGTGCCCGCTGATCCGGTCGCAGATGTCGCGGACGCTGACCGCATCGTCCAGCCCGACCCGGGCGGCGGCCCGGCCGGCCCAGATCAGATGGACATGGCTGTCGACGAAGCCGGGTAGCACCACCGCGCCGGGCGGGGCGAGCTCCGGCGTACCGGTGGGGACGGCGGCGCGGGCGGCGCGCAGGTCGCCGACGGCGGCTATCCGCCCGGCGCGCACGGCGACCGCTTCGGCCCGCGGGCCGGCCGGGTCCATCGTCCGCACGTCGCCGACAACGAGCAGATCACCGCCGGTCACCGGGTCACCTGCCGGAAGGCGAGGGCCTCGTGCACGGTACGGGCGGCCCGCGCCCCGGCGTGCACCGCGTCGTGCAGCCGTCCCGGGCGCAGCGCGTCGCCGCAGCGCAGCACCGGCCGGCCGGCGGCCACCTCGGCGCCGGCCTCGTACAGGTCCTGGTGGGGTTCGCGACCGACCGCAGCGACGATCAGCCTGGCCCGCAACACCGTCCCGTCCACCTGCACCTCCTGGTCGTTGGTAACCCTGGCCCGGTGGCCGAGCACGGTCCGCACCCCGACCGACGCGAGCAGGTCGACCCAGGTCGGTGGGTCGTCGGGGGGTTCATCGTCGAGCACCCGGGTGGTGTCGCCGAGCAGCGTGACATCCGCACCGCGCCGGGCCAGCGCGGCGGCCGTGCTGGTGCCGGTCCGGCCGGCGCCGATCACCAGCACCGGACCGTCGGCGGGCAGCGGCACCAGCCCGCGCAGCACGTCGAGCGCAGGCACCGCGCCGGGCAGCGACCGCGCCACGCCGCCGGTGGCGACCAGCAGCCCGGCCCACTCTGCGCCGAGGTCCGTCGGGTGCAGCGCAGTGTCGACCACCTCGACGGGGCTGGCCGCGAGCCGGTCGGTCAACCAGCGCAGGTACGGGGCGAAGCTGTCGTGCACCCCGCTGTCCACCGCGTCCCGCAGGGCACCGCCGGGCCGGCCGCCGGTGTAGAGCCGGACCCGGTGTCCATGCTCGGCGAGCCGGTGTGCGGCTTCCAGACCGGCCGGACCGGCCCCGGCGACGAGCACCGGGGCGTCCGACGGCACCAGGTGAGGCGACCGGTTGGCCGGTCGCACCGGGCCGGACGACGCTGAGGCCGGCGGCAGGCTCAGCGATGGGTTGACGGTGCAGGCGACCGGCCGGCCGATCAGGGCGGCGCGGGCGTGGCAGCCGTCGTTGCCGCGTACGCAGGGTCGGATCCGCCTGGCGGCGCCGGCGAGCGCCTTCTCCGCCCAGTCCGGGTCGGCGAGGAAGGCCCGGCCGAGCGCGACCAGGTCGGCGGTGCCGTCGCGCAGCAGCCCGGCCGCCTGTGCCGGTTCGGTGATCCCGCCGCAGGCGATGGTAGGCAGACCGGCGGCCCGCAGGGTCCGGGCCGATCGCCAGACGGCCCCGGGTGGCACGGCGGCCGGCGGCACCTGGCGTACCCGCGTGGCGTGGTTGCCGGACGACACGTGTACCGCGTCGACCTGGCCGGTGGCGGCCAGGGCCGCGACCAGCTCGGTGGTCTCGGCCAGCTCCTGCCCACCAGTTTCGTGGTCGCGGTCGGACAGCCGTACGGTGAGCGCCACCTCGGCCGGCAGCGCGGCCCGGCAGCGGGCGACGACCTCCAGCAGGACACGACGTCGCCGGGCCGGATCGCCGCCGTAGTCGTCGTCGCGCCGGTTGGTGTGTGGGGAGAGGAACCCGGCGAGCAGGTAGCCGTTGGACGCCTGGATCTCTACCACCTGGAAGCCGGCCTGGGCCGCGCGGCCTGCCGCCCGGCCGAAGCCGTCGACGACCGCGGCGATCTCGTCGACGGTGATGGCGCGGGGCCGCAGCCCGAGTCGGCGTTCGATGGCGGGCCAGGGCACCGCCGACGCGGCGAGCGCCTCCCCCGGCAGGGTGCGTTGTCGTCCGGCGTGGGCGATCTGCAGCCCGGCGACGCGACCGTCGGCCCGGATCCGCTCGGCGACCGGGGCCAACGCGGCGGCGTGGTCGTCGCTGGCGATGCTGAGATGGCCGGGGAAGCCGAGGGCGGCGCCGTCATCGATCGCGGTGAACTCGACGATGGTCAACGCGCTCCCCCGGCCGACCCGCGCATAGTGGTCCCGGTGCCACGGCCGGGCGTACCCGCCCGTGTCGGCCGCACCGGTCGAGGTGGGTGCCTTGACGATCCGGGACCGCAGCGTGACCGGCCCGAGCCGGTACGGGTCGGCGAGCAGCGTGGCCGCTTCGGCGGAGTCCATCAACGGCCCCGCAGCACCCGGGCGGCGCCGTCGGCGCGGGGGTCGCTGGCCGCGTCGAGGCCGGCCGGGGTGAGCCGGGACAGTTGGACGTGCCCGGCGTCGTCGTGACGCCGCGGCAGCTGCACCACCCGCAGGCCGAGGTCGGTGGCGGCGGCCCGCAGCGCGTCGGTGGCCGGGGTGTCGGGTTCGAGCAGCAGGCTGGGCCGGTCCTGGCCGACGTCGCGGGCGCCGATCACCCAGCGGGGGCGGGCCAGCAGGTTGGCCGGGTCGGCGGTGGTCAGCGCGTCGGCGGCGACCTGGGCCAGGATCCACGGCTGGGCCCGGCCGCCCTGGCAGCCGAGCGCGACGACCCGGTCCGGGCCGGTGGCTATCGCCGGGCAGAGGGTGTGCGGTGGGCGGGCACCGGGGCGCAGCCGGCCGGGGTGGGTCGGGTCGAGGCTGAACACCGATCCCCGGTTGTGCAGCACCAGGCCGGTGCCGGGTTCGCAGATGCCGGCACCGAAGGTCTGGAAGACGCTCTGGATCAGGGTGACGGCGGTGCCGTCGTTGCCGACGGCGGTGACCGCGACGGTGTCGCCGGCCGGTTTCGGGCCGGCCGGCGGCGCCGGCCCGGTCGGTGGGTCGGTGCGAAGCAGCAGCCCGTCGAGGTCGACCGGGCCGACCCGGGGGTCACCGAGGAGGGTGTCGCGGCGCTGTTCGGCGGTCCGGGCGGTGGCCAACGCGGCGTTGGCGTTGGCGTTGGCGTTGGCGGCGAGCATGGCCAGCAGGGTGGCGCCCTGGCTGGGTGGCGGCGCGACGGACCAGGTCACCTGGGAGCCGGCGGCGGCGTACCGCAGTGGATCGGTCAGCTCGGCGGCGTGCCCGGCGAGGTCGGCGGTGGTCAGCGGGCTGCCCAGCGCGGCCAGTCCGGCGGCCAGCGCCTCGGCGAGTTCGCCCTGGTAGTAGTCGCGCCAGTCGGCGCCGATGGTGCCGAGGGTGCGGGCCAGCGCCGGCTGGCGCAGCACCGCTCCGGGCGGCAGCGGCGTACCGTCGCCGTCGAGCAGCAACGCGGCCAGGCCGGGATCGGCGCGTACCACGTCGAGCCGGCGCAGGATCGCCGCAGCCAGGCCGGGGCTGACCGGTACGCCGCCGGCGGCCAACTCGACGGCGGGTGCCAGCACCCGGGCCAGCGGCAGCCGGCCGCCGAGTCCGGCGAGCGCGGCCCAGCCGGCGACGACACCGGGCACGGTGACGGTCAGCGGTCCGCCGGGCGGCATCCGGTCGGCGGCTGCGCGCAGCGCAGCGACGTCCACGCCGCCGGCGGCGGCGCCGACCGACAACACCGCGCGTACCTCGTCGTCGGGGGTGCGGACCAGAGCGATCAGATCACCGCCGGCCGAGCACTGGTGCGGGTAGGCGACGGTGAGCGCGGCGGCGGCGGCGAGGGCGGCGTCAACGACGCCACCGCCGGCCGCTACCACGTCGGCGGCGGCGTCCAACGCGGCCGGATGTGGTGCGGCGAGCGCGATCTCGATCGACATGCGGATCAGTCTCGCCGGGTCAGTCGCGCTGGACCAGGATGGTACGGGCGAACGCCCCGTCTGCGCCGACCAGTTTCGTCGGCAGGCAGACCAGTTCGTACTCTCCCGGCGGCACGGCGTCCAGGTCGGCGTTCTCCAGGATGATCACGCCGGAGCCGAGCAGGGCGTGGTGGGCGTCCCAGGTGTCGGTGCGCCGGTGGCTCTCGATGGTCAGGTAGTCGATGCCGATCAGCGCGACCCGCTGGTCGATCAGCCAGCGGGCGGCCTCCGGGGAGAGTCCGACCCAGGATTCGGCGCGTTCGGTCTCACGCAGCGGGCCGGCCGAGTTGCTGGTCTTCAGCAGCACCCGGGTGGCACCGGCGACGCCGGCAGCGACCAGGTCAGCGACGGTCACGTCCCCGTCGACGGCGGTCAGGTCGGCGACCACGGCCGGGCCGACCAAGGTCTCCAGGGCGACCTCGTCGATCGGGGTGGCACCGTCGACAAAGTGCGCCGGTGCGTCGACATGGGTGCCAGTGTGTGCGCCGAGCCGCCACCGGGTGACGTTGGAGGCGTCGCCGTTGGCCAGCGACTCGACGATCTCCACCTCAGGTTTGCGGCCCCAGTGCAGCATCTTCGGATGGATCGGCAGGGTGATGTCGTAGATCTTCACGCGGGTCCTCCGGGCGGGGCGTGGCGGGACGGTCAGGGCCGGTGAGTGGGGTCAGGCCAGGGTTCGCGCACGGCGGCGGCGACGGCCCGGGAGGTGGTGGCCACACAGCGGTCGTACTCGGCCCGGCCGTGCTCGGCGGTGGCGTCGGCGACGTCGCGACCCCACACGCCGGTGTCGCTGACCTGGTCCATTCGGTAGTCCCAGAACGAGTCGACGTCGCGGTGCGAGGTGGCCTTGTCCATCCGGACCAGGTCCGGATACAGGTGCAGCATCACCGAGGTCTCGAAGTAGTTGGCGTGCATCAGCCCGCGCCCGTGGTAGACGTGGCCATCGACCTCCGGTCCGGGGTACATGGTCACGTAGGCCAACGCCCGTACCCGTGAGTCGCGGTGGCGGACCCGTAGCTTCTCGGCGGAGACGTCGAGCGAGCCGTTGTTCCAGATATGCCCGTTGAGGAGGATGAATTGCCGTACGCCGCTGGCGTGCAGCGAGTCGATGACGTCCTCGACGACGGCGATCAGGGTCTCCGGGCGCAGCGCGATGGTGCCGGCAAAGTCGCCGTGTGAGGCGGAGACGCCGAACCCGATGGGGGGCACCACCGGCACGCCGGTGAGCGCGGAGACGTCGCGGGCGACCGCGTCGCAGATCAGCGTGTCGACAGCGAGCGGCAGGTGCGGGCCGTGCTGTTCGGTGGCACCGACCGGGATGATCACCGAGTCGACAGCGGTTGCCGTCTGGCCGGCCTCCGGCCAGGTCAGGTCGGCCCAGGCGACCGGGGTGCCGGGGCCGCCGAGCTCGGCGGCGAGCGCCGCCCGGTCAAGGTCGGTGCGGGACGGTTCAGACACGGTGTTCCTCTCTCGGTACGTGGACGGAGTCGGGCACGGCGCGGTACGTGTACGGGGCCGGGTCACCAGGCCCGGCGGGTCTTCTCCGGTAGCAGGTCGATGGCCTCCGTCGCGGTGACGGCGCCGTCGACGGTGGTGATCCAGACCCGGGCCTGCGGGCTGTAGTCGCTGATCAGCTCGCGGCACACCCCGCACGGGGCGATGACCCGGAACCGGCCGGCCGGCTTGATCTGCACCGAGACAACGCTGTCGACGGTGAGCGGCGTCCCGGCGGGCAACGCGGCGCGGGCCACGCCGAGGGCGACACCTTCGGCACAGATCGAGCTGCGCCGGCAGGACCCTTCCAGGTGCACGCCGGTGTGGATGGTGCCGTCCGGGGTGCGCAGCGCGGTGGCGACCTCGTGCCGGCCGGTGACCCAGACCTTCGCCAGCAGCCGCTGGGCGACGTCGAGCAGCTCGACCTCGCCCGGGGTCATCCCGTCCGGTGCCGGCACCGGCGCGACATCCTCGGCGGTCATGCGGCGATCCCGAGCAGCCTGGCCATGTTGCCGCCCTCGACGAGCGCCCGGTCCGCGGCCTCCGGGATCGCCTTGGCAATCTTCATCCGTTCCAGGTCGAAGTCGGAGCCGGGCCACTCGCTGCCCAGCAGGATCTGCCCCGGACCGAGCCGGGCGTACGCCCGCTTGACGTCACTGATCAGGGTGGCTGAGGTCTCCAGGTAGATGTGCGGGTTCCGTTCGGCGACGATGATCGCCTCGGGAACGTTCCAGACCGCTCCCATGTGGGCGATGATCGTCGGCACCTGCGGGTGGCCCTTGGCGATCTCCTCGATCGCCAGCGGCGCGCAGAACGCGTCGTCGAGGGCGTTGATCAGCACCATCAGGCCGTGTTCGGCGCAGGCGGCGAAGACCGGGTCGAGCAGTCCGTGGTCGGCGACGTGGTAGCCGTGCAGGCTGGGGTGCAGTTTGAGCCCTTTGAGGCCGGCGTCGGCGATCCGGGCGATCTCGTCGAGCGCGTCGTCGTCGGCCGGGCGGACCTGCCCGAAGCCGAACAGCCGGTCCGGGTGGGCCTTGGCCAGGCCGATGATGAAGTCGTTCTCGATCCGCTGGGCCAGGGAGCAGACCATAGCCATGTCGACCCCGGCGGCGTCCATCCGGTCCAGGATCCGCCGCGGGTCGAACGGCGTGTACGGCGGCGGCGCCTGCCCCGGCCGGGCGCCGGTGAGGTAGTCGGATCGGCCCCGCACGTCCTGGGTGGTGTTGTACGCGTCGATGATCACTGTGCTGTGCCTCCGGTGGTGACGGTCGACGGTGCCGGGATGTCCTGCGGCACCAGGGGAAGATGGCAGCGGACCGTGCGGCCCGGTTGGATCGATCGCAGTGCCGGCGCCTCGGTGCGGCAGCGTTCGACGGCGTACCGGCACCGGGTGTGGAACAGGCATCCGGCCGGTGGGTGGGCGGGGTCGGGCAACTCGCCGGCGAGCACGATCCGTTCCCGGTCGGACTCCCGGTCCAGGGTGGGTACGGCGGAGAGCAGTGCCTCGCTGTAGGGGTGTGCCGGCACGTCGAAGAAGGTGTCCCGGTCGGCGACCTCGATGATCTGGCCGAGGTACATGACGGCGATCCGGTCGGCGATGTGCCGCACCACGCCCAGGTCGTGCGAGATGAACAACATGGTCAGGCCGCGCTCCCGGGTCAGGTCGGCGAGCAGGTTCACCACCTGGGCCTGGATGGAGACGTCGAGGGCGGAGACCGGCTCGTCGGCGACGATGAACCGGGGTGACGGGGCGAGCGCCCGGGCGATGCCGATGCGTTGCCGCTGGCCGCCGGAGAACTCGTGCGGCCGGCGTCGGCCGGCGTCGCGGCCGAGCCCGACGAGGTCGAGCAGTTCGTCGACGGCCCGGCCGGCGTCGGCCCGGCTGACCCCCCGACCGCGCAGCAGCGGCTCGGCGACGCTGTCGGCGATCCGCCGCCGCGGGTTGAGTGAGCTGAACGGGTCCTGGAAGACCATCTGCAGGTCGGCGCGGATCTGTCGGAAGACGGTGCCGCGCAGTCCGGTGATCTCCCGGCCGAGCAGTCGGATGCTGCCGGCGGTGGGTTCGGTGATCCGCAGGATGGCCCGACCGAGGGTGGACTTGCCGCAGCCGGACTCGCCGACCAGCCCGAGGGTCTCGCCCTCGCGGATCTCCAGGTCGACGTCGCGCACGGCGCGGACCGGATCACCGCCGCGCCCCGGGTACTCCACCCGCAGTCCGGTCAGCTCGATCAGTGGCACGCTGGTCACGGTCGACCTCCGACCGCTGCCGGAGTGCGGGCGGCGTGCCGGGCCGACGCGTCGAGCAGGCAGGCGTCAACGTGGCCGGGTTCGCCGTGCCGGTGGGTCAACTCGGGCGGCGCGCTGTCGCAGTCGCTGTGGGCGAACGCGCAGCGTGGGGCGAAGCCGCAGCCGGGTGGTCGGTCGACGCCGGTGAGCGGACTGCCGGGGATCGCCGGCAGCCGGTCGGCGACCGGCCCGTCGACCCGGGGCACCGAGTCGAGCAGCCCCATCGTGTACGGGTGCTGCGGTGAGTACAGCACCTGGTCGCGGGTGCCCTGCTCGACGATGCGGCCGCCGTACATGACGGCGACCCGGTCGGCGACCTCGGCGACCACGCCGAGGTCGTGGGTGATCAGGACGATGGAGGTGCCGTGTTCGGCCTGCAGCCGGTTGAGGGTGGCCAGCACCTGGGCCTGGATGGTGACGTCCAGGGCGGTGGTGGGCTCGTCGGCGATCAGCACGGTCGGGTCGTTCGCCAGCCCGATCGCGATCATGACGCGTTGCCGCATGCCGCCGGAGAGCTGGTGCGGGTAGGCGCGGGCGTTGCGCGCCGGGTTGGCGATCCCGACGTCGGCGAGTAGCTCCTCGGCCCGCTGCCAGGCCCGCGCCCGGCTGATCCGTTGATGGGTACGGATCATCTCGGCAACCTGCGCCCCGGCCCGTTGCAACGGGTTGAGTGCGGCGAGGGCGTCCTGGAACACCACCGAGATGTCCCTGCCCCGGACCCGGCGCAGGTCGGCCTCGCTGGCGGTGGCCAGGTTCCGGCCGGCGAAGTCCACCCGGCCGCTGATGTGCGTGCCGGGTGCCCGGTTGAGTCCGACCAGGCTCATCGCCAGGGCGGACTTGCCGGAGCCGGACTCGCCGACCAGGGCGAGGATCTCACCGGGGTGCAGGTCGAGGTCGACGCCGGCGACGGCGGGCAGCCGACCGGCGGGCACGTCGAACTCGACCCGCAGCCCGCGTACGGACAGCACCGGCGCCGGCGGGCCGGCGGGGGCCGGGCCGGTCGGGGCGGAGGTCACCGGGGCGCTCCGGTGACGCTGGCGACGGCCTGCTCGACCAGGTCGGCGACGTCGCGGGGCCGGACCCGGGGGGTGAAGTGACTGCCGCCGACCTCGGAAATGGTGGCACCGGCACGGGCGGCCATGTCCCGTTGGGTGTCCGGCCGCAGTGTCCTGTCCTCGGCCGCGACCAGATACCAGGACGGCTTGTCGCGCCAGGCGGGCACCCCGGTGGGCTGCGCGAAGATGGCGTCGGCGCTGGGGCGCGAGTCGGCGTCGAAGTTGTCCCGTTCGGCTTCCGGCACGTCCCAGCCGATCTCCGCCCAGTACTCGGGGCTGTGTTCCGAGGCCCATTCGCCGTTGGGGCCACGCCGCATGTGCCGGCTGACCTCGGCCGGCGGGTAGCGGCCGATGATGTCCTGCACCGACTCGTCCTCGTCGGGGGCGAACGCGCAGACGTAGACGAGCCCGACGACCCGGATGTCGCGCCCGACGTTGGTGATCACGACGCCGCCGTAGGAGTGCCCGACCAGCAGCACCGGCCCGGCGCAGTCAGCCAGCACGGCGGTGGTGTTGGCGACGTCCTCGACGAGCGAGTTCATCGGATTGGTGACCAGGTGGACCCGGTGCCCGGCGGCGCGCAGCAACGGTGCCACGCGGGCCCAGGTGCTCGGGGTGCCGCCGGCGCCGTGCACCAGCACGATATCCATGATGGACTCATCCTTTCCGTAGGCGCGGGTCCAGGACCAGGTAGAACAGGTCGACCGCTGCGTTGACCAGCACGAACAGCAGTGCGATCGCCAGCGCGGCGCCCTGCACCACCGGGTAGTCGCGTTGCAGCACCGAGCTGACCAGCAGGTTGCCGACGCCGGGATAGGAGAAGACGGTCTCGGTGATCACCGAACCGCCGAGCAGCGAGCCGAATTGCAGACCGAGCACGGTCACGATGGGCAGGCCGGCGTTGCGCAGCACGTGGCGGCGCAGGATGGTCCGCTCCCGCAGCCCTTTCATCCGGGCGGTCCGCACGAAGTCGTCGCTGAGTACCTCCAGCACCGAGGCCCGCACGATCCGGGTGATGAAGCCGGCCATCGCCAGCGCGAGGGTGGTGGCCGGCAGGATCAGGTACTGCAGCCACGGCCCGACCAGCTCCGGCCGGTCCTGCAGGATCGCGTCGAGCAGCACGAAGTTGGTGGTGGGCTGGTAGTCGAGCTGGCTGGGCAGCCGACCGATCACCGGCATCCAGCGCAGCCACACCCCGAAGATCACGATGCTCAGTACGCCGAGGGCGAACCAGGGCAGCGAGAAGCTGACCGTGGCGATGGACCGGGTGGTCGTGTCGACCCAGGTGTCCTTGCGCAGCGCGGCGATCACCCCGGTGACGACCCCGATCAGGACGGCGATCAGCATCGCCGCGACGGTCAGCTCGATCGTCGCCGGTAGTGCCCCGCCGAGCAGGTCCAGCACGCTGTTGCCGCCGTAGAAGGAGCGCCCGAGATCGAGGCCGAGCAGGTCGCCGAGGTAGCGCAGGTACTGCTCCCAGATCGGCCGGTCCAGACCGAGCGCTTCGTTGATCCGGGCCTCGTTGGCCGAGATCTGCTCGGCGCTGAGCCCTTGGGTACCGCTGGCCGCGAGGGTGGACGACGGCGAGCCGGGTAGCTGGCGGATGGCCAGGAACACCAGGGAGGCCAGGACGAACAGCACCACCGGCACGCTGGCCAGCCGGCGCATCGTGAGCATCGGCAGCGATCTGCCGCGCAGCAGCCGCATCATCGGCGGCTCCTCGGGTCCAGCGCGTCACGCAGGTCGTCGCCGACGAAGTTGCTGGCGACCACGAAGATCAGCGTCAACGCGGCGGGCAGCACCGCCATCCGGGGTGCCGAGTAGATGAACTCCTGCCCGGCCTGCACCATGTAGCCCCAGTCCGGGGTGGGTGGCTGGATGCCCAGGCCCAGGTAGGACAGGCCGGCGGCGAATCCGGCCGCCACCGACAGGGTCATGACGACCTGGGCGAGCAACGGGCCGACGATGTTGGGCAGGATCTCCTGGACCATGATCCGGGGCGACCGGGTGCCGCCGAGCCGGGCGGCGAGCACGTAGTCGCGGGCTGCTTCCCGGGCGGTCAACGCCCGGGCCAGCCGGGCCAGGCCGGGCGACAGCGCGACACCGACACCGACCACCAGGCTGCGTACGCCCGGTCCGCTGGCCGCCACGACCAGGATGATCAGCAACATGGACGGGAAGGCGAGCCCGACGTCGGTGATCCGCATCAGGATCTGCTCGCCCCAGCCGCCGAGGTAGCCGGCGAGCATGCCGACGGTGGTGCCGATGGCCGCGGCGACGGCGGTGGCGAGGAAGGCGACCAGCAGCAGCGGGCGGGCGCCGTACACGAGCCTGGCAAGGAAGTCTCGGCCGAGGTCGTCGGTGCCGAGCGGATGCCCGGCGGTGCCGAACCCGGCGAGGGTGACGTTGCTCTGTCGCTCCGGGTCGGCGCCGACCAGCAGCGGTCCGATGGTCGCCATCAGCACGAAGCCGACGACCACCAGCCAGGAGACGGTGGCCAGCCAGGACCGGGCGATGGAGCGCCGCGCGTAGGCGGCTCTCCATCGCCCGACCGGCCGCGCCCCTGCGACCGTCACTGGTCCCCCGGACGGGCCGACGTGGGGGTCGGGTCAGACACTGGCGTTCTCCATGAAGCAGCGGTGGTTGCCGAGCGCGGCGACGTTGGCGCCTTCGACGTTCGCCCCGGTGACCACCGGGTTCGCCGAGTAGCAGAGCATGGACAGCACCATGTACTGCTCGGCGAAGCGGCGCTGGACGTCGGTGTACGCGGCGGTGCGCTCGTCACCGTTGGGCAGGTTCTTCGCGGCGGCCAGGTCGTCGGCGAACGCCTCCGAGCCGGGCAGCGTGTTGAGTCCGGAGGTGAAGTCGCCGTACACCCCGGACGGCAGGCCCATCGCCCCGATCATGTTGTCCGGGTCCGGGATGTAGGAGTTGCGCTCCCAGATCATCACCTCGTGGAACTCGTCCTCCGGGTCGAGCAGCCGGCTGAAGTAGGTGGCCGGGTCGACCGAGTCGCTCACGACGGTCAACCCGATGTCGGTGAGGTTCTGCGCGACGATCTGCGCCGCGCGGGGATGCCAGGAGTCGCTTGCCGCCATCAGCGCCACCTGCCGGCCGGTGGCGCCGGCCGCCTCGATCAGCCGCCGGGCCTCGTCCGGATCGAACCGACTCAGATCGGCCAGGCTCGGGTCGTAGCCGTCCTGCGACGGCGGGATCGTGTAGCCGTCGGGCAGCGCGCCGATGCCGAAGAACGCCTGGGCGATGATCGCTTCCCGGTCGATCGCCAGGTTGATCGCCTGGCGCACCTCCAGCTCCGGGATCCGCCGGGCGTCGATCATCATCATCGCGTCGAAGCTGTACGGCGTCTCGTGGAAGGTCACCGCGTCGTCGGCCTTGAGCTGCTCGACCGCCGAGTACGGGGTGAACTGGGTGGCGGACAGGTCGCCGCTGAGCAGCGAGCTGACGATGGTGGAGGGGTCCTGGACCTGTTGCATCACCAGCCGGTCGACCTTGGGCCGGCCGGCGCGGTAGTCCTCGAACGCGGTCAGCACCACCTGCTGCCCGGCGGTCGCCGAGGAGAACTGGAACGGGCCGGTGCCGACCAGGTTCTTGCCGATGTCAGCGCCGTACTCGGCGAGTGCAGCGGAGGAGATGATCCGGCCGCCGATGTCGGAGAGCCGGTTGAGCACGGTGGCGTCAGGGCTGTTGAGCACCATCACCACGGTGTACTCGTCCGGAGCGTCCAGCGAGGCGACGTTGGCGCCGAGGCTGCGCAGCGGCCGGGAAGACCCCTCAGGCAGCGTCGGGTCGTCCTCGTTGAACTGCCGACCGAGGCTGGCCAGCACGTCCGCCGAGGTGAAGGTGGTGCCGTCGTGGAAGGTCACACCTTGACGCAGAGTGAAGGTGTAGGTCAGCCCGTCGTCGGAGATCTCCCAGCTCTCGGCGAGGTCAGCCTGCGGCTCGTTGGTCTCGAAAGAGATGAAGGTCAGTCCACGGCAGATGCAGTCGACCGCCATCCAGTCGCCCAGTGACGTGTAGAAAGCGGGGTCGTTGACGGCGCTGGTGGCGTCGATGCCGAGCGTGAGAGTGCCGCCGCTGCTCGTGCCGTCGTCGCCGTCTTCGCTGCCATCGGAGGCGACGCCGCAGGCGGCGAGGAGGTTGCTGGCGCCGAAGCCGAGACCGAGCAGACCGGTGCCGCGCAGCATCGCGCGACGGCTTATCAGATTCTGCGGGAGTTTGCGGGGATCGTCCGACATAGTGCGCTCCTCGGCGGGGTATGGGACGAAGATGGATTAAATTTCATTTGGATTGGATCCAAAATCATCATCTGCGGTACCCAATTCGGGTCCGTGTCGCGATTGTGAACGTCTGGTGTCGGGATATCGAGAGTGGACAGGGGTCCCCGTGGCCGGCGCGCTGGCCGACGCACCGGCCGGGTCAGTCGGCCGGCACCACGTCATTTCCAGTGGAGCAGCAGGCACTGCCCGCACTGCGGGCGGCAGCCAAATCCGGCACGTCCATCGCCGGATTGCGGTCGAAGAAGCCGTCCGGTTCGAGGATCATGTGGATCGCGTCCACCGGCATCACCGGCCACTGCTCCGGGCGCGGGAAATGGTGGGTGCCGAGCACCGGCCACAGCACCAGCTCCGCACCGTCGATCGACCGGTCCTGGCGCTGCCAGACCTGCACACCGTCGTCGCCCGGCTCGGCATGGTTGGGATAGCGACCACCGAGGAACTGCTCCTGCGGATCGTACGGGGTGGCCCACAGGTGCTGGTGGATGAACGGTGCCCGACGGGCCATCACCGAGTCCGGCCGGGCGAACGGTCGAGTGGTGTTCGGCAGCAGCAGCCGGTAGGCCGTCGGCTCACCGTACCGGTTGGTCCGGGTGGTGCTCTCCACCCGCCAGCGGCGAGCCGACGCCGGGTCGGTGCGGCGCGCGGCCTGGGACTCACGCAGCAACGGGGTACGCACGTTGCGTACCGCGTTGCCGTACGGGTCGAGCGTCGGGTCGGTCTCGCCCTCGGCATGCTCCTCGACCAGCCGGTTGCGCGATCCGTCCACCGCCATGTCCAGGCGTAGCCCGAAGTAGTGCTGGTGGGTCGGGGTCTGCACGTTCGACGCGACGATCCGGCCGTAGCGCACCTCGTCGCCGTCGGCGATACCGGAGGCCGACAGCATCCCGGTCAACTTGACCTCCAGCTCGATCCGGCCATCCTGATAGAGCGACCAGTAGAAGCCGTAGTCGTAGTTGGCCACGGTCTGAAAGTTGGAGATGACCAACCGCCGCGAGCGACGCACCTGGCTGACTCCGCGGCGCAGGTCGTTGTGCTTCCAGAGGATGCTGTGGTCCTCCTCGTGCATGCAGATCGCGTTCGGGATGGTCACCGGGTCCCCGTCGCCACCGAGATAGGCGGTGTCGAAGTAGTAGATGACGCCGAGGCAGTCGCAGCCGAGGGCGAGCGAGTTGGTCAGCGGCCCGGCCCCGTACTCGCCCCAGTCGAAGAAGTTCTTGCGGTACTGGGTGGAGTTGGGGTCGAGGTACGGCACGTACATCTCGTTGCAGGCGGCCCGCTTGACCACCGGCCGCCCCTGGAACTCCAGGTCGTACAGGACCAGGCCCTCGCGGTGGGTGAAGCCGACCCGCAACTGCCAGCCCTGCCAGCTGACCTGCCAGCCGTCGACGTCGAAACTCGGACCGTCGGGCTGCACGACATCCAACGGCCGCAGGCCCGGCCGGGTCGGCCAGGCGTCGGCCTCCAGCGGGCCGGCCTCTTCGGAAATCGGCACCACGCCGTGGTCCTCGACCTCCAGGACCTCCATGGTCGCCATGTCGATGATTGGCACCACGCCCTGCACCGGGCGGACGTAGCCGTTGTCGCCCTCGTCGACACGGTGCCAGACGGTGCCCCAGGTCAGCCGCCGGTCGGCGTAGCGCTTCGGCTCGAAGCCGCCCATCGACTCGGCGTCGACCATCACCAGTGAGACGTCGTGGATGCCCCGCTTGGCGAGCACCTCGCGGAACAGTGGGCTCTGCCGGCAGGCCTGGGCGGCCGCGCGAGCCTCCTCGGAGGTGATGCCGGGCCGACGCGGGTCGAGTGGACGCCAGTCCAGGCAGCGGTCCGCAACGTCCTCGTCTCCAGCGTGGTCCGACGGCGCACCGTCGGCCCGGCTCCCGGCGGCCAGCGCGACGTCGATCTCCCAGGCAGTGCCGGCGGCGTGGTCCATGGCCACCAGTCCGAGTCGGACCTCCCCGGCCGCCGCCGCGCCGGCCACGACGGCGCGGGCGTGTGCCTCGTCCAGCGTGGCCCCCCAGAACCGGGTCCGCTCGCCGAGGCGACCGTCGGCACGCGCGACGGCGACGGCACGGGCGATCTCGGCCGGGCTGGGCGGATCGAGCGGATGACTGCGGTGGTTGCGCCCGTCCGGGCTGGGGTGGCACGCGCTCACGATTGCTCCTGTCGCCGTCGCGGGAGTCGTTCCGATGCGGTCCGGCTCGTCTGGGGTCGGTCTGTGTCGCGTCGTGGTGGCTGCGGCGGGCCGGTGCTTCCTAAGAACTCCCTGGCCAAGGTAGTCTCGGATACTACCTCAGGATCTTTGGATCCAAAACCGGGATCCAAAGCGAAATGTACGGGACCCGCAGGGTCGACGGCCGGCTTGCTATCGTGACATCCACATCGCACCACTGTGGAGAAGACCGCAGCCGGGCCGGCACCCGGCCGGCTGCGCCGCACACCGATCAGACAGGGGCACCGGGCATGCCAGTCAGCTCGACGGAAAACACCAGCAGTGCCCTCGTCGACGCCACCGCCGCGAAGATCCGCGCCAAGATCATGTCCGGCGAGATCCCGATCGGTGCCCAACTGCGCCAGGCCGAGCTGGCCAAGCTGCTCGGGGTCAGCCGCACCCCGGTCCGGGAGGCGCTGCGCCAACTGCAGACCGGTGGGCTGATCGAGGTGGTGCCGCACCGTGGCGCGGTGGTCCGGGTGCCGGCGCCGTGGGAGGTCCGGGAAGCCTACGAGGTCCGTGCGGAGCTGGAGGCGCTGGCCTGCGAACGGGCGGTCAGCCGGATCACCGACGACGTCCTGCACGAGCTGCGGGAGGCCAACTCGCTGCTGCGACGTACCGAGCAGGCCGCCCGGGGCAGCATCCCGCAGCGACGGGTCGAGGACGACCCGGGGGTCGCCCGCGCCCGGGTCGCCCTGGCCGGCTCCACCAACGCCGCCAACGACCGGTTCCACACCCTCATTCACCAGGTGGCCGGCAACGACTGGCTGGCCAGGGTGATCAAGGAGATCAACGAGGCATTCCCGCGTAACGTCTCGGCGCTGGTGTTGCAGGACAACCCTCGCCACCGCGACGACAACTTCCACGAGCACGAGCGGATCGTCGCCGCGCTCACCGCGGAGGACGGCGAACGCGCGCGGCGTGAGATGCAGGCCCATGTGATCAGCGCCGGTGAGCAGTTGGCTCGCTGGTACGAGCGGCGTTCGGCAACGGTGTTCCGGGGTTGACCCGGTCGCCGGCCCAGTCCCCGGGCGGCACCCCGTCGACCCCCATCGCCGCCGGAGCGAGAAACTCCAGGTCCGGCCGGGGCATCCCGGTCGCCAGGTCGGCCAACGCGGCACCGATCGCCGGGCCGAACTTGAACCCGTGCCCGGAGCAGGCCGCCGCGACCAGCGCCTGCGGATGCGCCGGCAACGCCCCGACCGCGAACCGGTTGCCCGGCGCCATGGTGTAGCGGCAGGCCAGTTCTGCGGTGACCGGGCCGTCGGCGGCCGGCAGGAAACGACGGGCGACGGAGAGCAACTCGGCCCGCTCGGTGGCGGTCACCGGACCGGGCGGCCGGCTCAGGTCGTCGACCGGACCATGGTCGAATCCCACCTTGACGGCGTCCGGACCGTGCGCCGGGATGCCGTAGAGCAGACCGACGCCGGGGACGTCGACCGAGAACGGGCCGAGCGCCGGCGGGGCCAGCAGCGCCGGGGTGGACGAGCCGATGTG
Organism: Solwaraspora sp. WMMA2065; assembly: GCF_030345075.1. Taxonomy (NCBI): domain Bacteria; kingdom Bacillati; phylum Actinomycetota; class Actinomycetes; order Micromonosporales; family Micromonosporaceae; genus Solwaraspora; species Solwaraspora sp. WMMA2065. The sequence continues at coordinate 3,046,901 of NZ_CP128361.1, forward strand.
GATGTTGACGATCCGCACGGTGGTCAACCGGCTGGCGAACTCCGGCACCAGGTCGGCGGTCCACGGTCCGGCACAGATGACCAGCCGGTCGGCGAGCAGGTCACCGGAGTCGGTATGTACCCGGACCCCGGCACCGTCCGGGTGCCAACCGGTCACCCGGCAGCCGTCGCGACGGTGCACCCCGGCGGCCCTACCGAGCCCGGTCAGCGCGTCCATCGCGGCGGCGGCGTCGATCACGCCGGCCGCCGGATCGTGTACGGCCACCATGTCGGCCCCGAGCACCAGGCCCGGCGCGATGCCGGCGGCCTGGTTGGCGTCGACCAGGACACAGTCCGGCCCGCGCAGGGTGCCGCTGGTCCGGGCCGGTCGGGCGTACAGGCCGCCGACAGTGCTGACCAACCGGCGACCGGCGGCCTGTTCCAGCTCGCGCCAACCGGTGTACGCGCGGTCCACCAGGTCGTCCCAGACCGGCGACGGATAGGCGCGACGGATCATCCGGGTCTGTCCGTGTGACGATCCTTCCGTGTGCCCGGCCGGCAGCCGGTCAAGCTGGATCACCCGGACACCGCGTGCGACGAGTGCCCAGGCCGCGCTGCGTCCGTGGACGCCGGCACCGATGACGATCACGTCGGCCCGGCGGTCTGCACCGGTCAGCAGCGCGGGAGCCGGGCCCGGCGCTGGCGGCACCGGCGGCACAGCGTCCGGCGTGGCAGTCGCCGTCGGTGGCGTCGGTACGCCGGTGGCCGCCGGGCGGGCCAGTCGGGCGAGCAGCGCGTCCACCTCGGTGTCGTCGTTGTAGACGTGCACGGAGGCTCGGACCACCGCAGGCAGGCCGCGCCGACCCAGGTCCCACTGGCCGTGGCTGGCCGGCACGGCGACCAGGTGCAGGCCGGCGGCGCGCAACGTGCGTACCGTGGTGGCCGGCTCCTCGCCGTCGCGGACGAAGGTGACGATGCCACCGCCGGCCGCCGGCGGGTCGACCACGGTCACTCCGGGCAGCTCGGCCAGCCCGGCCCGCAGCCGGGCGGCCAACTGGCTGACGTACGCCGAGATGGCGTCGACGCCGAGGGCAAGCGCCTCGGTCAGCGCGGCGCCCAGGCCGAGCCGCAACGCGTGCGACGCCTCCCAGGTCTCGTACCGTCGGGCACCGGGCAGCAGGTCGTACTCCTCGTCGCCGGTCCATCGGGCCCCGCGTACGTCCGGGGTCAACGGACGGGCGCGTTCACGCAGCGCCGGGTCGAGATAGAGCAGCCCGGTGCCGCGCGGTCCACGCAGGAACTTGCGGCCGGTGGCGACCAGGATGTCGGCGTGCATCGCGCCGACGTCGACGGGCAGTTGGCCGACCGACTGGGTGGCGTCGACCAGCAGCGGTACGCCGGCAGCGGCGACCCGGGCGCCGATCTGCGCGACCGGTTCGATCAGCGCCGACGAGGTCGGTACGTGGGCGACAGTGACCAGCGCGGCCGGCTGCCGCAGCGCCTGCTCCAACTGGTGCAGGTCGACGCCGCCCGAGTCGTCGGTGGGCAGCACCTCGACGCTGATGCCCCGGGCGCGGCGCAGCTCGAGCAGGTGCAGTGCCGAGCTGACGTAGCTGGACGCGGAGGCGAGGATCCGGTCGCCGGGGCCGAGCCGCAGCGCGTCGATCGCCCGGTGCCACGCCACGGTGGCACTCTCCACCAGGGCGATGTCCTCTCCTGTCGCGCCGAGCAGCCGGCCAGCCAGGTGGTAGACGTCGGCGGTCCGCTCGGCGGCGGCCTCGGCCGCCTCGTAGCCGCCGAGCCGCGACTCGAGCCGCAGGTGGTCGATGACCGTGTCGAGTACGGCGAGGCTGGGCAGTGCGGCGCCGGCGGCGTTGAGGTGGTGGGCCAGGGTCGCGCCGGGAGTGGCGGCCCTCAGCGCCGCAGGGTCCAGCGTCAGCGCGCCCGCCGGCACAGACGCCGGGCCCAGCGGCACGGGCGCCGGGTCGGCGGGCTCCGCGACCGCACCCGCCGGCCCGGTCTGGGATGCAGAGTCTCTCAAGATGGATCCCATCGGTGATCGAGGCGGTGCCCGGTCCGGTCGACGGCACCTCGCCGGACCGGGCACCGCCGGTCAGAGCGCGACGACGACGCCCTTGCGCTCGCAGTACGAATGCAGGGCTTCGTCGCCCAAATCCCGGCCCAGACCGGAGTCCCCGACCCCGCCGAAGGACAGCGCCGGGTCGAAGATGTTGTACGTGTTCACCCAGACCGTGCCGACCCGCAGCACGGCCGCCATCCGGTGTGCCCGGGACAGGTCCCGGGTCCACACCCCGGCGGCCAGCCCGTACGACGTGTCGTTGCCGATCGCGACCGCCTCGTCCTCATCGTCGAAGGCGATCACCCCGGTCACCGGCCCGAAGATCTCCTCCCGGGCGATGGCCATGTCATTGCGTACCCCGGTGAACAGGGTCGGCTCGACGAAGTAGCCGGGCCGGTCCGGCACCCCGCCGCCGACCGCGACCGTGGCCCCTTCCCGGATGCCGGTCTCGATGTACGACAGCACCTGCTGGCGCTGCTCCTCGGAGACCAGCGGGCCGACGGTCACCCCGCCGTCCAGTCCGTTGCCCAGCGGCACCCGGCGGGTCGCTGCGGCCAGCCGCTCGGTCATCTCGTCCAGGATCGACCGCTGCACCAGCAGCCGGCTGCCGGCGGTGCACATCTGCCCGGAGTGGCCGAACGACGCCCGCATCGCGGTCAGCACCGCGGCGTCCAGGTCGGCGTCGGCGAAGACAATGTTCGGGCTCTTCCCACCCAACTCCAGGGTGAGCCGTTTCGTCGTCGCCGCCGCGCCGGCCATCACCAACCGGCCCACCTCAGTGGAGCCGGTGAACGACACCTTCGCCACGCCCGGGTGGGCGACCAGCGCCGCGCCGACCTCGCCGTCGCCGGTGAGCACGTTGAACACCCCCGGCGGCACGCCGGCCTCGGCGGCCAGGGCGGCCACCCGCAACATGGTCAGCGGGGTCTGCTCGGCCGGCTTGACCACCACCGGGCAGCCGGCGGCCAGCGCCGGGGCGATCTTGAAACAGCCGGTCATGATCGGAAAGTTCCACGGCAGGATCAGCGCCGCCACACCGACCGGCTCCAGCACCGTGTAGACGTGGTGGCCGCCGCCGTCGATCGGCACGACGGTGCCGGTCAGCCTGCTGGTCGCCCCGGCGAAGTGCCGGAACGCCCGGGCCGCCGCGCCGGTGTCGGCCCGGGAACGTTCGATCGGCTTGCCGTTGTCCCGGGTCTCCAGCACCGCCAACTCCTCGAGGTGCGCCTCGATCAGGTCGGCGAGCCGGTGCAGCACCCGGGTGCGCTCCAGCGGAGCCAGACCGCTCCACCGCCGGTCGGCGTACGCCCGGGTGGCGGCGGCCACCGCCGCGTCCACGTCCTCGGCGGTGGCCTGGGCGACCCGGCTGATCACCGCGCCGGTGGACGGGTCACGCACCTCGATCAGCGCGCGCCCACCGGGGGCGATCCACCCGCCGTCGACGTGGAACGGCTCCAGGTCGGCCAGCGGGGCGACAGACGACGTCATCGGGCTACTCCCTCAGATCAGATCGAAGTACTCGCGCTGCTCCCAGTCGGAGACGTGCGCGAGGTAGCGGGCGAACTCGCGGCGCTTGAGCGTCGCGTACCAGGAGATCACCGGGGCGCCGAGCGCGGCGGTGAACGCCGGATCGGCCTCCAGCGCGGTCAGCGCCTCGGCCAGCGAGGCCGGCAGCCGGGGCGCGTCGGCGGCGTACGGATCCTGCACCGCCGGCGGCGGGGCGAGCCGCCGGTCGATCCCGTCCAGGCCACTGACCAGCTGCGACGCGATATACAGGTACGGATTGGCGGCCGGCTCGCCGCACCGGTTCTCCAGCCGTACGCCGGTGTCGGAGCCGGCACCGACGGCCCGGACCATAGCCCCCTTGTTGTCGACCCCCCAGGCCACCCGGTCCGGCGCGAGGGAAAACGGCAGGTAGCGCTTGTAGCCGTTGACCGTCGGGGTGGCGAAGGCGGCTGCCGCACCGGCGTGCTCCAGCAGACCGGCGAGGTAGTGCCCGGCGACCGGGGAGAGCGCCTCCCCCGGCGTGACCGGGTCGAACGCCGCCGTGCCGGTGGCCAGCTCGCGCAGCGACTGGTGCAGGTGCCACCCGGTGGAGGCGGTCTGGGCACCGGCCGGGCGGGACATGAACGTGGCGTGGTAGCCGTGCCGGCGGCAGAGCTGGCGGATCGCCGAGCGGGCCAGCAGCACCTGGTCGGCGGCGACCGCCGCGTCCCCGGCGGTCATGGTGATCTCGAACTGGCTCGGCCCGAACTCCAGCTCCAGGGAGCGCAGCGGCAGGTCGAGCCGGGTCAGCCCGTGGTGCAGCAGTTGGACGACCTCGTCGGCGCGGTCCAGCCCGTCCTCGTGCAGCAGTTGCGCGCCCCGGCTCAGCGGCCGGGCGCCGCTGGCCCGGCCGGGCGCACCCGGCCGGCCGACCTGGTCGTCGTCGAGCCCGCCGTCGGTGGGACCGTCGGTGGCGAAGACGTGGAACTCCAGCTCGGCGCCGACGGTCATCGCGTACCCGGCGGCGGCCAACCGGTCGAGCTGCGTGCGCAGCAGGCCACGGGTGCAGAACGGCACCGCGGCACCGTCGGGGAACCGCAGGTCGCACAGCAACCAGCCGGTCCGTGGCGCCCACGGCAGCACCCGGAACGTGGTCGGGTCGGGCACCAGCACGATGTCCCCGGCACCGGCGAACCCGCTCACCCCGACGCCGGTGTCGGCGGCGAAGACCGGGAAGACCGACGCGCCGGACGGGTCCTTGAGCAGCAGCGACGACGGCGCGGTCACGCCGGACCGCAGTGCCGTGGCGGCGGCTTCCCGGGTCAGCGTCTTGCCACGCAGCACGCCGTGCTGGTCGGCGAAAGAGAACCGGATCAGCTCGATACCGAGCTCGTCGACGACCCGGCGCAGCTGGCCGGCGGCGGCGTACTGGGTGTCGGTCCACAGCTGGTGACGGTCGATGAAGCCGCCCCGGTCGGCGGCGAGCATCGGCACCACGCGGCGGCCGTCCCCGCCGTCGGCGACGGGCCGTTCGTCGAGGCTACGCATCGCCGGCCGCCGACCGCGTCGGAGCGCCGACCGCCGACCGCGACGGGGTGCCGGCCCACGGGGAGCCGGCCCGCCGCTGCGCCTCACGTTCGCGCCAGGTCTGCTCCCAGCCGTCGGTCGGGGCCACGGTGTCGACGGCGAGCGGGCCGGTCAGCTCGGCGGCCGCAGCCTCGTCGGCCGGGCGGGCCGGGACCGGGTTGCCGGCCTCGAAGGCGTCAATGGCGCGCAGCAGCAGCCGGCGGTTCGCGGTCACCGCCCGGTCGGAGACACCGAGTCGCTCCACGGTGCGGTCCTGGATCGGGCCCATGCTCTCCACCGCCCACTGGTCGTGGACGTTGATGTCCAGCCCCATTCCGGTGTAGGTCAGGTCCCGCTGCTCGGCCGGGTCGAAGCCCCAGTTGTTGGCCCGGTTGCGCAGCGGCCGGTAGTCCGGCAGGGAGACCTCGTCGAGCCGCTGGGCGAGCAGGGTCTGCTTGTCGGTCGGCTCGGCGAAGTCGTAAAAGATCATGTACCAGTAGTGGTGGTAGTCGTCGATCGGCACGTGCCACTGGCAGAAAACCTTGTCGTTGCCGAACGGGACCACGAACGCGTTGGGGAAGACCAGGTTCGTGATGCGTACGTGGCGGATCTCGTCGGTGAGCTGGCGCAGCGCGTACACCCGCAGGCCGTGCTCGGCCTGCTCGACCTCGATGTCCGGCCGGTAGGCGTCGCCGACCAGCTTGGACAGCTTCTGCCCGGTGCCGGCGACCTCCTCGCTGAACTGCTGGCCGTAGACGTCGCGCGGATCCTCGTCGATGAACCGGTGCAGGAACGAGACGTGGCTGGGGTCGATGCCGCCCTCGACGCCCTGCAGCCAGTTGCACTCCCACAGCCCTTTGAAGGCGAAGGTGTACTCGTCGGGTGCCTGGAAGCAGTCGTAGTGCGGCATCGGCGGCGGGTCGCCCTCGCCGAGGTAGGCGAAGACGATGCCGTTGCGCTCGACGCACGGGTAGCTGGGGATGCGCACCTTGCTGGCGAAGGTGCTGTGCGGCGGCTCGGCCGGCTGCTCCAGGCAGCGCCCGTCCGGCCCGTACAGCCAACCGTGGTAGAGGCAGCGCAGCCCGCCGTCCTCGTGCCGGCCGTACGCCAGGTCGACGCCCCGGTGCGCGCAGAACCGCCCGACCAGCGACCAGCCGCCGTCGGCCTGCTTGAACAGCACCAGGTCCTCGCCGAGCAGCCGGACCGGTTTGACCGGCCGCTGCGGGTCCATCTCCGACACCAGCGCCGCCGGCTGCCAGTACGCGCGCATCAGCCGGCCGAGCGGTGTGCCCGGCCCGGAGCGGGTGATCCGCTCGTTCTCCTCGCGCCGCAGCATGGCACCCCTCTCAGCTAGGCATCCGATCCAGCATGCATTGGATCCAATCCTGGCATAGATGTGGGCGGCGCGATAGTTGCAGCATCCCGCTATCTGCGGAATCGCGGACGGTCACTCCAGCGTCACCGCCGGTCCGCTCGATCTGCTGGCGCTCGCCCGCACCACGAACCGGTCAGCGCCGACCCACGCCCGGACCAGCGCCGACACCAGCACGTCGGCCAGCCGCAACCGGCGGGCCAGGCGGAACAACCCGGACGACCGACCGGCGAACAGCGGCCACGTCAAAGCCCTGGAGTCGAGGCACATCCGGGTGGTGGCCCGGATCCCGTGACGGGCCGCCAGGACATGCTGGTCCGAGAACGGAAAAGGGAAGACGGTACGGCGACCGACCCCGGGCAACTCGACCCGCGTCCGACGCGGCCAGCACCGGCCGTGCGCACCGACGCGGTCGCGGCCTGCTCGACGATCCACCGCACCGAGTCACGACCGTGCGGGTCGCCGGTGCCGAGCATCAGCGCCAACACCACCCTCGTACCGGCGGCGATCAGCCGGTTCCGCGCCCGGCACCCGGACGTCTTCGGCCGATCCTGCTGGTGTCGCACCCGCTGCTGTCGCGCCCGCCGTCGGCGACGGGGTCGACCTGACGGACGAGGAGCTGCTGGTCGCCCTCCCCGCCGGGCACAGGCTGGCCGGCGTCGACCGGGTACGGCTGACCGACCTGGCCGGCGAGACGTGGATCGACTGCGCGTACCCGGGCTGTCTGGGGCCGCTGACCGCACTGGCCGACGCCCTCGGCGGCCCGCCCCGGATCGCCTTCCACTGCGTTGACTTCCTCCCCGCCCTGAAGGGACGGGGATTCCCTGGGTCGCCCCAGGGGGTTCCTGCTTCACCGACGACCGCCCCGTCCGAGAGGAGGACTCCCGGTGAGGTCTCACACCGCCTCCACAGGCAGTCACGGAGAGCCCCTCCGCGAGAATGTTCCGGGCCGCGTTCACGTCCCGGTCATGGGCCTGCCCGCACCGGCAGGTCCACGACCGGACCGCCAACGGCAGGTGTTCAGCCAGTACGCCACAGCCCGAGCACAGTCGGGTCGACGGGAACCAGCGGTCCACGACCACCAGATCCCGGCCGTACCAGTCCGCTCTGTACCCCAGCATGCTGCGGAACTGCCGCCAGCCCGCGTCCGAGACGGCGCGGGCCAGACTGTGACTGGCCATCATGTTGCGGACGGCCAGGTCCTCGATCACGATCGTCTGGGTTTCACGAACGAGCCGGGTGGTCAACTTGTGCAGGTGGTCGCGGCGGCGGTCGGCGATCCGGGCATGAACCCGGGCCACCGCCAGCCGGGCCTTGGCCCGGTTCGCCGAGCCTCTGGCCTTGCGTGCGAGGTTCCGCTGGGCCCGGGCCAGCCGCCGCCGGTCACGGCGTTCATGCCCCGGGTTGGGGATCTTCTCCCCGGTGGACAGGGTGAACAGGCTGTCGAGGCCGGCGTCGACCCCCACCACGGCGTCTGATGACTGGCACGGCAAGCAGGCTCTGGTTGCTGCCGGCACCGGCATCATGCTGGTGCCCGCGCTCGCCTGGGGCACGGCCCATCCAGGCCGTCACCGTCATGCTCGCCATGCTCCGCGAGCTGATCGCTGCGGCGCGGTGACGTCACCGCCCAGATCGCCGCCGAGCTGTCGCTCACCCGCATCGCCGAGGCGCTGCGGCTGGCCGAGTCCGGCACCGTCGCCGGCAAGGTCGTCCTGACCCCCTGACCGATTCCGGCGAACGCCTGTACCGCCGCTAGCCGCCGGGCCGAGGCACCCACCAGTCGCCGAGCACAATGTGCAGCACCATGGTCAGCAGACTGATCCCGAGGGCCGCGAGCAACCCGAACGCGAAGCCGAGCAGGCCGGTGTACCGACGCTGGTTGACGCCGACCACACCAGGCAACGCCGCCGCCCTGCCCGACCACGGAAGCTCCAGACCCAGCCACCACAGCAGACCGAGCCCGAACGGGGCCAGGAAGACCAGCCAGAACCAGTACCACCGGGTGCCCAGCGCCGGAGCCGGCCCACCGACCAGCACCACCAGGAAGGTCACCAGCAGCACGAAACCGATCTGGGTACCGACCCGCACGGCGGACTGCACGCCGCCGACCCGCTGTTCCAGGCCGGCGGCGCGCAGGTCCCGGGCCAGGGCGGCCGCGCCCGGTCCTGCGTAGCTGCCGCCGCCGTCGGCAGCAGCAGCGGTCACCGCGCCGAAGGTCGCGGTGTTGGTCCAGCGCACTCGGCCGTCGGCGGTACGCCACCCGAACAGCGGGCCGAGTTGACCCGACGACCGCAGCTCGGCGACGTCGAACCATCCGCGTCGACTCCGGTCCCAACTGTCACCCCACTGGTACGCCACCACCCGACCCGCTGCCACGTCCGCCCTTGCCTGGTCGTAGTCGTGCTGCCGGGGGGCCGTCCACCAGGCGGTCGCCGCCGCGACCAGCCACAGCAGGACGATCACCAGCCGCAGCACCGTCCACCATGCAACGGCAGGTACGACCGCCAGCCCGCGTGAACCGTCACTCATGGACGCATTGTCGCAACACCTGACCAGCCGCGGCCGACCTCGTCAACCACCGCGCGGGCGTACCGTCAGGTTGCCAAGACGGCGGAGACCAGTGCCGCTGCGCTGGGCGGCAACCCGATGCGCCTTCGATGACCCTGATGTCAGTTGGTCGGCACCGGTGACAGGTGGGCGCGTTCGCCCTGGGCGCCGAAGAGGGTGAGTGTCTCCGCCGGTTGGGCGTCGGCACTGCCGATCCAGTGCGGCGTACGGGTGTCGAACTCGGCGGCCTCACCCGGGTCGAGCTGGAACTCCTGGTCGCCGAGGACGAACCGGACCCGCCCGTTGAGCACGTAGAACCATTCGTACCCGTCGTGGGTCTGCTGTTTCATGGTGGGTGACCGGCCGGCCGGCGGGTAGACCACCTTGTATGCCTGGACGCCGCCGGCCCGCCGGGTCAGCGGCACGATGGTCAGCCCGGAGCGTCGGATCGGCCGCAGGTGGATCCGCGGGTCGCCGGTGGGTGGGGCGGCGACCAGGTCGTCGAGCGGTACGCCGTGGGCCCGCGCCAGCGGCAGCAGCTGCTCCAACGTCGGGCGGAGTTTGCCGTTCTCCAAGCGGGACAGCGTGCTCGTGGTCAGACCGGTCTCTTCGGCCAGGCCGGCCAGGGTGACGCCGCGTGCCCGGCGCAGGGCACGCAGCCGAGGGCCGACCCCGGCGAGGACGTCCGCTGCGGTGACGTTCATGGCACCCATGATGCGGATCGGCAACTCTTCTTGCAATTGCCGTGCAGTGGTCCGGATGCTGTCCCCGAAGGAGGCAACCGATGAATGGATGGCAGGGCCCGCAGCTGGGTGCCGATCCCGAGTCGTTCTGGGAGGGGCTGCACCGCAGCCTGACCGCCTCGGACCGACCGACCAACTCACAGCTCGTCGAGACCGCCGGGGCGCTGACGCCGGGCGCCGCCCTGGATCTGGGCTGTGGTGGCGGCGGCGACAGCATCTGGCTGGCCCGACAAGGCTGGCAGGTCACGGCCGTGGACATCTCCGCTACGGCCGTTGCCCGCGTCGTGGCAAAGGCCGACGAGCTCGGCCTCGGCGACCGGGTCACCGGTGAACGGCACGATCTGGCGGACAGCTTCCCGGCCGGGACGTTCGACCTGATCAACGCGCAGTACTTCCACACGCCGTTCGCGCTGGACCGGGGCCGGGTGCTGCGTACCGCCGCGTTGGCCCTGCGGCCCGGCGGCCGGCTGCTGGTCGTCGACCACGGATCCACCGCCCCCTGGTCGTGGAATCAGGACCCGGACGCCCACTTCCCCACCCCGGACGAGGTGGCCACCGGCCTCGATCTCGATCCGCGGCAGTGGCGGGTGCTGCGGGCGGACATGCCGCAGCGGCGGGCCACCGGGCCGGCCGGTCAGACCGCGATGGTCACCGACAACGTGCTGCTCATCCGGCGCGACGGAGAGATCGGCTGATGCCACCCGCACCGCGACCATCAGCAGGGCCACCGGCCGCCGGGGCGCGGCCATGCACGGGATCGATCGGGTTTGCCCGCTGTCGCGTCGGGCTGCTTACCGCCGCGAAACACGCCAGAAGCACGACGTCCCTACGTCCCGTCCATGGATCCGGCGTTGGATAAAGGACTGGACGCACCTCCGCGAGCACAGGCCGATGAGCACGCCTACACCGAGCTGAAGCGGCGGCTGCTGGTCGGCGACTTCCCGCTGAGGATCCGGCTCGGCGAGGAGCGGCCGGCCACCCTGCTGTCGGTGTCGCGTACCCCGGTTCGCCAGGCCCTGACCCGGTTGCACCCCGAGCGGCTCGTCGAACGCCTGCCGGACGGCGGCTACGTGCCGACGGCGTCCAATCTGGTCGAGGTCCGGCAGTTGTACGAGGTCCGCCGAGCGTTGGAGCTGGCGACGCTGCACCGGCCGGTCGAGACCGGTGAACCACACGATCCGGCCGTCGTCGAGCCGCTGCGTGACGACTGGCTGGTGCTGCGCCGCGACACTCCGGAGCCGGATCCCGGCTTCGTGCTGCCCGACTCCGCTCCGCCGAGCGGATCGACCGGACGACCACGCAGCACCTCGGCATCCTGGAGGCCGTCCTCGGTGGCGACCTCGACACCGCCCACCGGGAATTCACGATGCATCTGGGGGAATCCGTCGCCGTCGTCGAGCAACGGGCCGCGCAGGCCCTGACCCGGATGATGGCCGTCGAGACAAGGCCGCTGCCCTGACCGCCGTGGCGACGCCGGCGGACAGCACCACCGCACTGCTGTCGGGCCGCCCTCGCCGGCCTGCCGAACCCGCCGGCGGTCAGGTTAACCGGCGCAGGATCTCCTTGACCAGCGGGCCGAGCCGGGCGGCGGCCCCGTGGCCCGGATCCCAGGTGCAGGCGACGCCGACGGCGGCCACCCGCCCGGTGTCAAGCACGGCGGTCACCGCCCGGCGCGTCGTCGGCGACGCCGACCCGCAGGCGGGCGCCGCGGCCATCGACCGACGAGCCGTCCACCGGACGGTCACCCCGGCGGCCACGACTGTCACGAGACTGCGACGACTCATGATCACGCAGTCTCACCAACCGCCGACGGCCGGAACAACCACCCCCGGGCCGGCTTGTCCCGCCGACCGGCCAGCTCGGCGGGACTATCGTCACCGCGCGACGCTCATCCGGGTCGCCCGGTCAGCCCTTGGTGGCACCGGCGGTGAGCCCGCCGATCAGCTGACGTTCGGCGATCGAGTAGAAGGCCAGCGCCGGGACCATCGCCAGCACGACGTACGCCAGCACCTTGGCGCTGTCGTCGGCGTACTGGCCCTGGAACTCCTGCACGCCCACCGGGATGGTCCACCAGTTCGGGTCGTTGAACACCACCAGCGGAAGCATGAAGTTGTTCCAGCTGGCCACGATGGCGAGCACCGACACGGTGGCGATCGCCGGCCGGGCCATCGGCAGCAGGATCCGCCAGAAGAAGCCGAACGGCGTACAGCCGTCGAGGATCGCCGACTCCTCCAGCTCCCCCGGTATGGCCCGGAAGAACGACCGCAGGATGATGATCGTCACCGGCAGGCCGAACGCGGCCTGCGGCAGGATCACCCCGAGCGGGTTGTCCAGCAGACCCATGGTGCGCAGCAGGATGAACAGCGGCAGGATGGCGACCGCGAACGGGAACATCAGCCCGATCGTGAAGAACAGGAACAGCAGTTCCCGCCCCCGGAACGCGTACCGGGCGAAGACGAACGACGCCAGTGCCGCCACCCCGACCACGATCACCGCGGTGGCCAGCGCGATCAGCGTGCTGTTGAACAGCTGCCGCCAGAACGATCCGGAGCCGAGAATCTCGAGGTAGTTCTCCGGTATCCACGGCGACGGCAGACCGAACGGGCTGTTGGACAGCTGGCGGTTGTCCTTGAACCCGCCGAGCAGCGCGAAGGCGATCGGTACCACGATGATCAGCCCGACGATGATCGAGACGGTGTGCAACGACAGGGACCGGGCCGGGCCGGGCAGCCGCGACACCCGGTCGCCACCCCGGTCGGCCCGCTGCGGCCGGGGCCGTGCGGTACGAGTCGGGGCGCTCATCGCTGGTCCCCCATGGTGGTCATCGCTCCTTCGAGGTCGCGGCGCAGGATGAAGCGTTGATACAGCACGGCGAAGGCCAGGCTGATCAGGAACATCGCGATGCTGATCGCGCTGGCGTAACCCACCTCGAAGCGCCGGAACCCGTACTGGAACATGGTCACCGCCATGGTCTCCGACGCGTTCAGCGGACCACCGCCGGTGAGCACCCAGACCAGGTCGAACAGCTGGATGCTGCCGATCACGGCCAGGAACATCGAGATCCGGATAGTCGGGGCCAGCAGCGGCAGCGTGACGTGCCGGAAGATCTGCCAGCCGCCGGCTCCGTCGGTCGCCGCCGCCTCGTGCAGTTCCCGGGGGATGTTCTGTCTGCCGGCGAGCAGCAGGACCATGTGGAAGCCGAAGTACTTCCAGGTCATCACCAGGAACACCGAGTACAGCACGGTCGACGGGTCGGACAGCCAGGTCGAGCTCAGGCTCTCCAGGCCGACCAGGCCCAGCACGTGGTTGGCCAGGCCCCGGTTCGGGCTGAAGACCATGGTGAACAGGACCGCGGTGATGACCTCGGACAGCACGTACGGGGCGAAGAACAGCACCCGGTAGACCGCCCGGCCGCGCAGCTTCTGGTTCAGCAGCAGGGCCAGCCCCAATGCGAGCGGCAGCTGGACGGTGACCGACAGCACCACCAGCAGGGCCCCGCGTCGCAGGTCGCCGATGAAGACCGGGTCGTCGAGCAGCCGGACGAAGTTGTCCAGGCCGATGAAGTCGGTCGGTAGGCCGCCGAACCCGTTCCAGCGGAACAGACTGGTGTACGCCGCGACCAGGATCGGGACGACGACCAGCACGCCGAACAGCACCAGCGCCGGCAGCAGGAACAGGCCGATGGTGATCCGGTCGCTGATCCGGCGACGTCTCAGGTTGCGGTCCATCGTCGCCGGTCAGCGCTGAGCGACGACGGTGACGGCCTCGGCGACCTGCTCCGGGGTCATCTGCCCAGCGATCAGTTCGGCGACCCGGTCGTTGACCTCCTGGCCGACCGCCGGTGCGTACGCCTGGTCCAGGTAGAGCTGGAAGTTGCTGGCGTCGGCCAGGGTCTCGGCGACGGCGGCGAGGTTGGGGTCCTCGATCGCGTCCTCGGCGCCGATGGTGACCGGCAGGAACGCGCCGGTTGCGGCGGCCCGGCGCTGCTTGTCCACCTGGCTGATGAACTCCAGGAACCGGATCGCGTCCGGCGAGGCGTCGCGGCCGATGGCGAACCCGCCGCCGCCGCCGAACGCGTCGGAGGCCGATCCCTGACCGCCGTCGACCACCGGGAACGGGAAGAAGCCGAGGTCGGTGCCGATCCCGCCCTCGACGCCGGACGCCTCCTCCTGGACGGCCGGGGCCCACTGGCCCATCAGCTCCATCGCCGCGTCGCCGTTGCCCATCGCCGCGGCCTGGCCGTCGGGTTCACCGTACGACGCGCCGAGGAAGCCCTCCTGGAATGGTTCGAGGGCGACCAGCTCGGCGAGCCGTTCGCCGGCGCCGATGAACGCCGAGGTGGTGAAGTTGTTGTCCTCGCCGGCCTGGCTCAGCGCCTCGACGCCGCCGATGCGCATCGCGAGGTAGGCCCAGTAGTAGTGGCCGGGCCACTTCTCGCCGCCGGCCAGCGCGATCGGTGTGATCCCGGCTGACTTGAGTCGGCCGACGACCTCGAGGTACTCGGCCCAGGTCTGCGGCGGTGCGGTGATGCCGGCGTCGGCGAACAGCGCCTTGTTGTACCAGAAGCCGACCATACCGATGTCGAACGGGACGCCGTAAAGTCGTCCGTCGATCTCGTACGGCAACGTCGAGGCCGGCTGCAGGATGTCCCGCCAGGGGGCGACCGCGTCGGTGATGTCCTGGCACAGCCCGGCCTCGACCTGCTGCCGGAGAACGCCACCGCCCCAGGTGTGGTAGATGTCCGGCGGGTCGCCGGCCTGGGTGACCGTTGTCAGCCTGGCCTTGAACGCCTCGTTCTCCAGCGGGGTGATGGTGATGCCGACGCCTTCGTTCTGCGCTTGGAACTCCTCGGCGAACGCCGCCCAGACAGGCAGCATCGGGTCGGTGTTCTGGATGTGCCACCACTCGATGCCCGCACTGTCGCTTCCGGAGTCGCCGCACGCGCCGAGCGCGACCGCGCCGGCTCCGAGGCCGGCAAGGCTCAGCAGCGTACGGCGGGAGAAGTGGATCGGTGTCGCCATGTGCCGTCCCCTCAGGTAAGCGGCGAGCGTGGTCCCACCCACCGCTGAATGCCGAGCAATCGACCGGTGTCACCGAAAATTTCACCTGCGGAACGCCATGAATTGGTGACGTTGCGCACGCTACGACGGCGTTGCCGCTCGGTCAAGACCCGGTTTCCACACAACGACCGTCGTCAACGGGCCGCAGAAGCCTCCTCGAGTGGCATACTTTCCGGAAAACTGCCGAAGATCTCGCCAGCCGAGCCCGGAGGACCACCGATGCCGACCGACACGACCGACGTGGCCACCTCGGCCCGGGTCATCACCAACCCCGTGCTGCGCGGGTTCTACCCCGACCCGTCGGTGCTGCGCGTCGGCGACGACTACTACCTGGCCACGTCGACCTTCGAGTGGTACCCGGGCGTGACCCTGCACCACTCACGCGACCTGGTGCACTGGCGCCCGCTCGACGGGATACTCACCGAACGACGACTGCTGGACCTGACCGGTGCCGGGGACTCGTGCGGGGTGTGGGCACCCGATCTGACGTACGCCCATGGCTTGTTCCACCTGGTCTACAGCGACGTCGCCAGCTTCGCCAGCGGCTACTGGGATCCGCAGAACTACCTCATCACCGCCCCGTCGATCGACGGACCGTGGTCCGACCCGGTGCCGCTGCACGCCCACGGCTTCGACGCGTCGCTGTTCCACGACGACGACGGCAGCACCTGGCTGCTGGCGATGACGGCCGACTGGCGGCCGGGCCACGACCGGTTCGGTGGCATCGAGATCCAGCGCTACGACCGCGACGCCCGGCGCCTGGTCGGCGACCCGGTCACCATTTTCACCGGCACGCCGACCGGGCTCACCGAAGGACCGCACATCTACCGGCACGACGGGTGGTACTACCTGGTCACCGCCGAGGGCGGCACCAGCTGGGAGCACCAGGTGACCGTCGCCCGGTCCCGCGCCCTGCTCGGGCCGTACGAGGCCGACCCGGCCGGGCCGATGCTCACCTCCGCCGGCCGCCCCGAACTGACCCTGCAGAAGGCCGGGCACGGCAGCCTGGTGCGGACCCAGCGCGGCGAGTGGTACCTCGCCCACCTGGTCGGTCGCCCCTACACCCCGCTGGGGCGGTGCGTCCTCGGCCGGGAAACCGCGATCCAGCGGGTCGACTGGTCCGCCGACGGCTGGCCGCGGGTCGCCGGTCAGGTCCCGGCCGAACAGGTGCCCGCCCCCGACCTGCCGGCGCACCCCTGGCCCGCCGAGCCGTCCACCGACCACTTCGACGCCGCGACCCTCGGCCCGCGCTGGTCGACCCTGCGCCGACCGGCCGGGCCGGACTGGACCGACCTGACCAGCCGCCCGTCACACCTGCGGATCGTCGGCGGCCAGTCCCCGGTCGGACGGCAACGCCCCAGCCTGGTCGCCCGCCGGGTGACCGCACCGAACTGCGTCTTCGAGACGCTCGTCGAGTTCCGCGCGGCCACCCCCCGCCAGCTTGCCGGGGTGACCGGCTACTACAACACCGAGAACTGGCACTACGCCTATCTGACCCGCACCGACGACGGTCGCCAGGAGCTGCAGCTGCTCAGCTGCGACAGCGGCCGCCGACAGTCCCACCCGCAGGCCAGCGTCGACGTCACCGACGTCGCACGGCTCGGGCTGCAGGTGGTGTTCGACGGCCCGGTGCTGAGGTTCGGCTACCACCGGGGCGACCACTGGCGCGAGCTGCCGGTCGAGCTGGACGCCACCATCCTGTCCGACGAGTACGCCGCCCGGATGACCGACGGCGAGCCGGAGGCCTGGGGCTTCACCGGCGCGTTCGTCGGGCTCTGGGTGCAGGACATCGGCAACGACGGCGGGTACGCCGACTTCGACCACGCCACCTACCGGGAGCTGTGAGCGACGGGCCGGGTTACCGGGCACCACCGTTGACGTACAGCGTCTGCCCGCTGACGTAGGACGCGTCCTCGCTGGCCAGGAAGGCGATCACCGAGGCGATCTCAGCCGGCTGGCCGACCCGGCGCAGCGGCGTCTGCTCCGCGACCTGCCGGCGGTGCTCGTCCGGGTCGACCCCGATCCGGGCGGCCACCGCCGCGGTCATCGACGTCGCCACATAGCCGGGTGCGACCGCGTTCACGTTGATGCCGTACGGCCCCAGCTCGATCGCCAGGGTGGCGGTGAGCCCCTGCACGCCGGCTTTGGCTGCGGCGTAGTTGACCTGGCCACGGTTGCCCAGCGCCGACCGGCTGCTCAGGTTGACGATCCTGCCGTAGCGGGCCGGCACCATGTGCCGCTGCGCCGCCCGGCAGCAGTGGAACATGCTGGACAGGTTGGTGCGCAGCACCGCGTCCCAGTCGTCGGCCGGCATTCGGAACAGCAGGTTGTCCCGGGTGATCCCGGCGTTGTTGACCAGGATGTCGAGCCGCCCGTGCGCGGCGACCGTCTGGTCGACCATCGCGTCGACGGCGACCGGGTCGGTCACGTCACAGCCGACCGCGACCGCGCTGCCGCCGGCCGCGACGATCTCGTCGACCACCGGACCGGCCCGCTCGGCGGTCAGGTCGACCACCGCCACCGTGGCGCCCTCGGCGGCCAACCGCCGGGCGGTGGCTGCCCCGATACCCTGCGCGGCTCCGGTGACCAGGGCGACCCGGTCGGCGAATCTGTCCATCGAAGCGGCTCCTTCGGCGCTGGGGTGAACCGGCGGGGGTGTTCGCCGGTGCGGACCCTCGGGTCGGCGCAGACCATTGTGCCCGGTGCCGGACGGTCGTTCACGGAGTGGGATCGCGGGCGTCGTAGTGGGCGAACGTCGGCTGGTGGCGGGCCAGCGCCGCCAGCACCACCAGGCAGGCCAGGCCACCGGCGACCGCCGCGACCGCCTCACCGGTCAGCTGCGCGGTGACGCCGAGCACCAACTGGCCCAGCTGCGGGCCACCGGCGACCACCACGATGAACACCCCCTGCAGCCGACCGCGCAGCGCGTCCGGCGTCGCCGCCTGCAGGATCGTCATCCGGAACACCGAGCTGACCGCGTCTGCCGCGCCGGCCAGCAGCAGCACCGCCACCGCCGCCCACAGCAGCGGATGCGCACCACCGCCCGGTGCCGGCCCCGGCGCCGCCACGACGATCAGCCCGAACACGGTGATCGCCACCGCCCAGCCGGCCACCGACACCAGCACCGCCAGGCCCTGCCGGCGCACCGCACCCAGCGGCCCGGAGAGCAGGCTCGCCGCCAGGGTGCCGCCGGCGATGCCGGCAGTGAGCAGCCCCACCGTGGTGGCCCCGCCGCCGAGCGCGGTCGCGCCGATCGCCGGGAACAGCACCCGGGGCATGGCCAGCACCATCGCCGCCAGGTCGACCAGGAACGTCATCCGCACGTTCGGCCGGGTGCCGAGGAACCGCAGGCCTTCCCAGACCGAGGCG